>CAJTLD010000006.1:39839-48276 GCA_910577065.1 uncultured Lachnospiraceae bacterium | reverse complement strand
GCCGCTTCATCCTGTCACACGCAAAAGCCTCACCCCCTGCCCTCTGGATGACGGATCTTTTCCAACACCCCACCCCACCTCCAAATTCTTCACTTGCGATCAAACAACGACTCGTATATAATAAATATCAAACCAACAGCTTAAAAGGAGGATCCAAATGAACAAAAACATCAAACATTTCTTTTTTCTTTCAGGTCTGTCAGCCGGATGTATTTACGGCATCAATAAATTTATAAATACCACCTCAGGAATCAAAAATCTGCTATCAGACCATAAAGGATACTTTTTCACATGGCGTTATGGAACTATCTTTTACACCAAACAAGGAAGCGGTTCTCCACTCCTTCTCATTCACGATCTTCATCCCGCAAGTTCTTCCGCCGAATGGAATCTTCTGATAAAAAAATTGGAAAAAGATCACACTGTGTACACAATCGATCTATTAGGCTGCGGCCGATCAGATAAACCAAATCTCACCTATACCAATTATATGTTCGTACAGCTAATTACCGATTTTGTAAAAAACGTTATAGAACAGAAAACGGACGTCATTGCGACCGGAACTTCCTGTTCTTTCACCCTAATGGCAGCGCATATGAACAACGCTATTTTTGATAAGCTTTTTTTCATCAACCCACCATCTTTGGAATCTCTGCAGCAAACCCCATGCAGCGACACCAACATACTAAAAAAAATATTGGAATTTCCGGTATTAGGCACTTTCTTTTATCATATTCAAATGACAGAACAAAACATTGCAAACCTATTTGAAACAAAATATCACAGCAAAAAATCATGCATTTCCGGCAAGATAAAAGATACCTATTACGAATCCGCACATGCAGGCCACAGCAGAGGAAAATATCTTTTTGGAAGTATTCTGGGTAATTACACAAATATCAATATCATCCCTGCTCTAAAAAAAGTAGAAAACCCAATATTCCTAATTGTTTCAGACAACCATGAAGATTCTGACAAAATTATAACTTCCTATACAGAATATGATGAATTAATCGAAACAGCCAGTATCTCTGATTGCGGCAAACTTCCACAATTAGAAGAACCAGAACAATTATACCGCATAATCAGCAGATATTACGAATAAGAAAAAAAGAACTGTCTAACAAACGGCAGTTCTTTTATTTATATTCGGTTGCAGTCTCTAAAGCCTCTCTGTATTTTCTTGTTTTAATCTTTATAAATTCAATTATATCTCTCTTATCTTCTTCCGAAATTTGTTCAAAATAAAAAAGCAGCTCTTTTTCCGAATATGTTAAAAACCGAAGCTTTCGCACATTACACGGCTCGTTGACATAATCCAAAAAATCTGAAAGATCTTTTCCCGACTGCGTACTTGCCGGAGCGTCATAATAAATTGTCTGATCCAACGAAATAATTAACTGCATAAAATCTTCAATTGAAATATTATATAAACCTGCCAGTTTATAAAGCGTTTCCGATCCTGGTTTCCTTAATCCCGTTTCATAATGGGAATAAGTCTGGCGGACAACGCCCAAAAAAGATGCTACATAATCCTGCGTATATCCGTTTGCTTTTCTGAGTTCTTTTAATTTCTGCGGAAGTAATTCATTTCCCAAATATATCACCATCCATTCCATTTATTTGCATATGAACAGTAACAATTATATTTCCTTCAAGAAAAAAAAATGCAACAAAGCGTAGCATATTTTACAATATTATGTTAATATATGTGTAGCATTTTTAAATAATAATGCTACACATAGGAGCATATAAAATACAAAAGAAGGATTACCAAAAATGATGCGAATACACTACAAAAAAATAAAAATAAATACTTATGCGTTTTATACCATACTTTTTATGATAATAACGCCAATCATATTTTTTTCGTTCTTTTTGGAGAAAAAAAGCCTTATCTGGAACAACGACGGGCTGCGGCAGCATTATATAGCATTTATGCATTTTGGAAACTGGGGAAGGCAAATAATCCGTTCTATCTTCTTCGATCACAAATTTCAGATCCCCTTGTGGGACTTTCAAGTCGGATACGGATCGGATATTATTACAACGTTTCATTATTATACAATAGGCGATCCGTTAAACATTCTTAGCATATTCGTGCCGGAACAATATGCTGAATATTTATACCAGATTTTGATTCTAATCCGTTTTTATTTATCCGGCCTAAGCTACGTTTATTTTTGCCGTGAAATGAAAAAAGGACGAATTGGTACGCTTGCAGGCGCATTTCAATACGTTTTTTGCGGTTTTCTATTATTTGCAGGGATCCGTCATCCATTTTTTATGAACCCGATGATATATCTTCCATTATTATTAACCGGATCTGAGCGTATATTCCAAAAAAAGAAACCAACTCTTTTTATATTTATGGTTTTCCTCTCGGCAATAAGCAACTTTTACTTTTTTTATATGTTGGTATTTGCCGTTTGCTTTTATGTCGCAGTACGTTTTTTTTCACTTCGGCACAGCCGTTTCCTAAAAGAACTTTGTTCAATCGTATTCCGTTTTTTTGGGTATTCGTGTATAGGCTTAAGTATGTCGTCTGTAATTTTACTACCGGTTTTGCTGCAGTTTTTCTCTACAAACCGCAATACATCCTCTCAAAATTATACAATGCTCTATCGCCCGGGTTATTATGTCAACCTGGTTTTATCTGTCCTGACCGCAGACAAAATCGGAAACTGGACAATGCTTGGATTTTCCACTGTTTCCATTTTGGCTATATTTACTTTATTTACAATAAAAAATAAGTATAAAACACTAAAAATTACATTTTGCATTATGAGCATTATGCTTTGCGTCCCGTTTTTTGGAAAAGCTTTAAATGGCTTTTCTTATATTGCAAACCGCTGGTGCTTCATTTACGCGGCTTTGATTTCTTATATTCTTACAACAGTATGGGAAGATATAATGCGATTAAAAAAAATCTTCCGGCGGATATTATGGTCCGGATGTTTTTGTTATTTCATTCTTTTCATTGCGTATAAAGAAAATAATTCGCAAAAAATAATAATTGGGCTTATTTTATTGTCCTCTCTTATATTACTCGAAATAAAAAGGAATGTCCGCCTTACTTCCTGCTGCATGTTCTGCCTGAGTTTAATCCATATCTGCGTCAATGCATTTTTCTTATATGGAAGTCATGGAAACAATTATATGTCACAATTTGCAGATATACACAAGGCTTATGAAAACATTACCATCTGTCCCGCGAAAGCGCTGCAGTGTTCCGTTCCTTCTGAGAATAGCAACCAGATGTTTTTCCGATACGAAACAGATGATTTTACAAATGTAAACGCATCTACCGTTATTGGAGAACATGGCCTCTCCTACTATTGGAGCCTGGAAAACAGCCATATTTCCGATTATCTTATGGATATGTCCATAAAATCATTTATTGTTTTTAATTACAGGGATCTGGATCACAGGACTTACCTGGACGCACTGGCAGGAGTAAAATATTTTATCCGCACCAATTCAAACGTAATTCCGTACGGATACCAGTATCTTGGCTCTGTTTCCTTATCCGGGCAAAAGAAATATGAAATCTATGAAAATACTTACGCGCTTCCGCTGGGTTATACCTATAAATCCTATATACCGATTGACGATTACAATAAAATGTCTCCCCAAAAACGGCAGGAAGCTTTGATGCAGGGAATTGTACTTGAAACAGACGAAAAAGACAATTTCGGTCACATACCGCAGGCCAAACCAGTTTTTACGCACAAAAGCATAGATTATACCATACAAAATAGTAAAAACTTATCCATTGCGCCTGACGGAAGTTTTGACGTAAAAAAAGAAGGGGCGTCCGTCACATTATCATTCAACGGATTAGACGGCTGTGAAACTTACTTATTTTTAAAAGGAACCTCGGTTAGAATGAAAAATTTGTTTACAAACGATATTACTTTAAACATATCTTCTGACGAATCCTCCAACACCATGCGCCATATGACAGACAGCCACAAAAATTATAAAGGACAGTCCGACTATCTGGTTTCTTTAGGATATCACGAAAAAGCCCAGAAAAATATTACGATTACATTTCCTAAAAAAGGGATATATTGTTTTAAAGATATGGAAATTATCTGCCAGCCTATGAAAAACTACAGCAGCCAGACTGCTGCCCTGAAAGAAGATATTTTAGAACAAGAAACGATTGAGACAAATAAAGTATATGGTTCGATCCGCCTTTCCGAAGACAAAATCCTCTGCCTTTCTATCCCTTACAGCAGGGGATGGTCAGCTTTTGTAGACGGAAAAAAAGCGGAACTTTTGAAAGCAAACAGAATGTATATGGCGCTTCCCCTGGCCAAAGGGGAGCATACCATTGAACTGCGCTACAAAACGCCTGGATTATCGGCCGGCATTACATTTAGCCTGATCGGATGCATTATCTTTTTTTTCATATTTGTTACAAAGGCATCTTGGAAGGCGTACCCGCCTTCCTCGGATATAAATCCGGCGTCTTTTTCACCTTTTGAACCAAAATAAACGACCTTTTGGTTTCTCCAAGATCAAACTTATAGACCTTTTGCAATTTGCCGCCCAATAAGGAACAAGCCCGTTTGGCTTCGTTCGCTTCCTCGTCTATACTGCCTGATTTATAAGCGATACTAAGCCCTCCCGTTTTTACAAATGGCAGGCAGTATTCCTCCAAAACAGCTAAATTTGCCACTGCGCGCGAAACGCATAAATCAAACGCTTCACGGAAGGAAGGATTTCTCGCACATTCTTCCGCCCTTCCGTGAACCGCTTTGATACCGCTAAGGCCAAGCGTATCCGTCACTTCCTCCAAAAACCGGATTCTTTTCTGAAGGGAATCCATTAAGGTAATTTTAAGGTGCGGAAAAGCTATTTTAAGAGGGATCCCCGGAAAGCCGGCGCCTGTGCCAAGATCCAAAACAGAAAGAGGACGCGACAAATCAGCGACGCGGCGCAGCGACAAAGAGTCCAGAAAATGCTTTGTTACCACATCTTTAAATTCCGTAATGCCCGTTAGGTTCATAACTTTATTTTTTTCGATCAGCATTTCATAAAATGTAACAAACATACGCTTTTGATCCTCGGAAAAAACAAAACCTTCCTTTTCAAACTGATCTTCCATATAGGACAATTGATCCTGTGTCATAATCCCTCCTTATGTTTCTGCTGTTCAAGATATACTAAAATCATAGAAATATCTGCCGGAGAAACGCCGGATATCCGGGAAGCCTGCCCGATTGAAACCGGCTTAATCTGATTCAGCTTCTGAACCGCCTCTATCCTTAAGCTGTGTACCTTACGGTAATCTAATTCCTTTGGCAGCTTCTTTTTCTCCAGCTTCTTAAACTGTGACACTTGTTTTATTTGACGGCTGATATAACCCTCGTACTTAATGTTAATATTCACCTGCTCCGTTACTTCCTTCGGCAAATCAGGACGATCCGGATCGATTGGCGCTAACATATCGTAATTCAATTCGGGCCTTCGAATCAGCTCTGCCAGAGAAGTCCCTGTATTTAGCGGAATGCTGTCAAACGATACGAGCAAATCCTGAACATTCCGGCTTGCACCGATCATAACCTTCTGAACGCGCCGCAGCTCGTCCGAAATCAATGCTTCCTTTTCCAGAACCCAGTCATAACGTTCCTTTTGCAATAATCCGACTTCATATCCCTTTTTGGAAAGCCGCAAATCTGCATTATCCTGGCGCAGCAGCAGACGATATTCTGCCCTTGAAGTCATCATACGGTAAGGTTCATGATTTTCTTTTGTAACAAGATCATCGATCAGAACCCCGATATACGCTTCTGAGCGATCTAACACCAGAGGATCCTTTCCCTGAATATACATACAGGCGTTAATCCCAGCCATCAGTCCCTGACAGGCTGCTTCTTCATAACCGGAACTTCCGTTTATCTGGCCGCCGCAAAACAGCCCTTTTATCGTCTTTAATTCCAGTGAAGGATAAAGCTGGTTGGGGTTGATGCAGTCGTATTCTATTGCATAAGCGTTTCGGACAATTTTGGCATGCTCTAATCCCGGTACGCTGCGGTACATCTGATACTGGACGTCTTCCGGGAGAGAACTGGACATACCGCTGATATACATCTCATTGGTAGACAGACCTTCCGGTTCAATAAAAACCTGATGCCTCTCTTTATCTGCAAATTTTACAACTTTATCTTCAATCGACGGGCAATATCTGGGTCCGGTTCCTTCTATAACCCCTGCAAATAAAGGGGAACGATCCAGATTATCGCGGATAATCTCATGCGTCTTTTCATTTGTGTAAGTCAGCCAGCACGAAACCTGATCGATCTGCACATCTTTGGGATTTGTTGTAAAAGAAAACGGCACAACCGTTTCGTCTCCAAACTGCTCCTTCATTTTCGAAAAATCAATCGACCGTTTATCAATCCTGGCCGGCGTCCCCGTTTTAAAACGGTAGATTTCTATTCCGTGTTCTCTCAGGGAATCCGTCAGATAATTCGCGGCCTGCAGCCCGTTCGGACCCGTCTGCGTAACCATTTCCCCTGTCAGGCATCTGGCCTTCAAGTAAGTTCCCGTACACAGCACTACGGCTTTACAGCGGTACGTACCGCCGGAAACCGTTTTTAGCCCTGTGATACGGCGGTCTTCCCCTTCTCCCTCAGTCAAAATCGAAGCTGCCTCCGCCTGTTTTATAGTCAGATGTTCCGTTTTTTGCAGCGTTTTTCGCATTTCCATGGTATAAGAGGCTTTATCCGCCTGCGCCCGCAGGGAGTGTACCGCAGGGCCTTTTGATTTATTCAGCATTTTAGACTGGATAAACGTTTTATCTATATTTTTGCCCATTTCACCGCCAAGCGCGTCAATTTCCCGTACCAGGTGTCCTTTGGAACTTCCGCCGATATTCGGATTACAGGGCATCATTGCGATACTGTCAATGCTGATCGTAAACAGCATTGTTTCAAATCCAAGCCTTGCCGCTGCCAGCGCGGCTTCACATCCGGCATGGCCGGCCCCGACCACGCACACATCGTAATATTCTACAACAGAGGGCATACATCATCCTTCTTTCTGTTTAAAAACCCTATCATAAACCGTTATTTCCCCATACAAAACTTACTGAAAATTTCATTTACCAAATCGTCTTCCACTGCTTCTCCCACAATAGAACCCAGAATTTCGTATGCGTTCATCAAATCAATCGAATAAAAATCCTCCGGCATCCCGTCCAAGACGCTTTGTTTTACAAGCAAAAGGCTCTTCTTTGCTTCCGTCAATGCATTCTTATGCCGGATGTTGGTAATATAAATCTCATGATTTGGATCTATTTTTCCATGCAAAAACATTTCTTCTATCAAATCTGCCAAATCTTCTATTCCATCTTTAAATTTGGCCGATACCGACAGAACCGGTTTATCCAAAAGCGCCGTAATTTCCTCTTGCGTAACTGCAGCGGGCAGATCGGATTTGTTTAAAAGTACGATAACATTCCTGTTTTTTATCTGTTCAATAATATTTTTGTCATCCTCGTCCAGCGGAGCGGAAGCATCTGCCACATAGATAATCAAATCTGATCTTTCTATATATTCTTTTGCCGTCTCTACGCCGATTTTTTCTACCGGATCATTCGTATTCCGTATACCGGCCGTATCTGTTACGTGAAGTTCAATTCCACGCAATAAAACCTGCTCTTCAATGGCGTCCCTTGTCGTTCCGGCAATATCAGTTACAATAGCCCGTTGTCTTCCTGACAGGGCGTTTAAAAGAGAGGATTTTCCGGAATTAGGCTTTCCTGCAATTACCGTATGGATTCCCTCTTTTAAAACAGCGCCGTCCTCCGCATGAAAAAGAAGCTGCTCCACTTCATCCAAAACAGGTTTTATATTCTTAAGAAGCGTATCTCCATATCCCTCCATCGGATAGTGTTCCGGATCGTCAATTGCAGACTCGATAAATGCTATTTCATGCAAAATGATCGCCCGCATTCTGCGGACAGCATCCGACAACGAACCTTTTAGCTGCTCCATAGAAGCCTTCCATGCAAAATCATTTCCGGCCTTTATAAGATCCAGAACCGATTCCGCCTGGGCAAGATCAATTCTTCCGTTTAAAAAGGCCCGTTTTGTAAATTCACCCGGTTCAGCCGGCCTCGCCCCGTTTTTTATAATCAGTTCCAGAACGCGTTTCATAACAAGCGTCCCGCCATGGCAGTTAATCTCGACCGTATCTTCTCTGGTATAACTTCTTGGAGCCTTCATAAGAACTGCCATAACCTCGTCCGCAACCTGATCCCCATCCATAACAAAACCATAATGGATCGTATGGCTTTCACAGCCGGACAATTTTTTTCCTTTGGCCTTTAGCCTGACCACCCGGTCCGCTACCGCAACGGCCTGATCGCCGCTAATCCGGATAATTCCAATCCCGGCGTTTGCTACGGCAGTCGCAGCCGCGG
>CAJTLD010000006.1:0-39824 GCA_910577065.1 uncultured Lachnospiraceae bacterium | reverse complement strand
ATCCGTATTATTCAAATTCAGGGCCCTCCCATTCGCTATTGCGCAATAAAAACAAAGGCTGATGCCATGTGCCGCAACAGCCCCTGTACCGATTCTCAGTTATCTTTTCATAGAAATTACAATATGCCTGTAAGGATCCTCTCCCTCGCTGTGCGTAATAACATATCTGTCGTTTTGCAGCGTAGAATGGATAATCCTCCGTTCAAATGGATTCATAGGTTCTAAGGAAATCGGACGTTTCGTCCTCTTTACTTTATAAGCGATATTTTTTGCCAGATTTTCCAGTGTTTCTTTTCTTCTGAGACGGTAATTTTCCGTATCTACTTTTACTTTATAATAAGTCTCAAAATGCTTATGGACGGCATTGCTGGTCAGAAGCTGTAATGAATCAAGCGTCTGTCCTCTCTTGCCGATCAGTACCCCCATCTCTTCGCCCTTAAGTTCAATTTCCATGGTACGGGCTTCTTCGTTTACCTGAATCAACAGCTCTACATCCATCTGCATTGCCGAAAATATATCGGACAAAAACTTTCTTACAAATGCTTCCGGCGTATTGTTCTTTTTTGTGACCTTAATCTTAAAGGGCTTCGCACCGATTCCTAAAAAACCGGCGCTGCCTTTATCAATTACTTCAATTTCCACCTGATCGCTTGTTGCCCCTAATTGAATCAAAGCATCTGTTACAGCTTCATCGTAAGTTTTTGCTGAAACTTCAATAAAATCCATATCTCCTGCCCCCTATTTTGTATTCCTTTCATTAAATTCCTTTACAAGATTTGCTTTCGCTGACAGACTTCCAGGTTTTGCATTCTTCCTGCCTTCCGCGGCTTTTTCCAAAAGACGTTCTTTTTCCTGCGCAGATATCGCAGGTTCTTTGATCTTTTTGGTATTTAATCGGGCCGCCTGGTTAATCTGGTTTTCGGAAATTCCCATTTTTTCCCGTTTCTTTTTCGCTTTTTCCTGACTTTGGCGGATAATATCATCCAAACCTATCTTTTCAAAATGCCGGTTTAAAAGTACCTGCTGAACGCTTCGGACTAAAGCGCTTAAAATCCAATAAATGCCAAGTCCCACCGGAATGCTGAAACAGAAAAACAAGGAAACGAGAGGCATAAACTTATTCATTGCATTCATTTGCTTTGCCATAGCGTCGCTGTCCCCGCCTGCGCTTGGCTGCGGCATCAGCTTCATATTTAATACCTGTGTAAGATAAGAAAGCACCGGAATCAATACAGCCAAGAATACCAGGAAATATGCCCCGCTTTTCATACCGGAAGAAATGATACTTGACGGAGAATCCGAAATATTCATCCCCAGAAAACTATTGATTTCACTCAGATGGCTCTGTGTGGAAACAATAACGTCCGAAAGCCCTGTAAACTTTTCTTTAAGCATATCCCAGCCGGATGAATTCATCGCATATAAGGTATCTACTATATAATTAGAAAGAACTCCCTCGTCCGTCGCCGTAAAGTCAACCCGTACCGTCGTCATCCTGACCTTCTGAACCAGATCCGCCATGATCTCCTGATAGCCTGGCGTAGCCATAATGCCGTCCACCAAAGACGAAAACTGATTCTTGATGCTGTCAATATATGCGGGCACATTATAAAACACACGTAAAAGGCCGAACAAAATCGGCAGGTTTATCATCATGCTGATACAGCTTCCGGTCGGAGATACGCCGTACTTTTCCTGAATCATACGCGTTTCTTCCTGCATTGCCATCATGGAAGCCTGATCTTTCTTCCCATGGTATTTCTTCTGCACCTTCTGAAGTTCCGGCTGCATCTTCTGCGATATCTTTGAAAATTTTTGCTGCTTATAAGTAATCGGGAACAAACACATATAAATAACAATCGTAAATATAATGATCGTTAAACTAATATTTGACAGCCCAAGTACTTCTGACATAAACATATAAACCATGTTCATGATAAGGCCCAATACCTTTGCAATAGGCCCTAAAAATGCACCGTCATACGCCGTTAAAACAATATCTGACAATGTAATTTACCTCCTTTATCATATCAGGGTTGTTTATGGAACGGGATCATATCCGCCTTTTGAAAAAGGATTACATCGCAATATTCGCCAGAAAGCCAATGCACTGCCTTTAATAGCGCCATATTTCTCCACCGCTTCTAACCCATATTCCGAACAGGTCGGATAATAAGGGCACTTTGTCGATTTTAAAGGCGACAAATATTTTCTATAAAATTTAATCATTACAATTATAATTTTTTTCAAAATAATTCCATCTGCTTTTCTATTGTTATAGAATGAAGATTTGCAAGGCTAAGCAGCGCTTTCTCTATGTCCTGATAAGACGCCTGTTTGGCGCTTACCCTTGCAATGGCTACGATATCTAAACCGCTTTTAAACATCTCTTCGTGCAGCCTGTAACTTTCCCGTATCAGGCGCGTAATCCTGTGCCTTACTACGCTGTTTCCGACTTTTTTGCTGACTGATATTCCAAACCGGTTCCTTCCGGTATGGTTTGCAAGCACATATAAAACCAAAATCCTGTTCGCATGTGAAGTTCCATTATTATATACATTCCGAAAATCAGTATTTTTTTTGAGCGATTCTGAAAATTTCATATGGCATGCCCGGCTCCTTTATTAAACTGGCTCCTGAAAGAAGAAAAGACCACAAACTGTGGCCTAAGCTGATATTCTTTTTCTTCCTTTTAATCTTCTTCTAGCCAATACTCTTCTTCCGCCTTTTGTGCTCATCCGCGCTCGAAAGCCATGAACTTTTGCTCTTTTCCTTCTGTTTGGCTGGTATGTCATTTTCATATCTGCGCACCTCCTCTGTTTTAGAAAACACCGTTATAATTATAACAAAAAAATGGGCCAAGTCAAGTAGAATTAACATATTTTCCAGATTTTCTATGTGGAAAAAAAAGTTATCCACAATTTGCTTTTCCACACCACAAAATTTATGTGGATTTGCACAAGTCATACACAATTTGTGGATAACTCGTGGATAACGATGTTTATTTTACCTGTTTTTACACATATTTTATTGATAAACTGTGAAAATCTGTATTTTTATCTACATCTTCTGTGTATAGCGTAATTTTAGTCAGTCGATAACTTTTGTGAAATATCCGTTTCGCTGTGGACAATTATTCCAAACATTTTCTGACATGGAATCTGCAATTTTTCATTGATTAAAGGATTAAAATTTGGTATGATAAGCTAATGTAGGATTTTTTTACTGTTCAAATCCTTTCAAAAAAAGGGTAATGGAGAAATCAGATGGAAGCTATATTCGAAAAATGGGAACAAATTTTACAACGTGTAAAAGAAGATTATGACATTAAGAACATTGTCTTTGATTCGTGGCTCAAACCACTCAAAATTTGTACGATCAAAGATAATATCCTTTATATTGAAGTTCCATCGGAATTGGGGCAGATAGGCATTAACTTTATCTCAAAAAGATATAAAATACCTTTAAAAGTCTCTATTTCCGAAATGACAGGCATTGAATATGAACTGACATTTGTGCTCGAAGAACAAGCCAAAGAACTAAAACGCGTCCCTCCCAAAAAAACGTCCGCGTTGCCTGAGCGATCAAACCTAAATCCCAATTACACGTTTGATACCTTCGTCGTAGGCAGCAACAACCGTTTTGCCCAGTCAGCATCCCTGGCTGTAGCCGAATCGCCCGGAGAATCTTACAATCCTCTTTATATATATGGAGGCCCGGGACTTGGAAAGACGCATCTTATGCATTCTATCGGCAATTTTATCCTGGATCAAAACCCGGAAACGCAGGTTTTATACGTTACATCGGAAGAATTTACCAATGAGGTTATTGAATCCATCCGAAATGGCAATACTACTGCTATGACAAAGTTCCGCGAAAAATACCGCACGGTAGACGTACTGATGATCGACGACATACAGTTTATAATAGGAAAGGAAAGCACGCAGGAAGAATTTTTCCATACCTTCAACGTACTCCATTCCGCCAAAAAACAGATTATCTTAACTTCTGATAAACCGCCGAAAGAAATGGAAACTTTAGAAGAACGTATCCAATCCCGTTTTGAATGGGGATTAATGGCAGATATCGGCCTTCCGGACTATGAAACACGTATGGCAATCTTACGCCGTAAAGTAGAATCAGATGAAATGGAACTAAGCGACGATATTTTAAATTACATTGCAAACAACATCAAATCCAACATCCGTGAACTGGAAGGCGCTTTAAATAAACTATTAGCCTACGGCAACCTTGTTAAAACAGAAATTACCATGGACATTGCCGTAAAAGAACTTCAAAATATTATTACGCCGGACAAACCAAAAGAAATTACTCCGCAGCTGATCATTGAAGCAGTTTCCGAACACTGCCAGATTTCTTTAGAACAGATGATTTCCAAAAACAGGAGCAACGATATTGTACGCCCCAGGCAAATAGCTATGTATTTATGTAAAGATATGACGAACATACCGTTAGATTCCATTGGAGCTTTGTTAGGAGGCCGCGATCATTCCACAATTATCCACGGTATCCGCAAAATAACCGAAGAATATAAGTCCAATGAAAACACACGTATACTAATAAACACGATCAAAAAGAAAATTAACCCAAATTAAAACAGGTTATCCACATTCAATCCAACGGCAATCCGCAGCTTTTTTTTACTTTTGAACAGGCTTGTACAGCCTACAAATCCTTTAATTTAGCGGATTCTAAGGGTTTTAAACTTATTAACACCCCTTAATACTACTACTACGAAATCTGATCTTAAATTAATATATGCTTTTTTGGAAGGAGTTATACGATATGAAATTGATCTGTTCGAAATCTAATCTCTTAAAAGGAGTTAATATTGTTTCCAAAGCTGTTCCAGTCAGAACTACAATGCCTATATTAGAATGTATTCTGATTGACGCCAGATCAGGCAGGATCAAACTGACTGCAAACGACATGGAACTCGGTATCGAAACGATCATTGAAGGCTCTATTGAAGAATCCGGCATTATTGCATTAAACGCCAAGTTTCTCTTAGAAATCGTACGGAAACTGCCTGACAATGAAGTAGTTATCAAAACAGAAGACAATTTTCAGACTTCCATTACATGTGAAAAAGCAAAATTCAATATTCCCGGACAATCTGGAGAAGATTTTCCTTCTCTTCCATACATTGAACGAAACGACTCCGTCGCTCTGTCCCAGTTTACACTAAAAGAAGTGATCCAACAGACAATTTTTTCTATTGCAGACAATGACAACAACAAGATCATGACGGGGGAACTTTTTGAAATTAATGAAAACAAGCTGAAAGTCGTATCTTTAGACGGACATCGTATTTCTATCCGCAATATTGATCTGAAAGATAATTATAACTACAAAAAAGTAATAGTACCTGGCAAAACGCTCAATGAGATCAGTAAAATACTTCCAGGAGACGCAGAAGAAGACGTAATCGTATTTATAACAGAGAATCACATTATATTTGAGTTTGGCCAGACAACCGTTGTGTCAAGACTGATCGAAGGAGAATATTTCAGGATCGATCAGATGGTTTCTCCCGATTATGAAACTAAAATACAGATCAATAAAAAAGAACTGCTAAGCTGTATCGACCGTGCTACGCTTCTGATTAAAGAAGGAGAAAAAAAACCGATCATTATGAATATCAATGACGTTACAATGGAACTTAAAATCAATTCCACCATCGGTTCTATGAACGAAGAAATCGACATCCAAAAAGAAGGAAAAGACATAATGATAGGCTTTAACCCTAAATTTTTTATAGACGCGCTCCGGGTTATAGACGAAGAAGAGATCTCTTTATTTATGGTTAATCCCAAAGCGCCCTGTTTTATCAAAGATGAAGCAGAAAGCTACATTTATCTGATCCTTCCGGTCAACTTCAACGCGGTTACAAATTAATTATAATAAAACGAGGCAAAAATATGGAAATTTCAATTCGCGAAAATGAAGATTTTATACGTTTAGGCCAGGCGCTGAAAAAAGCCGGGATTGCAGGTTCCGGAACAGATGCTAAAATGATGATAACAGACGGCTTGGTTTTGGTAAACGGCACAACAGAATTACGAAGAGGAAGAAAGCTTTATCCAAACGATACGGTATCGGTTGGGAATGAAGTATTTCAGATAACCAAATGATTATCAAATCGCTGGAATTAAAGCATTTTCGTAATTATGAAACGCTTACGGTAGATTTTGATCCAGGTACAAATATTCTTTACGGCGATAACGCCCAAGGTAAAACAAATGTTCTGGAAGCCGTTTACCTTGGAGGGACAACCAAATCCCACAGAGCGTGTAAGGATAAGGAACTGATCCAATTTGGATATGACGAGTCGCATATCCGCATTTTCACCGAAAAAAGAAAACAGCAGTTTCAAATTGACATGCATTTAAAGAAAAACCGCACGAAGGGAATTGCAGTCAACCGGATCCCGATCAAAAGAGCCGGCGAACTGTTTGGAATTTTAAATATCGTTTCATTTTCACCGGAGGATTTAAATATCATTAAAAATGGCCCTTCGGAACGAAGACATTTTATGGATTTGGAACTTTGCCAGTTAGACAAAATCTACCTCGATCACCTTGCAAAGTACAATAAAATCTTAAACCAAAGGAATAAACTTCTAAAAGATATTTTTTTCAAACCGGATCTTGTAAATACGCTGTCCGTATGGGACGCCCAACTGGTACGTTACGGAAGCAAAATCATTGAAAGCCGCAGGGAATTTGTAGGCCGGTTAAACGAGATTGTAAACCGGATCCACCGCAGTATTTCCGGCGGTAGAGAAGATATGTTACTTTCTTATGATCCCAATATCCAGGAAAATTTGTTTGAAAAAGAATTAGAACGGGTCCGTACAAAAGACTTAAAATCAGGACAGACAACGACAGGGCCGCACAGGGACGACATGTCCTTTTCTATCCATGGGATAGATATTCGCAAGTTCGGTTCTCAGGGGCAGCAGCGTACATGCGCACTGTCTTTAAAACTGTCTGAAATTGAACTGGTAAAGACGGTTACAAAAGAAACGCCCGTTTTGCTTTTAGATGACGTATTATCCGAATTAGACAGCAACAGGCAAAACTACCTGCTGGAAAATATAAGTGGAACCCAGACAATCATTACATGTACCGGATTAGATGAATTAATACGCAGCCGCTTTGCCATGAACCGGGTTTTTAAAGTAGTATGCGGAAACGTAATCCGTGAATAGGAGGCAATTATGGGTAATGAATA
Organism: uncultured Lachnospiraceae bacterium; assembly: GCA_910577065.1. Lineage (GTDB taxonomy): Bacteria > Bacillota > Clostridia > Lachnospirales > Lachnospiraceae > Roseburia_B. The sequence goes on along the minus strand of CAJTLD010000006.1, from coordinate 32,567 downwards.
CGGAGCAGATCAAATACAGATTTTAGAAGGATTAGAAGCAGTCCGCAAAAGGCCCGGGATGTATATCGGGAGTACTTCGGCAAGAGGGCTTCACCATCTTGTGTATGAGATTGTAGACAATTCCGTGGATGAGGCGCTTGCCGGATTTTGTACCGATATTGAAGTAACCGTCAATAAAGACAGTTCTGTCACGGTTATTGACAACGGACGCGGTATTCCGGTAGGTATCAATCAAAAGTCAGGGCTGACAGGGGTAGAGGTGGTATTTACCATTCTTCATGCCGGAGGAAAATTCGGCGGAGGAGGATATAAAGTGTCCGGGGGCCTGCACGGCGTAGGCGCTTCGGTCGTGAACGCGCTTTCTAGCTGGCTGGAAGTAGAAATCTACAGCGAAGGAAAAATCTATAAGCAGCGCTATGAACGCGGCAAGGCAATGTATCCGCTGAACGTGATCGGGGAGTGTCCTGCTGATAAGTCGGGTACAAAAGTTGTTTTTTTACCGGACGATACGGTTTTTGAAGATATTGCTTTTGATTACCAGACGTTAAGGCAGAGACTGCGGGAAACGGCGTTTTTGACAAAGGATCTGAAAATCATACTTCGCGACGAGCGAAGCGAACCGGAACTGGAAGATAAATTCCATTATGCCGGCGGAATTAAAGAATTTGTTTCTTACCTGAACAAAAGCAAGGAGCCTTTGTATCAGGATATTATTTACTGTGAGGGACAGAAGGAAGACGTATACGTCGAGGTTGCTTTGCAGCATAACGATTCGTTTAACGACACGACGTTTAGCTTTGTAAATAACATAATTACGCCGGAAGGCGGCACGCATCTGGCCGGATTTCGGAACGCCCTTACGAAGACGTTTAATCAGTATGCAAAGACAAATAAGATTTTAAAAGATACGGATACGGCGCTTACCGGAGAGGATATCCGGGAAGGCCTAACGGCGATTATCAGCATAAAGGTAACCGAACCGCAGTTTGAAGGACAGACCAAACAAAAGCTTGGGAACAGCGAAGCCAGGGGGGCGGTTGACAGTATTGTAAGCGAGCAGCTTACGTATTTTCTGGAACAGAATCCTGCGGTGGCAAAGACAATTTGCGAGAAATCCCTTCTGGCGCAGCGCGCAAGGGAGGCCGCCCGCAAAGCCAGGGATCTGACCAGACGAAAAACGGCGCTTGACAGAACGTCCCTTCCGGGTAAATTAGCGGATTGTTCGGATAAGGATCCGGTTAACTGCGAGATTTATATCGTAGAGGGAGATTCTGCGGGAGGCTCTGCAAAAATGGCAAGGAACCGGATAACGCAGGCAATTCTTCCGCTGCGGGGGAAGATTTTAAATGTGGAAAAGGCAAGGCTTGATAAAATATACGGAAATGCCGAGATTAAGGCGATGATTACGGCATTTGGCACAGGTATCCATGAAGATTTCGATATATCCAGGTTACGGTACCACAAAATCATTATTATGACGGATGCAGACGTTGACGGCGCGCATATCAGTACGCTGCTTTTGACTTTTATTTACCGTTTTATGCCGGAGTTGATTAAACAGGGTTTTGTTTATCTGGCGCAGCCCCCTCTTTATAAAATCGAAAAAAACAAAAAGATCTGGTATGCTTATAATGATGATGAACTGGGTCGTCTTTTGATCGAAATCGGACGTGATAACAACAATAAAATCCAGCGATACAAAGGTCTTGGGGAAATGGATGCGGAACAGCTTTGGGAAACGACAATGGATCCCGAAAAGCGTATTTTACGCAGAGTTGTTATGGACGAAGAGGCTTCTTCGGAGATTGACGTTATATTCACGACGCTGATGGGAGATAAAGTGGAACCCAGGCGGGAGTTTATAGAGGCAAATGCAAAATATGTACAGAACCTGGACGTATAAGAGGAGTCGAATATAAATGGATGATAAAATTTTTGATCAGATTCACGATGTGGATTTAAAGAAAACAATGGAAACATCCTATATTGATTATGCAATGAGCGTAATAGCATCCAGGGCGCTCCCGGATGTAAGGGATGGCTTAAAGCCCGTACAGAGAAGGGTTTTATTTTCCATGATAGAATTAAACAACGGGCCGGATAAGCCGCACCGTAAATGCGCGCGTATCGTAGGTGATACGATGGGTAAATACCATCCCCACGGAGACAGTTCGATTTACGGCGCTCTTGTGAATATGGCGCAGGAATGGTCTACCCGGTACTGCCTGGTAGACGGCCACGGAAATTTCGGTTCCATGGACGGGGACGGCGCGGCAGCTATGCGTTATACGGAAGCTCGTTTAAGTAAAATTTCTATGGAAATGCTGGCGGATATCAATAAAAATACCGTTGATTTTATGCCAAACTTCGACGAAACAGAAAAAGAACCCGTGGTTCTGCCGGCAAGGTACCCGAATCTTCTAGTAAACGGTACTTCCGGCATCGCGGTAGGCATGGCGACGAATATTCCTCCGCATAATCTGCGAGAAGTGATTGCGGCAGTCGTAAAAATGATTGACAATCAGGTTTTGGAAGACCGGGAAACGTCTATAGAAGAAATTTTAGGTATCATTAAGGGGCCTGATTTCCCGACGGGAGGGACAATACTTGGAACCTCCGGTATCGAACAGGCGTACCGTACCGGGAGGGGCAAGATCCGCGTTCGCGCCGTAACAGATATTGAACCTCTGCAGAACGGAAAAAATAATATTATTGTTACGGAACTGCCGTATATGGTTAATAAAGCGCGCCTGATCGAGAAAATTGCAGATCTCCTCCACGACAAAAAAGTAGACGGGATAGTAGACCTGCGGGATGAGTCCAGCCGCCAGGGGATGCGGATTTGCATTGAATTAAGGCGCGATGTGAATCCAAATGTCGTTTTAAACCAGTTATATAAGCATACGCAGCTTCAGGATACGTTTGGCGTAAATATGATAGCTTTGGTCAATAATCAGCCGAAAGTTTTAAACTTATATCAGATGCTGGATTATTATCTGCTGCATCAAAAAGAAGTTGTAACCAGAAGGACGAAATACGACTTAAACAAAGCGGAGGAACGCGCCCATATTCTGGAAGGCCTGCTGATCGCTTTAGATCATATTGACGAGGTTATTTCTATTATCCGGGGCAGCCGCAATACAAACGAAGCGAAAGAACGCCTGGAAGAGCGGTTCGGCCTGACAAACGTACAGGCCCAGGCGATTGTAGATATGCGCCTTCGTGCTCTGACAGGCCTTGAACGCGAAAAAATCCAATCGGAATATGCGGAACTGATGAAAAAGATCGATGAATTGAAAGAAATTCTGGCTGACGAAAAGAAATTACTGGGCGTTATCCGGGAAGAAATATTGCTGATCTCGGATAAGTACGGGGATGAAAGAAGGTCTTCCATTGGTTTCGACGCATACGATATTTCGATGGAAGATATTATTCCAAAGTCCAATACGGTTATCTGTATGACGAATTTAGGATATATCAAACGGATGAGCGTTGATAATTTCCGCAGCCAGAACAGGGGCGGCAGGGGCATAAAAGGCATGGAAACCATTGAAGACGATTATATTGTGGAACTTCTGATGACGACGACGCATCACTATCTGATGTTTTTTACAAACAGCGGGAAGGTATATCGCCTGAAAGCATATGAAATCCCCGAAGCGTCCCGGACGGCGCGTGGAACCGCAATTATTAATCTGATGCAGCTTTTGCCGGATGAAAAAATTACCGCTGTGATTCCGATCAGCGAATATACGGACGGCAATTATCTGTTTATGGCGACAAAGAAGGGAATTGTAAAGAAAACGCAGATATGCGACTATGCAAATATCCGTAAGACAGGGCTTTCTGCAATTAATTTAAAAGAAGACGACGAATTGATTGAAGTAAAGAAAACAGATAATACCAGGGATATTATTTTGGTCACAAAATACGGGCAGTGCATCCGGTTCCATGAAACGGACGTCAGGAGCACCGGGCGAAATTCGATGGGCGTAATCGGCATGAACCTCTTGGACGGGGACGAAGTAGTCGGGATGCAGATGGATTCACAGGGAGAGTACCTTCTGATCGCTTCAGAAAAAGGGCTTGGAAAACGCACGCGCATGGATGAATTTACGTCGCAGATCCGGGGCGGAAAGGGCGTAAAATGCTATAAAATTACGGAAAAAACGGGCAATATTGTCGGGATCAAAGCTGTCAATGATGACAATGAGATAATGATCGTGACAGTGGAAGGCATTGTAATCCGGATGAAAGTAGAAGGGATTTCCGTTTTAGGGCGTATAACGTCCGGCGTGAAATTAATTGATCTGGACGAAAATGTGACAATTGCAAGTATTGCAAAAGTGAGAGAGGATAAAAACCTGATTCAGCAAATAGATCAGGAAGAAGAAACAGAAGAGAATTAGGAGGTTTACGTTTATGCCGCAGACGGTTTACGAGTTTTTATGCATATTTATGATTTATGCATTCTTGGGATGGTGTACGGAAGTATCCTATGCCGCCCTGGATCTTGGGAAATTTGTAAACCGCGGTTTTTTAAACGGCCCGTACTGCCCGATTTACGGATTCGGCGTATTGATTGTGATTGGCGTTTTGACTCCGCTAAAAGAGAACCTTTTGATACTATTTGCAGGCTCTTTTTTACTTACCTCGGTATTAGAATACCTGACCGGGTGGCTTTTGGAAAAGGTGTTTCACAACAAATGGTGGGATTATTCTGATATTCCGTTTCATATAAACGGGTATGTCTGCCTGAAATTTTCGGTGCTCTGGGGGCTTGCGTGCAGCTTTATTATGCTTGTGCTGCATCCCTTGATTTATAAATTTATCCTGATTTTTCCAAATTCAGTTGGAGCCGTACTTTTGATCGTATTTCTGTCAGCTTTTTTAATCGACTGCATTTTTACGGTAAGTACGATTTTGAAATTTAACAGACATTTAAAACTTATTGACGAAGTTGCTGGAAAATTAAAGGGAATTTCAAATGAAATCGGAGAAAATATTTATGAGAATGTCGTTGATGTAATTGAAAAAAGAGAAATGATAGAACAGCGGAAGGCCGAGTATGAAAAGTTAATCGAACGCCATAAAGAACTGCTGGAAACAAGAATTTTGGGACAGGAACGTCTGTTAAAGGCATTTCCGGGGATGAAATCTTTGGATTATAACGAATCGCTCCAAAAATTGCGGGAACATGTCAAAGAATGGATCAAAACAAGAAAAAACAAGCGGGAGGATTAAAGTATGGTACGTTCAGTAGATACCGGTATAATTACGGAACATATCAGGGAAATGTGTTTTGAAGCAAACCACTATCTTTCCGGCGATATGGATTTTGCTTTAAAAAAAGCGGCTGATGCCGAAAAATCTGCTCTGGGAAAAAAGATTTTAAACCAGCTTCTTGAAAATTTAAAGATTGCGGGAGAGGAGAACATCCCGATCTGCCAGGATACCGGAATGGCCGTTGTGTTTCTGGAAGTCGGGCAGGATGTGCATTTTGAAGGGGATCCCATAGAAGACGCCGTAAATGAAGGCGTCCGCAGGGGATATACCGAAGGATTCCTCCGCAAATCTGTTGTGGGCGATCCGATTTTGCGCAATAATACAAAGGATAATACGCCTGCAGTTATCCATTATACAATAGTGCCTGGGGATCAGGTAAAGATTACAGTCGCTCCGAAAGGGTTCGGAAGTGAAAATATGAGCAGGGTATTTATGCTTAAGCCTGCAGACGGAATCGAAGGCGTAAAAAATGCCGTTTTAACTGCCGTCAGGGATGCAGGGCCGAATGCATGCCCTCCGATGGTGGTTGGCGTCGGAATCGGAGGGGACTTCGAGAAAGCCGCCCTTATGGCAAAGCAGGCTCTTACCAGGGATTTGGGAGAAAAGCCTAAGACGCCGTATGTCCGCGAACTTGAGCAGGAACTGCTGGAAAAAATAAACGGCCTTGGAATCGGCCCGGGAGGGCTGGGCGGTACAACGACCGCGCTTTCCGTCAATATCAATACGTATCCGACGCATATTGCGGGGCTTCCGGTAGCCGTAAATATATGCTGCCATGTTAACCGGCACGCAGTAAGGATAGTATAAAGGGGATTTTATGGATAAACATATTACGACGCCGATTACGAAAGAAACGGCTGAAGCTTTAAAGAGCGGGGATTATGTATATATTACGGGAACGGTTTATGTTGCCAGGGACGCCGCGCATAAAAGAATGACGGAGGCTTTGGAGCAGGGAGAAGCCCTGCCGTTTGATATCAGGGACGCCGCAATATATTACATGGGGCCGTCTCCTGCCAGAAGCGGGAGGCCGATTGGATCCGCAGGGCCTACTACGGCAAGCCGAATGGACAAGTATACGCCTTTGTTTCTGGATCTTGGATTAAAAGCAATGATTGGAAAAGGAAAACGTTCCAAAGAAGTAGTGGAAGCAATTGTAAAAAATCACGCCGTTTATTTAGCGGCGGTCGGGGGCGCGGGAGCGCTTTTGTCAAAGTGCATCATAAAATCAGAAACAGTATGTTATGAAGATTTGGGAGCAGAAGCAGTCCTTAAGATTGAAGTGGCTGATTTTCCGGCAATTGTCGTGATAGACAGCTATGGAAATAATTTATATGAAACCGCTTCACAGGCATATTGTTCCGGTTTAGATTAAACAGGAGGAATCTGCCATTCCTTTATTTCGTATTGCACAAGATTACCGCCCATGATACAATACGTTCAGATTGAATCATTTTTAGGTGAATGGGGGCCAGAATATTGAAGATTATCAAACGAAGCGGAGAAGAAGTAGAATTTGATATTACTAAGATAATTGCCGCGGTCTGTAAGGCCAATAAAGAAGTTGCAGCTGCGGACAGGCTTACGATAGAGCAGATACGGGAAGTTTCAGAGAATGTTGAGAATATCTGCAAAAAATCGATCCGCTCTATGAATGTGGAAGAAATACAGGATGCCGTAGAAAACCAGATTATGCAGAAAACGGCGTTTCAGGTAGCAAGGGTTTATATTACATATCGTTATAAACGTCAGCTTGTCCGCCAGTCCAATACGACGGACAGCCAGATTATGACGATTATCGAAAGCCAGAACGAAGAGGCGAAACAGGAAAATTCCAATAAAAACCCTCTTTTAGCGTCGACACAGAGAGACTATATGGCAGGCGAGGTCAGTAAAGATATTACGAAACGCTTCCTGCTCCCAAAAGAAGTCTGGGAAGCGCATGAAAACGGGCTTATCCATTTTCATGACGCGGACTATTTTGCCCAGCATATCCATAACTGCTGTCTGGTCAATTTAGACGATATGCTTCAGAACGGTACCATGATCAGCGAAACGAAGATTGACAGGCCCAATTCGTTTTCCGTGGCCTGCACTGTGGCGTCCCAGATTATTGCGCAGGTGGCTTCCAGCCAGTATGGGGGACAGTCGGTCAGCGCGTACCATTTATCTAAATTTGTGGAATCTTCCAGGATAAAATTCCGCAGGGAAGTGCGGGAAGAATTTGAGGCGGCCGGTATTTCGGCGGATGCGGATCAGATTGACGCGGTAGCGGAAGAACGTGTGAAAAAGGATATTGATAAAGGCGTCCAGACAATCCAGTACCAGATTGTAACACTGATGACGACAAACGGGCAGGCTCCTTTTATCACGCTCTTTTTATATCTGGACGAAGCGCCGGAAGGAAGGGAAAGGCAGGATTTGGCTATGGTAATCCGTTCCGTGTTGAGCCAGAGGATCCTCGGCGTAAAAAACGAAGCCGGTATCTACATTACGCCGGCATTCCCGAAGCTGATTTATGTTTTGGATGAAGATAATATTACGGAAGATTCCCCATATTGGGATATTACGTGCCTGGCGGCGGAATGCACCGTGAAACGCATGGTGCCTGATTATATTTCGGCAAAAGTGATGCGGGAATTAAAACAGGGGAACGTATATACCTGTATGGGATGTCGGTCTTTTTTGACGGTATACAAAAATGACGAAGGGCAGTTTCAGTTTTACGGCAGGTTTAACCAGGGAGTATGCACTTTAAACCTGGTGGATATTGCATGTTCATCCGAAGGGGATCTGGACGAGTTTTGGCATATCTTTGACGAACGCCTTGCGCTTTGTTACCGGGCGCTGATGGCCAGGCATAACCGCCTGATGGGTACAAAATCGGATATCGCGCCGATTTTGTGGCAGCATGGCGCGCTTGCCAGGCTGGATAAAGGAGAAAATATAGACAAGCTTTTGAAAAACGGTTATTCCACAATATCTTTGGGATATGCGGGGCTTGCCGAATGCGTTTATTATATGACCGGAAAAAGCCATACGGATCCGTCCGCTACGCCGTTTGCATTAGAAGTTATGAACTATTTAAACGAAGCCTGCGCAAAATGGAAAGAAAAAGAAAAGATTGATTTTTCGGTATACGGTACGCCGTTAGAATCCACAACTTATAAATTTGCAAAATGCCTGCAGAAAAGATTTGGTATAATAAAAGGCGTTACAGACAAAAATTATATTACCAATTCTTACCATGTGCACGTAACGGAACCGATTGACGCATTTGAAAAGCTGCGGTTTGAAGCGCAGTTCCAGAAGCTTTCTCCGGGCGGCGCAATCAGCTATGTGGAAGTGCCGGATATGAAAGATAATATTCCTGCCGTGCTTTCGGTTATACAGCATATCTACAGGCATATTATGTATGCGGAACTAAATACAAAAAGCGATTACTGCAGCCTTTGCGGCTATGACGGAGAAATACAGATTATTACGGATAATCATGGAAAGCTGGTATGGGAATGCCCAAACTGCAAAAACCAGGATCAGAAAACCATGAGTGTTGCAAGGCGTACCTGCGGCTATATCGGCACGCAATATTGGAATCAGGGCAGGACACAGGAGATAAAAGAGCGTGTGCTCCATCTTTAAAAATACTTTATCTTATTTTAATAAAATGCTATAATAACAGGATGGTATGGATACGGAATCATCATTTGCACAGGCGGAGGAGACATGAAAGAAAATTTAAAGTTAAAAAAAGGGCTGCATGGGTACGTTAATTCATCGCTCTATCTGACGGTTTTGCTGCTTGTTATAAATATACCGATCTATTTTACAGATTGCGTGGCGGGCGCCATTTTTACCGGATTTGTAATTATATGCGTCATTTGTATTTTTACGTTCCATGTGCGTAAAAAGCCGATATTGGCGAAAGAAATGCTTGGCTTTGCTTCACAGTATGCAACTGTACAAAAACAGCTTCTGGATGATTTTGAAGTGCCTTATGCCCTGTTAGATATGAACGCCAAAGTAATCTGGATGAATAAGCGGTTTTCGGAAGTTACCGGGAAGGAAAAAGGATACCGCAGATCTGTTTTCAGTATATTTCCTGTTGTTACAAAGGAACAGTTCATGGGGGGAAAAGAAAAACTCAATTTCCGGATTGAACTGGAGGATAAGGTATACCGTCTGGAAATGAGAAGGATTTATATCAAATCCGAAACGGAAGAAGGCGATCAAAATATTGTAGAAATGGAGGAAGATCGCCAGTTTTTTACAACCGTCTACATGTTTGACGAGACAGGTTTAAACCAGTATATCAAAGAAAACCAGGATCAAAAGCTGGTAGCGGCTTTAGTATATATCGATAATTACGAGGAAGCCTTAGACAGTATTGAAGATGTGAAACGCTCCTTGTTATCCGCGTTGATCGATCGCAAAGTAAATAACTATTTTTCCAGGTTCGACGCCCTGGTGCGCAAAACAGAGAAAGACAAATATTTTGTCGTTTTTAAATACAAATATTTAAGTAAATTGCAGGAAGAGAAGTTTAATCTGATCGAAGACGTTAAAAATGTCAAAGTTGGAAATGAAATGGCTGTAACGCTCAGTATCGGCGTAGGAAGCAGCGGCGACAATTACAATACCAATTACGAATATTCCCGCATGGCGATTGATTTAGCTTTGGGGCGCGGCGGCGATCAGGCCGTAGTCCGGGACGGGGAGCAGATTTCCTATTATGGGGGAAAAGCCAAAACCGTTGAGAAAAATACCCGCGTCAAAGCAAGGATCAAAGCGCATGCGCTGCGTGAGACCCTTGAGAGCCGTGAAAATGTCATGATCATGGGACATAATATCAGCGATGTGGATTCCTTTGGCGCTGCAATCGGCGTTTACTGCGCCGCAAAAGTGCTCAATAAAAAAGCGCAGATTGTGTTAAATGAAGTAACGTCCTCCCTGCGTCCGTTTAAAGAGTGCTTTTCACCCGAGCATGGATATCCGGAAGATCTGTTCATTAACAGCGAGCGGGCTATGGAAATTATTAACCGCAATACGCTTGTAATGGTTGTGGATACGAACCGGCCGAATTATACGGAATGCCCGCAGTTATTGGAACGGGGAAATGCAATTGTGGTATTTGATCACCACAGGCAGGGCAATGAAGTAATCCAGAATCCTATTTTATCTTATATAGAGCCGTATGCGTCTTCTACCTGTGAGATGATTGCGGAAGTTTTACAGTATTTTAAAGAAAATATCAAACTAGAGCCGAGTGAAGCCGACAGTATATATGCGGGAATTTTAATTGATACAAACAATTTTATGACAAAGACAGGCGTGAGGACATTTGAGGCGGCCGCGTACCTGCGGCGCTGCGGCGCGGAAGTGACGCGGGTCAGAAAGCTTTTACGCAACGATATGAGCGCCTATAAAGCCAGGGCGGAGGTAGTCCGCCATGCGGAAGTATACAAAAAAGCGTTTGCAATATCCGTATGCCCCGGCAAAATGGAAAGCCCTACTATCGTAGGCGCGCAGGCAGCGGATGAACTGTTGAATATTATCGGGATTAAGGCTTCCTTTGTATTTACCGAATACAAAGGCAAGATCTATATCAGTTCGCGATCCATAGATGAAATAAACGTCCAGTTAATTATGGAACGGCTCGGCGGCGGCGGCCATTTAAACGTGGCGGGCGCGCAGCTTACAAATTATACCCTGGCGGAAGCCAAACGTATCGTACAGGACACAATTGACAAAATGCTGGAAGAAGGAGCGATAGAAATATGAAAGTAATTTTATTGGAAGATGTAAAATCCCTCGGTAAAAAAGGCGAAGTTGTTACAGCCAGCGATTCCTATGCCAGAAATGTTCTTTTCGCAAAAAAACTCGCATTGGAAGCAAATAATAAAAACTTAAACGATTTAAAACTGAAAAATAAACATCAGGAAAAAGTGGAAGAAGAAAATTTAGAAGCTGCCAAAGAACTTGCCAAAAAATTAGAAGGTTTAAAAGTAGAAGTAAAGATCAAAACAGGAAAAGGCGGCAAAGCGTTTGGCTCTGTTTCTACCAAAGAAATATCCGCAGCTGCAAAAGATCAGCTGAATCTGGAATTGGATAAAAAGAAAATGCAGTTAGAGGAGCCGATCAAAAGCCTTGGCGCGCATGAAGTGCCAATCCGCCTGCATTCAAAAGTAACCGGAATTTTACAGGTACATGTAAGTACGGAATAAGCGGGGGAGAATATCTTCATGGAGGAAGCTCTAATCAAAAGGATAATGCCAAACAGCCTTGAGGCGGAACAGTCTGTTATAGGTTCCATGATTATGGATAAAGATGCGATTGTAGAAGCAATGGAAATGCTGTCGCAGGAAGATTTTTATTATCAGCAGTACGGGCTGCTGTTTGTAGCCATGAAGGAATTATTTAATGCCGGCGGAACGGTAGATCTGATTACGCTTCAGAATAAATTAAAGGCTATGGGCGTTCCGCCGGAAATAAGCAGCCTTGAGTTTGTAAGGGATTTGCTGACAGGCGTGCAGACCTCGGCTAATATCAAAGCTTATGCCCAGATTGTAAAAGACAAATCCATGATGCGCCGCCTGATAAAAGTAACCGAAGAAATTGCAAACCAGTGTTATACCGGGCAAAAGGATCTGGAAACGATTTTGTCCGATACAGAGAAGAATATATTCCATCTGCTGCAAAGCCGCGGCGGGGGCGACTATATTCCAATCAGGGAAATCGTATTAAACGCCCTGGAAAAAATCGAGCAGGCTTCGAGAGCGCAGGGAAATGTGACCGGGATTGCGACTGGCTTTGTCGATTTGGATTACAAAATGTCGGGTCTTCAGGCTTCGGATTTTATACTGGTTGCCGCGCGTCCTTCCATGGGAAAAACTGCGTTTGTATTAAATATTGCGCAGTATGTAGCGTTCCATGAGGGCTTGCCCACAGCAATTTTCAGCCTGGAAATGTCCAAAGAGCAGCTTGTAAACCGTTTGTTCGCATTGGAATCCAGGGTAGACGCTCAGGTTCTGCGATCCGGCAATTTGAATGATACGGATTGGGAAAAACTCATTGAAGGAGCCGGCGTGATTGGAAATTCACGCCTTATGATTGATGATACGCCGGGCATTTCCATTTCTGAACTGCGCAGTAAGTGCCGCAAGTTTAAATTAGAACAGGATTTGAAGCTGATTATTATCGATTACCTGCAGCTTATGTCCGGAAACGGAAGATATGATTCAAGGCAGCAGGAAATTTCCGAAATATCCAGATCATTAAAAGGGCTGGCAAGGGAATTAAACGTACCTGTGATTGCCCTGTCCCAGTTAAGCCGCGCGGTAGAGCAGCGTCCGGATCACCGGCCGATGCTTTCTGATCTGAGGGAATCCGGCGCAATTGAACAGGACGCCGACGTCGTTATGTTCATTTACCGTGACGATTATTACAATAAAGATACGGACAAGAAAAATATAGCTGAAATAACAATAGCCAAGCAGAGAAACGGCCCGATCGGTACGATTAATTTAGTATGGCTGCCTCAGTATACAAAATTTGCAAATATGGAGAAATAGCGATTGTATGCTGTCGAAACCGCCCGACCAAAATTCATTGCGAATTGTTCTATTCTCTTTTATAATGAATAGAAAGGAAGGAGGCAGTTCATTTGGACAAGCTACGTTATATGATCTCAGATGCCGCAAATCTGGTGAATGTAGAAGCGCACGTGCTGCGCTACTGGGAAGAAGAACTGGAACTAAATATTCCCCGTAATGAAATGGGGCATCGTTATTATACCAAAGAGAACATTCAGCAATTCCTTAAGATAAAAGAGTTAAAAGAACAGGGCTACCAGCTGAAAGCAATTAAAATGGTAGTCCATAACGGAAAAAATCCGGAAGAAGCCGCCGCCCTGGCGACGTCAAACCAGCCTGCAGCCTCTGCCTGGCAGGGACAGGCTGCCGTCAACGGAAGTTCCGGCTATGTGTCAGCGGAAGAGAAGATGGCGCAGTTTCGGCTGTTAATGAGCGAGATTGTCAGGGAAGCTATGGAGGACAATAATCAGGCGCTTGGCAAAGAGGTCGGGGAAAGCGTCGGCGATCGTGTGTTAAAAGAGATGAACTACCTGATGCGCGAACAGGACGAGCAGGAAGAAGAACGTTTCCGTAAGCTGGACGAAGCAATCCGGGAACTTCATGGAAAGAAGTTAAAAGGCAGTATGAAGAAAAAAGAACCCCGCCGCCTGTTTTCCAAAAAGGAAATTACGACTACATAAGGTAAAAAAAACCGCCGTACTTCACAGTACGGCAGTTTTTTGCTGTTAGATTAACCCTGCTCAATTGCTCCTGTCGGACAGGCGCCGGCACAGGTACCGCAGTCTACGCAAGAGCCTGCGTCGATGTTATATTTGCCATCGCCAGCAGAAATTGCGCCTACCGGGCATTCTCCTTCACAGGTACCACAGCTTACACATGCATCTGTAATAACGTATGCCATTGTTGGATCCTCCTTATGTAATTCTGTTTTTAAGCTAAAATCAGCTTAGGGATATTTTAATACAAAAAAATAGTGAATACAAGTACTGAAATCGTTTTTTTGCAAAAACATATGGGAAACAATTGCATATTGGTTTCAAACGTATTATAATGACCAGGTCAGACAGACAAATGGTATGCCCAAAAGCGGCGTACAAGAAAAAGACAGGAGGTTGCTGCGATGACACAGGTTACAAAATCTACCATGATCGGCGAATTGCTTCAGATTGATGCCAATATTGCCCCGGTGCTGTTAAATATTGGGATGCACTGTCTTGGATGCCCGTCGTCCCAGATGGAAACAATTGAAGAGGCCGCTATGGTACATGGCATTGAACCGGACGCGCTCGTAAATGAAATTAATGCATTTTTAGAAAAGGATCTTGCATAATATCAAAGGTTATACGGGGGAGATACTTCAAAATTGGAGTTTTCCCCCGTATTTTTTTCAAATTTCTATTGACTTTATACCTGATATATCCCTTATAGTGACCGTAGAAACCAGAAGAAAGGAGCGCATTAAATGAATATCAGCGAAGTGGAACTTAAAACAGGTATCACAAAACAGAATATCCGTTTATATGAAAAGAAAGGACTTCTTCATCCGCGGCGGAATAAAGAGAACAGTTACCGCGAATATACGGAAGAAGATGTGGAAACATTGAAAAAGATCAAAATTTTCCGCAGGCTGGATGTATCTATCGAAGACATTCACAGAATTTTTCAAGGGGAAAGCTTAAATGATATCCTGAAAGTTCATCTTGATTACCTGTTAAGTAGACAAAGTGATCTGGAAGCTGCGATTTCAATGTGCCGTTTCATTCTCCAGACGCAGGCAGATTCCATCGACGTTGGGCTTATAAACTGCAAAATGGAGGATATGGAAAGAAAAGGAGGTCGTTTTATGGGTATTATCAATGATTACAAAAAAGTATCTGCAGCAGAACGGAAAAAGGCATTTTATTTTGTACCGGACAATATGGCGCTGACGCCGGAGGAATTTACCGAATCGCTTTGCCAGTATGGGATGGAACAGAATCTGAACCTGGTTGTGACGCAGGAAGGGATGAATCCTAAATTTGAAATTGACGGGCTGGAATACGAGGCTTACCGGGAATGGGGAAGATATGGCGCTATTATCAAATGTAAAGCGACGCATCCGGAACTTGTTGAAGAGGAATATAAAAATGTTCCGGAAAAAAACAAAGGGATCTTACGAACGATTTACTATTTTGGTCTGTTTCTATTTATACCTGTCTGTTTATTTGCATATTTCTGGATTTCAAGCGGAAAAATTTCGCTGGCCGTATATCTGGAGCTGTTTTATCTTTGCGTATTCTTCTTTTTATTCCGCCATTTTCGTTTGAGGTAATGCGGGGGTTGAAGGAGAGACACAAAAGGAGTTCCCTCTCGGGAACTCCTTATTATTATAATGATGCAAATGTCTGAAGTGCATTGTGCTTGCGGATAATTTGGTGATGTTCGATAAAATAAGCTTCGGTAGCCGTTGTGATAATCCCCTGGTTTGCATATTCTGCCAGTATATTGCAGACTTTATTAAAAACTTCCGGCGAAAGGCTGCTTTTGTGTATGATAAGATAGTAAGTCTGGTTTAATTCGTCTTTAAACAGGGAGTTGTCGCCTTCGTAGAAGTTCTTCAGTATCCGGGCCAGCCTTGTAATATCCCTAAGACTGTGGAAAATAAACATTTTTGATAAATCAATCGGTACGTTGACATCATCGTCTGATATGGATGTAATGGGAGAACTTCCTTTTACGGCGTCCTGCAGCGCTACGAAATGATCGGAAGAATTGTTTCGTTCTTCCGTAATCTTCTTAAATAAATCTAATATATCATCCGCGCTTTCCGTAAAGCCGTTTTGTATATCATCATCCGTATAGTTTTCGTAACCCTCCGGTATATCTGAAAATTTGGCAAACCGGGTATCGAGTTCTTCCGGATATTCTACCTTTGTAATAATCAGGATAATAGATTCCGGTGAAACAGGGATTGCTTCTATCATGAGGGGGATATCCTCTGATTCAAAACCAAATTCATAATTCGCCTGCTGCATCATATCGTGGAACAGCATCTTAGCTTTTTCTGTTCCATAAGCTAATTCGCTAAGTTTCAGGTGGCGGTTGGCCAGATCCTGCTGTGTCAGCGTGCATCGGATTTGATGCTCATTTACCTTTTCGATTTTTATAATAATCACTTCCTTATCTGGAATTTATGTAAACCTCATATTATTATAATCAAATACCCCCTATCTGTAAAGCCCGGAATTTTATTAAATATCTGTAAACTATCTAAAAAAATAATTTTTCTATTGTAAGTGTCAGAAATTTATGATATAAACAAATACAAGAGATGCTCTTTCCGATAAATACAGGAAGGAGCGGTGAATATACAAGAAACGATTTTGTTTGGCAGGTATCGGATTCTTTCGGAACTTGGAAGAGGAAGCGGCACTACCGTATACCTGGCCAGGCATCAAAAACTAGGCGGATACAGGGCTGTTAAGCGTATTTTAAAAGACCCGGAATCTGCCTGGAAGATTCGGGAAGCAGATATCCTGAATCATCTGAACCACCCCCAGATTCCACATATATACGATGTAGAAGAAGATGAAGAATTTTTTTATATGGTAGAGGAATATGCAGAGGGTGAGTCTTTGGAAGCTTTGATGCTTCAATCATCATTTATTACCCTGGATTTTATCTGTTATATTATAACAGAAACGGCAAATATTCTGGATTATATGCATCATCTAAAACCATTTCCAATGCTGTATCAGGATTTAAAGCCGGAGCACATCATTGTAGGAAAAAACAGCGTAAAGCTGGTGGATTTCGGCATTGCCGATTTTTTATCAAAAACAGGGAATAAATTTCAAAATTATGGGACTCCCAGGTTTTGCGCGCCGGAGAAGTTAAGTGATGCGAAAGTGGGTATTTATACGGATATCTACAGCATCGGAAAGCTTCTGGAAGAATTGATCCGTGCGGAAGGAAACCATAAGTCCCGGTGTCTGATGCAAATTGCCAAAAAAGCTGCGGATCTGGATAGGTCTGCGCGTTATGCGTCGGCAGGAGATTTTCTGTCAGCTGTCAAAGAGCAAATGCAGTCGAAAAAAATTTCAATTTATCAAGGGCATCTCTTAAAGAAAATTGTTGCAGCCGGCAGTCAGCCGCACATAGGAACAACTCATCTTTCCGTTTCTCTTACCGAATATTTCAACCAAAACAACCTGCCTGCGGTATATCGGGAACATAATTCAAGTGATGATATGCGGACTGCGGCCCGTCAGGGCAGTTTCGTAGAAGAGGGCGGTCTTTACCGCAGAAAAAATTTCCTGGGAATGCCAGCATACGGGCAGGGTGTGGAAGTAAACATACCGTATAACGCCATTGAAATTATAGATTACGGTTCGGATATTGCGGGAGCCGTATCGGAAGGGGCGGACATGTTTCTTTTAGTTGTCGGAAGCCGGGAATGGGAAACAGAATGCGCAAACGCCGCCTATGAAACGGCAAAGCATAAACCGGGACTGGTTCTTATATCAAATTATGGAAATAAAAGCCGGGCAAGGCAGTATGCAAAAAAATACGGGCGCAGGGTATATTGTTTTCCATTGGATAAGGATCCGTTTTATATGACAAAAGAAAAGGAGAGAATGTTTGATGGATTGCTGGAAAAAGAAAGAACCGTTACCAAGAAGTATTGGAATTGCCGGAAGTATCCGCGGCAGTGGCGCAACGCACTTAGCCGTGGCATTGGCAAACTATGCGGCAAGCGGGCAAAATGAACGGGCTGCCTGCCTGGAATTGGGCGCGTCCAAAGAACTGGCGCGCTGGAAAGAGGCAGGAAAAGACGGGTGTTTTAAGGAAAAAGGCGTAAGCTATTATCCGAATGTGAAGCGGGAACAGATACCGATCCTGTTAAACCGATCCTACGAAAAAATACTTATGGATTTTTCAGATGATTATTCCGGTTACCGCGAAGAGTTATTGCGATGCGGCAGAAAGATATTCCTTTTAAATTTAAATCCCTGGCAGGCATATGCCGCCAGAGAACTTCTGGAAGAAATCCAAAGCGACAAATGGGGAAATATCCGTCCTGTATTTGCAAGCCTAAACCCGCAGAAAATGGTAAAGAACGCAATAGAACAAGAATTTAAGATTCAGGTTATAAGCCTGCCTTTGATTCCCGATCCATTTCGTATCCGGCCGGAAACATTTGCCTGTATGGACTTTTTGTCAGGAGGGCTTGCCGCAAAATACAAAAGGAGAAATACTCTGCTGCCCATATTTAAGAAATCATAGTTTTTCACAGAAACGCATTTGTACATTCGTGGGCAAAGCGAGAACGATGAATGATGAAAAATGTACAAAAGATGCAGTTGTTTGCTGAACTGCAGGAAATTGAACAAAGAGGCATTACACTTTGGCTGGAGGGATTTTTAAGTAATTCCTTCGGTGTAACAGACGCATTATTTGTCAATGAAGAGGACTCATACATGCGGGATTATATCTATGACGAGGGGGTGTTAAAGGAAGTCAGATTTGATAAAATATGCAGAATGTAATTTCATTTTGTATCTGTAATTGTAACTAAATTCATTTGGGATTTGTAAAAATATTCTGATTCAGGTTCCTCAATGCCGGATAAGAATAACAGATAAAAAGATAAAAGACAAAAACTAAGCCGGATCCCCTGCCAGGCGCAGGAATTGGATCCGGCTTTTTTAAGATTTCCGGTTTTAAATTACTTTGAATCCAAGTCGTAATATGCTATAATGTGCGTGGATATCTTACCAAAGGAGGAATCTTTAGATGGAGAAACGGCGCGTGATGCAGTCTGTTGTAATAGCTGTTTGTGTAATTATCTGTGTGGTAATTGTTATATTCGCAGGCAAGCTTATCAGCAAGTATACCCCTACCAAAGAAGAAATGGATTTAAAAGAATATTATGATCTGACAGAGGATCAGACGGCGGCAATCGTACTCAATCATGAAGTCCTTGCGCAGAAAGCGGTTCTGCGCGACGGAATGGCTTATCTGGATTATGATATGGTCCGGGAATTATTTAACAGCCGATTTTACTGGGACGGAAATGAAAACCTGCTTTTATATACAACGGCATCGGACGTCATATCCGCGGAAGCCGCAAGCAAAGAATACTCTGTGACAAAGAAAAAGAACGAAGAAAATTATGTTATCGTATATGCCGAAGAACATACGGCGTTGATTGCCATAGATTATGTCAAAAAATTTACGGATTTGGAATATCAGTTTTATGAAGAGCCAAACCGTATGGTTATAACAACGGACTGGTCAGATTATACTTCGGTACCTGTCAAGAAAAACACGCAGATCCGTTTGAAAGGAGGTATTAAAAGCCCGATTCTTAAGCAGGTAGAAAAAGAAACCGAACTGACGCTGTTAGAAGCGGGGAAAGACTGGGATAAAGTAGCTACACAAGACGGTATTATCGGCTATATACGCAAAAAAAAGCTGGGAAAAGAAGAAGAAAAAAGTTATGGACATACTTATGAAGAGGAAACCTTTACCCATTTGCTGAAAGACGAGAAAATTAATATGGCGTGGCATCAGGTGACGACAAAAGAGGCCAACAGTACCATAAAAGACGTACTGGCCCGTACGAAAGGGCTGAATGTGATTTCGCCTACATGGTTTTATCTGAATGACAACGAGGGCGGCTTGATGAACCTGTCCAGCAAGGAATATGTGGACTACTGCCACAGCCAGGAAGTAGAAGTCTGGGCGCTCATCAACAACCTGGAAAATAAAGAAGTGGATTCTACAGAAGTTTTAACGCATACGTCAAAGCGCAGAAATGTGGTGAACCAATTGATTGCGTCGGCAATTGAATATAATTTTGACGGAATTAACGTGGATTTTGAAGCGTTGGGAAAAGAAGCGGGAGACGGCTATGTCCAGTTTATCAGGGAACTTTCTCTGAAATGTGAAAATAACGGGATTGTGCTTTCTGTCGACAATTATGTACCGTCCGACTATACCGCGTTTTATGACAGGGAAGAACAGGCCAATTTTGCGGATTATATTATTATGATGGGTTATGACGAGCATTATGCAGGCTCGGAGGAAGGTTCCGTAGCTTCTATAGGTTTTGTAAAGCAGGGAATTGAAGACACCTTAAAAGAAGTCCCGGCAAATCAGCTGATTCTGGCCGCGCCGTTTTTCACAAGGGTATGGGCCTTGCAGCCGAAGGAAGCGACGGACGACGTGGAAGCCGCGTCAGAAGATTATGTTCCGTATGAAATCTCTTCACAGGCAGTCGGTATGGAAGAAGCATGGAATATGTCGTCGGTCAACGGAGTGGATCCGGTCTGGTCGGAACCGGACGGGCAGTATTATGCGGAATATATAAAAGACGGAACCACATATAAAATCTGGCTGGAGGATGAAAGATCCATGGATCTCAGGCTGGCGGCTTTTAAGGAGCACGATCTTGCGGGCATGTCATTCTGGAAGCTTGGCCTGGAAGAAAGCAGAATTTGGGATACGATTTTAAAATATATGAATTAGGACAATGCGTGCCGTCATAAGCTGAATAAAGAACATGGCGAAGGTGGAACTTTGCATAAAAAAATAGAACTTGCAATGGCGGTTATCTTATTTTTTTCCGCTGTCATATTGTCGCGGAAGGAAGCGGTTATTATGGCTGGGAGCAGCGCTGCGGTCACAGTAAACGAGAATTGTATTGTAATAGACGCCGGGCATGGCGGCGATGATCCGGGCAAAATAGGCATTAACGGAACCTTGGAGAAGGATATTAATTTAAACATTGCGCATAAGCTGAAGGTTCTGTTGGAAAGCCAGGGCTATGAAGTGGTTATGACGCGGGAAACGGGAGAAGGCCTTTATAAACCCGGAACAAAAAATATGAAGGTAGAAGATATGCACAACCGGTGTGAGATTATTTCCAAGGCCATGCCTGTATTTACCGTCAGCATACACCAGAACAGCTATCCGGAGGAATATGTCAAAGGGGCGCAGGTATTTTATTACGGCCATTCCAAAGAGGGAGAAGCGCTGGCAAAGAAAATACAAAACAGTCTCGTGCTTCATCTGGATCCGGACAATCACAGAGTGGAAAAAGCAAATGAAAGCTATTATCTGCTGAAAAAAACGCCTACGCCTACCGTGATTGTGGAGTGCGGTTTTTTAAGCAACAGCGAAGAGGCGGAACTTTTGGATACGGACGCTTATCAGGAAAAAGTGGCATGGGCGATTATGATGGGAGTTTCACAGTATTTAAACGAATAAAAAGGGACTGTCGCATTAAGAAAAGCAATAACAAGATATGGTATCTTGTATGTTTACTTCTTAATGCGGCAGGCCCTTTTTATTTCAGATACGTTCTTGCAGAGGAGAACTATGCGGCGCATACAATTTTAAATCAATTTTCGGATAAATCCAGTTCTCCTGTTTTGGCAAAATCCCGGGTCATATCAAAGGAAGTAATTTTTGTCGGGCTTGCGATATAAAACATATCTTCTATATAAATTCCCCGGATGGAATCATAGGAAATATATTCGTAATCCGGCAGGCGTTCCATAAGCCTTTGGACAAAACGGCCGTCTGTAAAATGAAAGATATAATAGGCCGCATAAGAAGGGGTGTTTTCCCGCATATTTTGTGAAGTAAATCCGATCAGATTTTTCTGCGGATCTGCCAAAACGCTTTTATATTCATGCGCAGCAGGCGAATAAATAGAGTCGGTGAGGACGGTGCTGTCTGCTGCTTTTAAATCCGTGGGATTTGTAATATCAAACATCACAAGCTTTAACCCTTTTTGTTCCCCGGTATCCGGATCTGTTTCATATCCTATGCCGAGCAGTTTATCCGTTCCCCAAAAATGAAGATAATCTGAAAATCCGGTGATTTTAAGTTCCCCAAGCAAAACCGGTTGGGAAGGGTCCGATAAGTCCGCGGCAAATAAGGGATCTGTATTTTTGTACGTGATAAAATAAGCGGTGTCTGCAAGGTATCTGGCTGCATAAATTTCTTCGCCCCGTGCAATTCCATTTAGCGATCCCGTAAGGTTTAAGTCTTTGTCAAAGATGAAAAGCCGATTGTCCGTATTCGCATTTTTGTCGCGGTATGTTGTTAAAACGCGCAGAGTGTTCTGGTAATCGTTGATGGCAAAGGTATCTGTGATTTCTCCTTTTACGGAAGCGGCGTTTACAGCGTTGATTTTACCGTCCTGAATGGAAAACTTCGCAAGTTCCGTCAGGCTGCCGTCCACTGTATAATTGGTATGGTACAAATAAACTGCGTCGGTGGAAACATAAGTGTTGACGAAATTGTGGACAATCATAATTTTGTCTGCGGCTTCTTGTGGACTGGCGGTATTTATGGAAGATAAAATCAGTCCTTGGCCTCCCTCCTGCGGCACGTAAATATGATCATAGGCAATTTGTTCTTCGTTTACACAGGGAATAATCTTGTCATAGCTGCCGTTGGAAGAGACATATTCCATGAGGGTTTTTTGCGTAAAGAGATATATCGTATCTTTGATTTTGCGCGAAGTATAGTAATAGCCGTCCTGCTCAAACGTCCCTGTAAGGGAAGGGTTTGCGGGATCTGTGATATCGTACGTATAAAGCGCGGTGGAAGGGGATGATTCCATACGGCTTTGTTTGAGGCATCCTTTGTTTAGCGGAAGAAATCCGGAATCATCGGAGTCTGGTTCTATATACTGGGTTTCTTCTGTCAAGGAAGTTTCGTAACGCTGTACCAGCAGATACAAAAAATTTTGATCGACAAAAAATTCCAGAATATGATCGGAAGCATTTAAAGAAGGGGAGATAACCCCGGCCGGCGTTAATACTCCGTTTGACGTATCGGTTATGTTGAGGTGGATTCCGCTTACCGTATAAATATAGCGTCCGTCGGTTTTAATCCGGTCGCTTTCGTCAACTCCCTGTGTTTGCAGGTTTGTTGTGGAATAGCCGGACATTTTATTGGCGGACATATCGTTTGAATCGCTTTCTGCATAACCGGCAGCTGATTCTTCTTTTGCAGCTTCGTTTTCCATACCGCTTGCGCCGGCCGTATCGCCTGTATCAAAATCATAATCGGTCCGGTAGGTGGATTCCATTTCAGAAGCAGATTTTATGGTTTCAAGCACTTGATCGTAGCTTTTTGCAACAGTATAGAGCGTCCCGGCGTCTTTTTTTGGAGTGTCCTTTGCTTCCGGTTCATTAGATACGTCTGTTTCTGATGGAAGTTGGGTGTGTTCTGAAGAGGCTTCCCGTATTAATTTTGCGGCGTCCGAGGTTTCTGCAATGGATGTTTTCCGGCTGTTCCATGCCGCAGAAGATAAAAGGCCGCATAAAAGTACGACGGCTGCCGCAGAAACTGTTTTTTTGAAAGGAAAATAAATCATGTGTTTTTGTTTCTTTTGATAAGGCTGCAATTTAAACGCAATATGTTCCGGCTTAAGGGAATCCGGTATGTCTGCCCGCCTGGCGGATTCTTTGATTTGATCGTATAATTCCTGTCTGTTCATAGGCTCACCTTTCCTTTTTGTGAGAATCGTTTAACTGATCCGAAAGCTTTTTTAATGCCCGGCTTTCTTTGGAACGCACGGTATTGGCGTTTTTGTGCAGAATTTTTGCAATTTCCCTGCTGCTGTATCCGGCGAAAATGTGCATACTGATAATCAGGCGTTCTTCGTCGTTTAATTGGAAGAAAGAAGCGCGCAGATCTAAATGTTCCGCAAGATCACAAGAAGCCGCCGTATCCGGAATATCCGCTGTAAGTTCATCGGGCCGGTTTTTGTATTCTAAAAACCGCCGTTTGCATTTTACGGACAGGATTTTAAAAATCCATGCTGAAAACGATTCTTCAAAGCGCAGTTTTTTTATGGATGTAAATGCGTCAATGACAGTTTCACTGACGGCGTCTTCCGCGTCAGCGGGATTTTTTAATGTGTAAAGGGCAAAACGGTATAAATCGGCATAAATGTCGCGGTATAAATCGGCAAATGCCTGTATATCGCCTGAAACCGCCCTTTTTATCTGCTGCAGATTTTGTTTCATAACATTCTCCCATCGAAATCGGTGTGGACGTGTGATATTAAATAGTGTACTATTTTGGCCGGTTTGTTGCAAAAAAAGAAAAAGATATATCTTCTAATGCATTTTGGGATCATTTTCATACATAATTCTCCTGAAACAAAGCAATAAATAAAGTAAAACCGATGGAGAAAGGAAACTGGGATAAATATGGAAATGACATTGAGATGGTATGGTTCAAAGTTTGATACGGTTACTTTAAAACAGATTCGGCAGATACCGGGGGTGACAGGCGTAATTACGACGCTGTATGATACGGCTCCCGGGGAAATATGGAGCAGAGAACGCATTCAGGCAATGAAAAAAGAGATCGAAGCGGAAGGACTTCATGTAGCCGGAATCGAAAGCGTAAATATCCACGATGCAATTAAAACCGGGGCGCCGAAGCGGGATGATTATATTGCAAATTATATTGAAACGCTTGAAAATTTGGGAAAAGAGGATATTCACCTGGTATGTTATAACTTTATGCCGGTATTTGACTGGACGAGGACGGAACTTGCAAGGGTGCGCCCGGACGGCTCCACGGTATTAGCTTATACGCAAAAAGCCGTAGACGCGCTGGATCCGGAAAAAATGTTTGCGTCTATTGCAGGCGATATGAACGGGACGGTTATGCCGGGCTGGGAGCCGGAACGGATGGAGCATGTAAAAGAACTGTTTCTTATGTATCAGGGTATGGACGAAGAACGGCTGTTTTCAAACTTAAAATATTTTCTGGAGAAAATCATGCCTGTCTGTGACAAATACGATATTAATATGGCGATCCACCCGGATGATCCGGCATGGAGCGTATTTGGGCTGCCAAGGATTATTATAAATAAGGAAAATATCCTGCGTCTGATGAATCTGGTTGATAATCCGCATAACGGCGTTACGTTTTGTTCCGGATCTTATGGTACGAACCTGAATAATAACCTGCCGGATATGATACGTTCTTTAAAGGGAAGGATTCATTTTGCCCATGTGCGTAATTTAAAATTCCATTCTGCGGATAATTTTGAAGAAGCGGCGCATTTGTCTTCGGACGGTGATTTTGACATGTATGAAATTATGAAGGCGTTATATGAAACCGGGTTTGACGGGCCAATCCGTCCGGATCACGGGCGCATGATTTGGGACGAGGTGGCAATGCCGGGCTATGGGCTTTATGACAGGGCTTTGGGAGCGGCTTATTTGAACGGTTTATGGGAAGCCATTGAAAAAAATGCGGCGTAAGGAGAAGAACATGAAATTAAACGAACAAGGCATCAAAGAAAAAAAACAGTGGGAAGCGGCAGGTTACCGCCTTCCCGAGTTTGACAGGCAAAAAATGATAACGGCTACAAAAGAAAATCCATTCTGGATTCATTTTGGCGCAGGAAACCTTTTTCGCGCTTTTCAGGCCAATGCGGTGCAGAAGCTTTTAAATAAGAGGATACTCGACAGAGGGCTGATTGTGGCAGAAGGATATGACTATGAAATTATAGAAAAAATGCTCCATCCGCATGATGATCTTTCGATCCTGGTTACGTTAAAGGCGGACGGGACAATAGAAAAGACGGTTACCGGATCCGTGGCGGAATCTCTGGCGCTTGATTCGTCGGACAAAAAAGCATTTGCGCGCCTGAAGGAAATTTTCTGTAAAGATTCTTTACAGATGGCTTCGTTTACAATTACGGAAAAAGGATATGGCTTAACGGACGGGTCGGGACGTGTAATTGCCGCTGTGGAAAAAGATTTAATAGACGGGCCAGGCAGTCCGCAAAGCTATATCGGCAAAGTGGCTTCCCTGTTATACGCGCGTTATCAAAGCGGCGAAAAACCGATTGCAATGGTCAGTATGGATAACTGCTCCCATAACGGGGACAAGCTGTACGAGGCAATTTCGGTTTTTGCTGAGCATTGGGTAAAGAACGGGAAAGCAGACACAGGTTTTAAGGATTATATCAATTGCAAGGAGAGCGTATCGTTTCCGTGGACAATGATCGATAAAATTACGCCGCGGCCGGACGCCTCCATAGAAGAAATTTTAAAAAAAGACGGAGTTTTCGGTTTAGAACCTGTAATTACATCGAAAAACACGTATGCGGCTCCGTTTGTCAATGCGGAGGAATGCGAATATCTTGTCATAGAAGACGAATTTCCGAACGGGCGTATGGAACTGGAACAGGCGGGTTTTTTATTTACATCAAGGGAAACGGTGGAAAAAGTAGAAAAGATGAAGGTCTGCACATGCTTAAACCCGCTTCATACGACGCTTGCGGTATTTGGCTGCCTGCTTGGATATACGTCTATTTCAAAGGAAATGCAGGATCCGGATTTGAAAAAGCTGATAGAAATCATTGGATATCAGGAAGGGCTTCCAGTCGTTGTAGATCCTGGCGTGCTGGATCCAAAAGAGTTTATTGAAACGGTAATTTGCATCCGCTTTCCAAATCCATTTATGCCGGATACGCCGCAGAGGATTGCGACGGATACTTCACAGAAGCTTTCCGTACGGTTTGGGGAAACGATACGGGCATATCTTATGTCTGATCGGAAAAAGGTTTCCGGTTTATCTGGCATTCCGTTTGTATATGCCGGATGGCTGCGGTATTTGATGGGCGTGGACGATAACGGGAATGCGTTTACGTTAAGCCCGGATCCGCTTTTGGATACGGTTTGCCCGTATGTAAATAAAATAAAACTGGGAGACGACGTTGATACGGACGCTTTGCGGCCGGTTTTAAGCAATCGGGAAATTTTTGGCGTGGATTTGTATGAAACAGGGCTTTCAGAAAAGGTATGCGGATATTTTAAAGAGATGTGCAAAGGCGTCCATGCAGTACGGGATACTTTGAAAAATGTGGTTTCTCCTGTAAATGAAAGAAAGGAAATATATAAGTAATCTGTTTTCAGTAAATTCGGTTAAAAAGAAATATAAATGTAATGTAACAGAAAAATGGGCTGTCGCACTAAGAGAACATATACAAGATTTAGTAGAATTTTATCCCGAAACAATACTATATCTCGTATATTCAATCCTTATTGCGACAGCCCGTTTTATATCCGGAAAAGAGAAACAGCGACAAAATACGCTGTTTTTTCGCAGATTACCCTAATCTGCGAAGGTATATTCAGGTAAAAATTAGTCAAACTATAAGTAATATTGCAAAAGTAATATATATTATATAGTCGCTGTTTGTTTTTGTCAATGGATTTCGACAAACTAGCGTTAAAAAAAGCAAAATTTTTCTATTGAAAAGAATTATTTAGGGTCAACAAAGTGGTAAGGAGGAACACATGGCAAGGCGAGGAGAGAACATACGAAAAAGAAGCGACGGCAGGTGGGAAGGCAGATATATGAAACAGACAAACGGAGAAAACAGGTATCATTCCGTGTATGCCAAATCTTACCTGGAGGTAAAAGAAAAGCTTCTTACGGCCAAAATGAAACAGGAAAAACAGGAAAAGACAAAAGATGGGGAACAGGACGAAATTTTTTTTGGGACGATTGCAGACGAGTGGCTGGGACGGATAAGGGATACGAAAAAGCAGTCTACGTATGTAAAATACAGCATGATTTACAATACCTACTTGTCAAAGACATTAGCGGGAAGTTTAGTCAGCCGTATTGATACAGGGACGCTCCATAATCAGATCTGCTTTTCACAGTCGGAAAGCATTCAAAAAAGCATCTGCTGCGTATTAAACCAGATTTTAAGTTATGGAGAAGAAAATTATAATGTACCAAAAATACAGGTAAAGAAGAAAAACCTGCAAAAGAAAAAAGAAGTTACGAAGATTTTAAACTTAGCGGAACAGGCCAGTTTGATTCGCTTTTTATATCAGGATATGGATATTCATAAGCTAGGAATCTTAATTTGTCTTTCCATGGGACTGCGCCTGGGCGAAATCTGCGCTTTAAAGTGGCGGGATATCAATATGGAATTAAAATTGCTTTCTGTAAACAGTACAATTCAGCGGATCCGCGTGGAGGATGGAAATGCAAAAACAAAACTTGTGGAGAGCAGCCCCAAAACGGAGTGTTCCAGACGGGAGATTCCGATTCCGGGACAGCTTGCAAAGCTTATAGCCGGATATGTGGGAAAGGAAGGGTATTTTCTGGGCGGCGTAAAACCAATGGAACCCAGAACGTATCAAAATAAATTCAAGTTTTATCTAAAAGAGGCGGGATTAAAAGATTATAACTTTCACATATTACGCCATACGTTTGCAACGAACTGCATTGACAATGGAGCGGACATAAAAAGTATCAGCGAAATGCTGGGGCATTCGGATGTAAAAATCACATTAAACCGCTATGTACACCCGTCCGTCGACACAAAACGCTGCCATATGGATTCTCTCTTTTCTTTTTATGGTCAATATATGGGTCAGCCTGAACGAAAAAGCCCATAAATACTGCGTTTGATACGCCTGTTTCACAGATTAGGGTAATCTGCGAAAATCAGAAAACTTAACAGGCAAACGGCGGTGAGTATATGGGCATTGAATTATTCTTACATAATGAAACTGCATATAAGCATTCCCTTTCTCTTATGGAGCAAACAGGTAAAGCGGCAGTTATCCATCCTACCGGAACCGGAAAATCATTTATTGCTTTTAAACTGGCAGAGGATCATCCGGGCAGCAGGATTTGCTGGCTGGCTCCAAACGAATATATCTACCGGACGCAGCTGGAAAACCTGAACAGAACCGCGCAAAAATCCGGCGGCCAGGCGCAGGATAACGTTTTGTTCCTGACTTATGCAAGGCTTATGAACGCAGATGAAACGCAAATTGCTTCCATTTCGCCTTCGTATATTATTCTGGACGAATTTCACAGGTGTGGCGCCGCGGAATGGGGTAAGGGTGTAAAGAGGCTTTTAGACGCCTTTCCCGACGCCAAAATCTTAGGCCTCTCGGCGACAAATATCCGTTATCTGGACAACAGGAGAAACATGGCTGAGGAGTTGTTTGACGGGCATATTGCGTCGGAGTTGACGCTTGGAGAAGCTATTGTAAAAAATATTCTTCCCGCTCCGGTATACGTCATGTCCCTCTATTCCTGCCAGGAAGAATTGAAAAAATGGGAACGCAAAGTATCCGAAGCAAGTACAAAAGGAACTCGTGCGGCCAATGAGGAAATTTTGCAAAAGCTGAGAAGGGCGGTCGGACAGTCGCGGGGACTGGATGAAATTTTTGCCCGCCACATGAAAAAAACAAACGGGAAATACATTGTGTTTTGTTCCGACAAGGAACATATGGAGGAAATGAAAACACATACGGACGAATGGTTTTCCAGGATCGATCCGCAGCCGCATGTTTACAGCATTTACTATGACAGCGCTTCTTCGCAAAAGGATTTCGATGCGTTCAAAGCCGATCAAAGCGGCCATTTAAAACTATTGTTCTGTATCGATATGCTAAATGAAGGCGTTCATGTAGAAGATATTGACGGCGTTATTTTGCTTCGCCCGACTATTTCACCAATTTTGTACCTGCAGCAAATCGGCCGGGCGCTTTCCGCCGGAGGATGCCGGCAGCCGGTTATTTTTGACGTGGTCAATAATTTTGAAAGCTTATGCTGCATGGACGTTTTAACGGATGAGATAAGGGAAGCTTCCATGACTCTGCCTGCCGCGCCCGACAGAGGGCAGGAATTTTTCGGGAAATTTCAGATTTACGACGAAGTAAAGGACTGCCGGAAGCTGTTTTTGCAACTGAAGTCAAATTTGGCATCGGCCTGGGAAATTTACTATGCGGCAGCAGCAGAATACCGCAATACATACGGCAGTTTGAGGGCGCCGAAATCTTATGTTACAAAAGACGGCCTCGCGCTTGGCGCATGGCTTTTGACACAGCGGCGCGTCTATGCCGGGAAACGGAACGGCAGGCTGACTGGGGATCAAATCCGAAAGCTGAATGAAATCGGCATGGTATGGGAGATCCCCGAACACGAAAGCTGGGAACGGGGTTGTGAGGCTCTTTCGGCCTATTACAGACGGCATGGGCATACGGACGTTAAATCCGGTTATGTGACAGAAGAGGGCTATGCGCTCGGTAAATGGGTCAGCAATGTGCGGCAGATGCAAAAACACGGCGCACTCTCGGAGGAACAAATGAAAAGACTGGATGCGCTTGGCATGATCTGGGATAAAAAAGCAGCGCTCTGGGCAAAGCATTACCGGGCGGCAAAACAGTATTATGATACGCACCGGAACCTAAGGGTTCCCGCGTCTTATTGTACGCCGGACGGAGTCTGTTTAGGCAGTTGGATCGCGAATTTAAAGCAGGTGTACGCTGGCAAAAAGAAAACTGCCGCCGCGCTGACAAAAGAACAGATACGGCAGATGGAAGCCATCGGCATGGAATGGGGCAGCCGCGCGGAGGAACTTTGGCAGGAAAATTATGCGCTTGCCAGAGAATATTACCGCAGTCACGGAAATCTTGACGTGCCGTCCGATTACTGTGTAAACGGCGTAAGTTTAGGCAAGTGGATTTACAACCAGCGCATGCGGCGCAAATCTCCGCCGTCTGGGACACTTCCGCTGACAAAAGAGCAGATCGGCGCGCTAGACGCCGTCGGCATGATCTGGGACAAAGACGGATGGGAAGTCCGATACCGGATTGCGGCGGATTACTACCGGACAAATGGAAATCTCAAAATTGCGCAGAACTACGTCAGCAAGGAGGGCGTCTGGATCGGGAAATGGCTGTGCGAGCAGAGAAAACGCTACCGCATGCCCAGGCAGAAGACGCCTCTTTCGGCCGAGCAGATTAAAAAACTGGAGTTGCTTGGTATGGATTGGCGGACTCCGCAGGAAGCCGCGTGGGAGGACGCCTATGAAAAGGCAAAGCAATACTTTTTACAAACCGGGAATCTGCAGGTTCCCGGCGGATTTCAGACAAAGGACGGATTTCGGCTGGACTTATGGCTGAAACGCCAGAAATCAAAATATCGCAGCAGTACCATAAGCATGACACAGAAAGAAAAATTAGAGGCAATCGGCATGGAATGGGAAAGCCGGCTGCTTCCGCTTCATTAAACTTGTGAAAGGAATGAATGGATAAATGGGTCAGGAATATGCGGGTACGGTATTAAGTCAGAAGGAACTGGGCCGGAATGCGCAAAAGCGCAGGCTCTTGTTCCGGTATACGTATGCTTTCGGAAAGCGTGTTTTTGATATTGCAGGCAGTTTTTGCGCAATGGTAGTATTATCCCCTGTTTTTGCTTTGCTATCCGCTGTTATTTTTGCGGCTGATCCGGGAAGTGTTATATATGGCCATGAGCGTTTGGGCAAGAACGGAAGGAAAATTAAAATATGGAAATTTCGGAGTATGTATAAAAATGCGGATGAAATTTTTCAGAATTTTTCAGAAGAACAGAAAGAAGAATTTTACCGGGATTTTAAATTAAAGCACGATCCCAGAATTACGCCAATTGGAAATTTTTTACGAAAAAGCAGCTTAGACGAGCTTCCGCAGCTTTGGAATATCTTTTGCGGCAATTTGAGTTTTGTAGGCCCAAGGCCGATTGTAGAAAACGAGTTGGAAAAGTACGGAGCGGACGCAGACCGATTTTTAAGCGTAAAGCCGGGGTTAACCGGGTATTGGCAGGCAAACGGGCGGAATCTGATTGGGTATGAAAACGGCAGAAAAGAAATGGAACTTTATTATGTAGAAAATCAGAACGTATTGCTGGATGTAATAATATTGGTTAAAACCGTCCGCACAGTCATTCAGGGAAAGGGAGCGCAGTGATGCCGGTTCAGCCGCCTGTACGTGTATTGCAGGTATTAAACCATATGGATTATGGCGGAATTGAGGCTGTGGTAATGAATTATTATCGTTTTACAGATCAAAGCAAGGTGCAGTTTGATTTTGCCGTATCCGAAGATTCCATTTTACCGCAGAAAAATGAGATTCAAAAACGAAACGGGACAATTTATTTACTGCCCAGGGTTTCACGTTTCAGCAGATACATATCGGCATTGAAAAAGATAATCCAGGAGAATGATTATCAGATTGTGCACTGCCATTTGAATACGTTAAGTGTGTTTCCGCTACTTGCGGCATTTCTGGCAGGTACGAAGGTACGGATTTGCCATAATCATACAACGGCTCATTTCGGAGAGGGAAAGCGTACAATTGTAAAATATTTACTGCGTCCTTTTTGTAAATGCTTTGCCACAGATTACTTTGCCTGCGGCGAATATGCAGGCAGATGGATGTACGGGGACAGATGCTTTCATACGAATCGGGTTTATATCATAAAAAATGCAATCGATGTAGATAAATTCCGTTTTGATCCAAAACTCAGAAATCATATGAGGAATGAACTTGGATTAAAGGATCAATTTGTAATCGGGCATATCGGTCGATTTATGTATCAAAAAAATCATGATTTTTTAATCGATGTTTTTTATGAAGTTTACCAGAGAAAGAAAGATGCGATCTTGCTTTTGATAGGAGAAGGGGAATTAGAGGGGCAAATACGCGAAAAGGTACAACGGCTTGGAATTGCGGATGCAGTCATTTTTTTTGGCAGCTGTAAAGACACCAGCAGTTTGTATCAGGTTATGGACGTATTTTGTTTGCCAAGCTTTTATGAGGGAGTTCCAGTAGTTGCGATTGAGGCTCAGGCGAGCGGCTT
>CAJTLD010000005.1:22329-48483 GCA_910577065.1 uncultured Lachnospiraceae bacterium | reverse complement strand
CGGAAGAAGTTTTGTAAAAACTCAGACCACGCATGATGATAACAGAGACTGGGAAATTAGTATTCCGTTACTTGATGGTTTGACAGCTGATATCTGGTATGAATGTAAATATTACAAAGAGAAACTTTCGGTCAAAGATATATCCATGACCTTAATTATGGCATATATAGAAAATGTGCGTGAAATCGTAATCTTTTCTTATTCGCCCGTAAATCGAGAATTTATAAAAAAAATATCAAGATTTACAGAACGTTCAAAAATTCCTGTTTATATTTATGATGACTGTAAATTAGAATCATTAATTTTTAAGTATTGGACCGAATTGGATACGAATTTTTATTTTCCGACATTTCAACATTTCAGCGCTTATTCAGAACCTACTGGAATTTCTGTCTGTAGTGAAGTCTATAGAAATGATCAAAAAATTTCATGTTATAATAAAGATAATCTGCCAATTGTACGCTTTAACGATCTCATTATAATACGACTAATATTGACAAACAATAATTTAAATGATATTGCCAAAGTAAAAATATGGATAAATTCATCAAGCAAAAGAAATTATACAATTCATAATGATAATTTGAATTTTAATAAATCGGCATATTTATCTATTAATACAAATGGAATAGTTTCATTTTCAATATTTTTGAAGTTAAAAACAGCCCAAGAAAGGATAGAATTACCTAAAATTATTGTTGAATGCGAAAATGAAAAAAAACAAATATCCCTAGGAAAAATAGAAGCGCAATGGCTTGCTGATGCTCCTCTAATTGGACAAGCATTCCATGATATTATTTTTCTACAAAAAAAATCAATGCGAAGCCGCAAGTTTACGGTATGTCAAATTATAGGTTACAGTGGAGTGGGAAAAAGCAGACTCATTCAAGAAGCTATAACAGAAGCACGTATTTTGGAGAAACAAGTCTATCATCTGGATAATGATATAAAAAAAACGAGCTATGCTTCTTTTATCAGGAATATGGTATCTATTCTTGAAGGCCTGCCGGAACTTTCATCTAAAAAAACTATAAATGTTATAAGTGAAAATCATTCCATTCATAATATGACTGCTCGAATTTTATATCATAATAAGGCTCTATCACAGATTAGCACAACTGAATTGGCAAGTTATCTATTTGAACTTATGAAAAAAAAGGCTATATGGGTTCTTATCGACAATGTTCAATGGATGGATGAAAAATCACTTGATTTGATAAGCCAATTATTAAGTTATGCAGGTAAACCTTCAGAATCTGGAATGTTTTTGACATTCAATAGAGATTATTTGTACTCAGGAACAAAGGCGGATCAGGTCTTTAAAAGAGTTGAATCATATTCAGCAAAGTATCCAGATGTGATTTATTCCACAGAATTGAATGGGTTTAGTTTCGAAGACGCTCAAACTTATTTATATGAATGCCTAACATATA
Organism: uncultured Lachnospiraceae bacterium; assembly: GCA_910577065.1. Lineage (GTDB taxonomy): Bacteria > Bacillota > Clostridia > Lachnospirales > Lachnospiraceae > Roseburia_B. The sequence goes on along the minus strand of CAJTLD010000005.1, from coordinate 47,050 downwards.
AAACAGAGTCAAAAAATGATAAAATAGCATATCGGCATACATTAGAGAAAATTATTGAACATTGTGGATGCCAGCCATTTTATCTTCAAAATATGCTGTTATACTTAAGTCAACTCCATGTGTTGGAGCGTACACAGGAAACAAGTTTTTATATAACAAATATTACTAAATTCTTGTTAAGTGTACAAGAACTTCCAAAACCTGTATTTTCTCTTTTAGAACAAAGATTTTCATTAATTCGTACTCATTTTAAGAAGACAAAGCGGGATAAAATTTTTGACTGTTTTTGTGCTTTGCTTTCTTTTTGTAATCAAATGCCCTCTGTTTTATATCGGGAAATTTTTAAAGATTTTTCTATAAAACGAGAACTAATCAGTCTTGGAATTTTGACAGAGACAGATAACTGTAATTTAACATTTTATCATCAGTATTATGAATTGTATTTTCAATCTGTATTTCCATTACAGGAGATACCAAATAGTTTGCTGGTAAAATTCTGCAATGCAGTAGATAAGCGTAAAATAAAAAAGAGTATGATAGACCCCTATTATATGGCACAATATATTATGGGGACATGCTCAAACCAGTTGTTAGAATACATTATGCAAAGAATTATTGCGTGGAAAATTTCTCCACATGTGAGCCGCAGAATTATACCGTTTGTTTCTTTACAGCTTGATAATTTGTCCGAAGAATTTCCTGATGATTTTGTTGCCGCTTGCCAATACAATATGTGTTTTATTGTTGCTAGCAGGGAGGGAATGCATAAAGCTTGCTATTATTATGAAAAATGTTATCAGGATTTATTGACGGGTGAAAAAATGTATCTCATACATAGAGAACGCGTATTTCCATTAATGAGAGAATATTTGTTGAGTCTTGGAAACATAAATCAAAACCATAAAGCAATCAGTAAAGCTAATGCTTTGTTGTCTTATTGCAAGTCTGATTCTGAACGATGCGCAATGAAAGAAATTCTTTGTATATCTAACTATGCAATAGGAGAAACACAAAAAGCAGTTTATGAAATTCAAGATGCCAAAAAATATTGTTCTAATACAAAAGATAGAATAACCATTCTTAGGGAACATGGAAAATCTTATTATTTTGATTCTAATGCATATTTATATCAAGACAAAATATGTCAACTTTGGGAGGAAGCTCTAAAAGAATATAATCAACAATATAATACAGACAGAGATATTGACAATACCAATGATCTTCATCAAGAAATTTCTGCTTACCTTAATGCAGGAATAGCAGATTTAATTCGTCATAAAATTAGAGACGCAGAAAAAAAGATGCTTAGGCTATCACGATATTTAGATCAAACCAAAATGCCTTTTTATGAGATAAAAATAAGATTTTTTAGGGCAATGGTTTTATTCCAAAAAGCTGTTATACAGGCGAAAATAAACGATTCATATCAGGAGATATTGGATTTATTGAATCAGGCGACAGATATGTGTGTGATTTATTATGATATGCAGGATTATCCAATTTGTTTTTATTTGAGTGCCAGTGTACAGATTTATGCAGGAGAGTATGAAAAAGCGATAGATAGTTATAAAAAAGCATGTACCGTAATTCAATCACATATAGATAATGAAGAGGAGGAAAGTATTTGGAGTTATTTCTATGAGGAGATGGCATTGCGGTTTGTTCAATTGAACAAAAAAATTCCAGCAGAATTGCTTCAGGGCATTCGCTCCCTAAAACTTAGAAATAGGATAAAAAAACTGGGAAACTGCAAAAATGCTGATGAAGAAATTGTTCATTGCAATCGCAGTCCCCTGTTATTTGAAAATTGCCCATGGAGTCTGCCTAAGATTTAGAAAATTTAGTGCAAAGAGGAGATAAATCTCCATCAAGGCTCAATATAAAGTCATGGGCTATCCGTTTACTTAACCATTTCTGCACGGATTTTTCAGAAAATTGAAGCAAAGTGTTACAAATAAAAATAAAATCACATTTACTATCAGATAAACTTACAGGAAGAATATCCATAAACGAATAAATTTTCCCCTTTTCTAATGTATATGTGTAACTATTTATAAAGCAAGTATCAAGAATATTTTCAAGTTTATTTTGTATTTCGTTTGTATTGCGATCTGTAAAATTAACAAGTATGAATTTGTTGGCATAATTTTTCTTTTGTTCATGCCATAACTTTCTTGACCTTGCTGTTACATATATAGGGCAATGACTTAAAGCTCCTTGGAAATAATGGATAAGTTCAGGCGAGCAAATATGATAGGTTCCGTTCTCCATTGGAATAAATCTATATTCTGCAATGTCTGTTGATATGTATCCTGTGCGGTAAACCTCCGTCGAAAAAAAGAGGCTCTGATCATCCCAATGTTTTCTTTTTGACATTGTCGCAGGAACTAAAATTGCTTTTTTACTGATACGCAAACATTCTTGGAGTATTCTACATGTAATTATAATAGGATATGAAAAAATATTTTCTGATACATAAGCAACATCAAAACGCTGATCGCAACAGGGAACTACTATTCCAATAAGATTAAGAAATGCTATATTTAATGATTCGTCATAATATACAATCGTGTTTGAATTACAAAATAGAGATGGCGTGTTAATCCAAATACTGTTCGGAATGGGTTGCGTTTTCAAATCAGGTAATTTCCAAGATGCAATTTCTTTAATAATTTCCTCCATTAACTTATAAGATTCACACGAAAAATCAAAAGAAATTAACATTTCAAAAGGCCATGCACTATGTTTATCTAAAAGATATCGAAGATTGTCCCTGTCAAAAACTTGTTCATCCCACAGATTTCTATCATGTGGAACATGTACTGCATGAGCACCGGACACATATCCTATTTTTCCATGTTTATGTAAGCGATAACCTAAGTCGATATCCTCTGATCCCCATGTAACTAGAGTTTCATCAAATCCGCCAATTTCAAAGAAGCAAGTACGCTCAATGGAGCAAATACATGTATAATAATAAATCCAAAACCATTGTTCCATAGAGGGATTTTTCAATTCTGTTATTCTCCAATCCTCTAAAATGGGATTTTTGATTAACTGGCAAATGTTTTCATTTGTCTGAAACGCTTGACTATAAATATCTTTTCCTAAACAAAGACATAAATTTTTTTCGGAAAATCGCAAACCATGCGCATTCCCCAAAAAACCAACATATTCATTATTTTCATGTGCCTTTCGAAAAAAATGTAATGTCATTTCCGAAATAACCATATCTCCATCCAGAAAAAGCAGAATCTCATTTTTACTATTTTGCACACCAAGATTTCTGTTATATGATCTGTTTCCTTTTTTTTCTTTGGCATGATATAATAATATTTTTTTGTTAATTAACAACGGAGTCAATTGAGTGTTAATATAACTTTCATCAGAATGATCATTGACTATTATAAGTTCATCCTCGGATAATAGCTGTTTTAAAATTGAAGTTATACAAATATCTATCCTCTTATTATTATGCACAATAACTATTACGCTAATTTTTTTCATCTTTTCTCCTTAAAAGTCACAATAAATCAAACCATTGTATTTTATAGTCTTTTTTAAGATAACTTTGAATTATCTACATCATTCCAAGTTCACCTAACTGATAGATAACAGTAGATTATCCATCCAACCCCACAAACCACAAAAAAACCACGGGCAAATTGCCCGTGGCTACCAAATCAAATATGAAAATCCTTTCTCGGATGCTTCGTCGCCAGTATATCCCGCTGTTTATGCATTGCAACATGGGTATATATCTCTGTAATATGAATCGAACTATGTCCAAGCATTTCCTGGATATACCGAATATCAACGTCTGCTTCAAGCAGGCTTGTGGCGAACGTATGCCGGAACATATGAGGAGTAATGTGCAGTTCAATAGCGGCAGAAGAAGTGTGTTTATTAATCATTCTGCGGATAGACTGATCAGAAAATGCTTTGCCTGACTGATTTACAAAAAAATAGCCGCAGGATTGTATTTCTTTTAGAAAAGCAGCTTTATATTCTTCCAGAATCTGAATTACTTTATCATTGCCAATTTGAATTTTACGTTCTTTCGAACCCTTTCCATAAATTAAAATACTTCTGTCAGTCAGGTTCACATCCGTTGTTTTTAAAGCGCACAGTTCGGAAATTCGGATTCCGGTGGCAAAGAGCAGTTCTATGACGGCAATGTCCCTCAGGGCTGCTTTCTTTTGCCAGTCAGTTTTTGCTTCTTTGCGCTTCTGGTATATAGCGGATAAGAAAATTTCGACGGTATGCAGGGGAATTGTTTTAGGCAGTATGGCAGGTTCACGGAACCTGACATGAATTTTGGAAAACGGGTTTCGTTCAATAACTTCTTTGTATTCAAGATAGTGGAACAGCGCTTTTACAGAAGCGATTTTTCTTTTCACAGTTTTGGGTTTAAATTCCTGATGAAGCCCTGCAATGAAATCCTCCAACATACCGGAGGTAATATCAGAAACGTGCCTGGTTGTGATTTTTGCCTGGAATTGCGCCAGGTCAATCCGGTAAGCCTTTAGCGTTTTAGCGTCTAACCGTTTCTGGCATTTGCAGTATTCCAAATAGTTTTTTATCTGGTTCTGTAGTTCGTTCATTTTAAAATCTCCTTATCTTTGGTATGTATAAACTATATCTTACATGCATTTGAAAAATAATGCACCCGTCAAATCAAAATCAGCAGGATACTTTGGCCTTATGAGAGAACGAAAAAGCGAATACATATGACGTGCGGCCGGGGCGGTAATCCATCTGGAACAGGCATGAAAAAACAAAATAATTTGTAAATACCGCGTACACAAAAAACAAAAAACCAGGCCGCCAAAGCCTGGTTCTTTTATTGCAACAATGTTCATTTCAGCGCAGAGTGCGCCACTCTACGAAAGTTTTAACAATCAAATAATTATAGCTATTTTACATAATTATAACGTGAATGTCAATAGAACGGCTGCTATTCAATCGCTTTTTTGCGCTTGTAAAAACCATTTATATGATTTTCTGAGGAGAATTTCACTGAAACCCTATATGTATTTATAGTATGCCGTCCGGATAAAAATGCTATTTTCTACCTTATTACCTTATTCGCCGTCAAAAAAACAGTCTGAAACTACCTGTTTTATACCATTGAATCGTTAAAATTTCTGGAGCGAATTTGAAAAATCATTCCCGCTATCCGCATCCCCTGCTTAGCGTGATATTTGCGCTATCAGATTGAACGTTAGAGCGTGTTTGAAAAATGCTTTTCGGCAGATGTATTCCACACTTAGCGGGAGATACAGATGACGGGAATGATTTTTCAAACACACTCTAGCAGTTTAATCTGTATAAATTCGGTCTGCGCGGCTATACGAGAAAATTGCCACAAGGTCAGCATCAACATGAATAGTAAATGTCGGATTGTTGCGGTCATAATCGGAGCGATAAAGTCTTTTAAGAAAGAAATAGAAGATTATCTGTTGATATGTTATAATACTTGTGCTGTCCAGCCTACGCCCGAAAACGGGAAAGATAGCGGTCATAAGGACAACAAATAACCTACTGGGCGCTTTTCCAGTATAAAAGAAACGAACCCCCGGACTGTACGGCAATACAGTTCGGGGGTTCGTTTCTTTGTCCACATGGACTTATCACTATTTTTTGCCTGCCGGCATTATAACAAATGAAAATTTTGATTACAAGATACATTTACTATTCCCAAAACAAAAATTTTTCCTTATCTGGTATCACTCAAGATTTATTTTTCAAACACGCTTTAATACTACAGCGAACAATATATTTATAAATCATTTCGGTATAACTCTGACGAAAAAAGTTGTGGCAAAGGGTTGCACCCATTAGGAAGATTTAGGAAACGAAAGCCACTTATCGTGAAGCCTGCCAAAACCGCATCCCCTGTCCTCTGGCTGACGGAACTTTGCCAACATTGTTCGCTGTAGTATTAGGCGCGTCCCCCTCTTTCCGTCGCTTTGCAGACTGACCATAAGCCGCCAAACGTGCAGCCATTGGCTGTATGAAGCGGGAAAGCGTACCCAAACATATATCTTTAAGTAAACCCTGAAATTGCCCGCATTCAACACAAATGAAAAATTTCACCAAAGGAGGAACTTTGCAATGCCAAAAAGAGGAGAAAACATATACAAACGCAAGGACGGCCGCTGGGAGGGGCGGTATATCCGGGAACGGACAGCTGCGAGAAAAGCCGTGTACGGCTATGTATACGCGCGCTCATACAAAGAAGTGCGTGCAAAACTCCAAAGCGCCGTGCAGAAAAACGGCGTTTTACAGGAACATGGGGCACAGGCAGAAGAGCAGGCTGATTTTAATATGCTGACGCAGGAGTGGTTTTGCCATATAAAGCCTCTGATTAAGGAATCCACCTATATGAAATACCAAAATTTATGGAACAGCTATATCTGCCCTAAGCTTGGCGAATTACATATGGAGGATTTAACGCAGGACGTTTTGGATTCCTGCTGCAGGGAACTGCTTGTCAGCGGCGGAAAAAACAAAAAGGGGCTGTCTGCAAAAACCGTAGCGGATACGGTATCTTTGATCCGCAGTATATTCCGGTTCTACGCCGGCAGGGGGATTCCGGCTCCCTGCGATACGCGCGCCGTCCCAATCAGGCAGGAAGCAAAAGAAATGCGCGTGTTCAGCCTGGACGAACAAACGGCTCTCTGCAGCCGAATCCGTTCCGATCCCTGTATGCCGAATATTGGCGTACTGCTCTGTCTGTTTACAGGTATCCGCGTGGGGGAATTGTGCGCTTTAAAATGGGAAGATATTTCTTTTGCGGAAAAAACGCTGCATGTCCACAAGACGATGCAGCGTATTCAGGTTGAAGGCGCAAAAAACAGCGGGGAAGGCGCCCGGACTAAGATAATTGTGACCGCCCCGAAAAGCCCGTGTTCAGTCCGTACCATTCCGCTTCCCGAGGAACTGGTGCGGATTCTTGGATCCGTCAGCCCTTCCGGTTCGGGATACTTTCTGACATGCAGCGATTCCAGGTGGATAGAGCCGCGCACAATGCAGAACCATTTCAAACGGCTTTTAAAATTTTGTACGATCAAAGACGCAAATTACCATGCGCTCCGGCATACGTTTGCAACGCGCTGTGTGGAAAAAGGGTTTGACGTAAAGTGCTTAAGCGAAATTTTAGGACATGCCAGCGTGAATATCACAATGAACCGTTATGTTCATCCTACCATGCAATTAAAACGGGAAAATATGCAGCGGCTTTCGGATTTATTTACTGTAGAAGAACAGGCCTGATGAAAAGCTTTTTGCCGTCACGCAAATGGTCAGCGGCAGATCCGGGCGGGAAAAACAAGGGCTTTACCGCATTTTCGTAGAGTGGCGCACTCTGCGAAAGCCCGCATGGAGGAAAACGGGATGTCTGACCGAATAAAACTTGCAGAAAAAGAAGAGGAACGGCGGATTTGGCATAGCCCGGATATTGTAGCGCTTTGCATTGACTCGTATAACGGGGAGCGGCAGGAAGGGCGTATTTACCATCAGTATACGGATACGCCGCTTTGCTTTGCATCCCTGACGGCGGCTTTTCTGCAGATGGATGCATTTTATGACGCTATTTGCTTTCCGTTTGCGTCCGTGCGCCCAAGGAGTTTTTTTATCGACCGCAAGGCGGCGGACGCCGCGCGAAAAAGCCGTAAGATGCCAAAGCTGCCGGAGTATAAGCGAAAGGACTTGGTTGTAATGGAAGCGTTTGAAGATGTGATAAAACACAGAGGAGAGGATGCGACATTTATCGTCCGCGTACAGCACAGGCAGCATGCGAGCTGGCAGGGAGAGGTTACCTGGATAGACGGGCAGAAAAAGGAGAGTTTCAGAAGCGCGTTGGAACTGGTCAGGCTGATAGACGGCGCTCTTAACGGGGAGGATAAAGCTTTCGGACAGTGATATAAAGGAGGATGTCGGCAGGAGGGCTGACGGTGGATCTCGCCGGCAAAAGCATATGGAAGAAAAAAAGAAAATCTGTTTTCAGATGCTGGGCGCGTTTTCTGGCGCCCATGCAATGCCAAAGAAGGCTGGGAAGAAAACACTTTCGTTTTTGCAGTATCTGATTGTAAACCATGCGAGAAATATCTCTGCCGAGGAGTTGATTGACACATTCTGGGCAGATCGTGAGAGCAGCGATCCGGCGAACGCGCTGCGCAATATGATCTATAAAATCCGGAATCTGCTAAAGGAATTGTTTCCGGAGCATGGAGAACTTTTACAGACGCTTGCGGGATGTTATGTGTGGGAGCCGGAATTAACGATAGATCTGGACGTCGAGCGGTTTGAGCAGGTCTGCCTTGCGGCGAGGAGAAATTCCGGAAGAGAGGGCATCCGCTGCCTTCGGCAGGCGGTTTCTCTTTACAAAGGAGATTTTCTTTCCGGAAATGACAGCGAGTGGGCCAGGCCGCTGCGGCAGTATTACAAAACGCTTTATCTGGATGCCTGCAGGGCGCTTTTGCCGCTGCTCGAAGAGGAAGAACAGTGGATGGAGATTGTCGGCGTGTGCAGCCAGGCATATAGAATTGATTTTTGTATAGAAGAGTTTACCGCCTGCCAGATGCGGGCGTTTATTGCGATGGGGCAGCCGGAGCAGGCGATAGAACGGTATGAATCTTTTAAAGAGCGGATGATAAAAGAATTTGGGATGCCGCCGTCAGAACGAATTGAGCAGATCCACGCGTTGGCTTCCGGCGTCAGGGGAGACAACGGCGGGGATGAACAGGAGATTTTTAAGCTGGTGTGTGAAGGGAACGCCGCAAAGCAGGCTTTTTTCTGCAGTTTTGGGGTGTTTCAGAGTATTGTTGCGCTGGAACGGAGACACCTTGCGAGGACAGGGGCAAGAGCCACTCTGGTAATTGTCAGCTTAGGCGGCGGGGAGGCGCCTACTACGGATGTAAGGCGGTTAGAACGTATCCTGCAGGAAGGGCTTCGGATCGGCGATCCGGTGGCGAGGCTGTCGGCAGGTTCTTATATATTGATGCTGACAGGGACGGATGCGCAGGACGCCCAGATTGTCATAAACCGTCTGGACTGTAAATTTCATAAAACTTACCGGCATTCCAACGCCAGGCTTTCCTTCCGTACGTCTGCGCTGTGTCCGACGAAGGAAGAGTAGAAATTGTGATCCATGTTTTAAAAAAAATAACAGAAAGCTAACGTCAGCTTGCTATAGTAAAGCGGCAGAAGAAAAAAAGGCGGTGTTAATATGATGGTTCCAGGGAAGATGACTCCCTGTCAAAGCCGGGAAGCGGTCGTTACGGTATTGTCATACTGCAACGGTATAATGGACGGCTTTTTGCAGCACCCGCGGCTTGGCAGCCGGGAAAAATTCTGCAGCCTGTCCCAGATGCTGCTGCTTTTGGACAGTCTGATGGATTTGGAAGACTGCCCTAAAAATCCGCCGTCATTCATTTCTCCGGCATATGGCGATTCGGACAGCATCGCGGTTTTTCGTATCCAGATTCTGTTTCGGGAGCATTACACGTGGCAGGGCAGGCTGATTTGGCAGAATGAAGGCCAGGAAGCGGTATTTCGCAGCGGTATAGAATTAATTCGGCTGTTCGACGAGATTCTCGCGGAATAAGAGGAATAAAGAAACGGCAGACGTCAGATTACGGAGGATGGAGCATGAGCCAGGCAGAAAATAAAGAATTACGCAGATTAAAACGCAGGGAGCTTTTGCAGATGCTTCTGATACAGTGCGAAGAAACGGAACGGCTGCAGCAGGAAACGGACGAAATGCGGGCGCAGATGAAAACGGTTATGGAAAGCTACGGGCGCCTGAAAAAGAAGCTGGATATCAAAGATGAACGGCTGAATCAGAAAGATGCAAAGATCAGGGAACTTACCCTTGAAATAGAAGAACTAAAAACAGCAGGCCAAAGCGCGTTTGAAAGCGAGGGTACTGCCGCAGAAGCGGCCTATAGGCTCAGCGAGCTGATAGAGGAAGTCCAAAAAGCAGCCGAGCAGTATATGGCAAATATCAGAAAATACCCTTTTGGAACGGGAAGGACGGACAATGTCCGTAAGAGGCAGGGGGCGCCCGGCGCCGGGCAGGTGGTTCCAATGAGTTTTAGCCAGGCGGACAGGGAAAAGCGGCGAGCGGTATCCGGTGATTTCTATGGATAATGGAAAGCCCGAAAACGAAGAACTGAAAATCCCGCCCATAGAACTTTTGCGGGAAGAACTGGCCAGGGAAGAAGCTAGGTACAGCTTCCGGAAGACAGTCTGGAACATAATTGTGGCGCTGATTGTAGCGGCTGCGGTAACGGCGCTGATTGCAACCAGGCTTTTATTGTTAATTCGGATTAACGGAAACAGTATGAGTCCGGCTTTGCTGGACGGCGAAGTAGTTTTTATCCATCAGACCAAGGATGTAGAGGTCGGAGACATTCTGGGGTTTTATTATGGAGGAAGAATACTCCTAAAGCGGGCGGTGGCCGGCGGGGGAGATCAGATAGAAATAGACGGGGACGGCAATGTGTTTGTCAACGGCAGAATGCTGGAAGAACCTTATCTGGCGGCTAAGAGTCTGGGGAAATGCGAATTGGATTTTCCGTTTGAAGTGCCGGAAGGGATGTTTTTCGTGCTGGGAGACAACCGGGCCATATCGATAGACAGCCGGAACAAAACAATCGGCTGCGTGGAAAAAGAGCAGATTGTCGGCAGAGTAGCATTCAGGGCGTGGCCGTTTCGCCGCGTGGGAATTATCCGCTAGGAAGGTGAGAAGATGCAGAAACTTGTGAGAGAATATTTGGATGAGTTGAACAGGCGCCGGAAGAAAGGCCGGAAGATTTCGGTTGCAGTTATACTTCTGGCTGTGATTGTGATCAGCAGCGTCGCGGGCGTTCTGGCGCAGTACGGCGTAGCAATGACAGGCACGCCCAAGTGCGGCCTGCAGGAGCATGGGCATAGCAAGGACTGCTATACAAACGAACTGGCCTGTGGATTGGAAGAAGGAGAAGGCCACACCCATACGCAAAACTGCCAGCCTCAAGCCGAACTGGCCTGCGGCCAGGAAGAAGCCGCCGGGCATACCCACACAGAAGAGTGCAGTCCGCAGGCGGAACTGGCCTGCGGCCAGAAGGAGACGGAAGCGCAGGACGGTGAGGAAGGGCATACGCACACACAGGACTGCTACGCAGCGCCGGAAGGATTTGCCTGCGGCCAGGAAGAAGCGGAAGGTCATGCGCATACGGAAGGCTGCTATACTATACCGGAAGGTTACGTATGCGGTTTAGAGGAAACGGAAGGCCATACGCATAAGGACGAATGTTATAAGGAAAACCTCACCTGTGAAAAGCAGGAACATACGCATACAGATATTTGTTATACGGACGCTTCTGCAGACGTGGAAGATCCGGCCGCATGGGAAAACCAATATGCGGCGGTGGAATGGAAAGGAAACTGGGCGGAAGATCTTGCGGAAGCGGCGCGGATGCAGCTTGGATATCGGGAAAGCGCAAATAATTATGTCGTTGCCGAAGACGGCAGCCATAAGGGGTATACCCGGTACGGCCACTTTTCAGGCGATATGTACTGCAGCTGGGATGCGGCATTTGTCAATTTCTGCCTGCATTATGCCGGGATAGCGGCAAGCGGATGGTTCCCGCAGGAAGCCGACACTGCAAAATGGCAGGAGGAGTTTATTAAAATCCGGGAAGAAAACGCGGCGTTTTTTACCGCTCCTGCAGGTTATGAGCCGCAAATAGGGGATCTTGTATTTATGCAGAAGCAAAATGAAGAAACCCCAGGCCAGATGGCGGTTGTGGCGTCTTATAACAGCGAAGCGGGCGAAATCACCGTAATTGAAGGGAACAGCGCAAACGAGGTAAAGGAAAATGCGTACCAGGCCGCTGGAGAATATATTATAAGTTACCTAAAGACGTCGGAATTGGAAGAAGCGTACCGGCAAAGCGCAGAAAACCCGGAGGAACCGGCGGCAGAACCGGAAAAACCCAAAAAGAAAAATGCGGCTAAGGCCGGCGCTTCCCTTACGGACGACGGCGCGTATGTGAAGGAGATAACAGTTACAGATGTGATAGACGGTTCCGTGCCGTTTGATGAAGCCGACGGGCCGGGAAACGATGCCAATGAGAACAACAGGATTGTCAGGACGTTCGATTCGGTCAACTATAACTTCCAGGTCAGCATGGATCCATGGAGTGAAAGGGTAACCTACAGCGAGGCGCGTGTAAAACTTGAGTTTGTGCTCCCGTTGACAGAAGAAGAAGCCGTCTTTGACCAGACGGCAATGGGATGGATGGATACGGCGGCGGGCTATGAGCCTAAGCTTACCAAAGAAATACGGTCAATTGATGGAAACGATGTAGAGTGCCAGGTGCTGACATGTTATAAATACCTGCTTCCTTCGGAAGGTAACGACTCGGTTATTCCGGGTACGTTTGGCAATAATGTGACGGTTAATGTAAAATCTATGCAAAAAGGCAAATCGTTTGCGCCTGTGTTCAGCGCCGCTATGGAGCATGGGACATGGGAAGGGGAATGTACAAATCCGGAGCATCAAATGACGGATGGGGAAGGAAACCCCGCATATGAGAAGAAAACGGTTACGGCAGAGCCGGTTACGGTTACGGCTGCGCCCAAATATAATATCAAAATAGACGGAGAACATTCTTATCGGGATACATTTGATTTTTCTACCGGAAATGACGCGGCAGTGAATAAAGATAAAGGGCAGGTTACCGGGCGCATTATGAAAATGGGTATTACCATCCAGCTGTACAATGACAATGCGTCAAAGGGTTTAAAAGGAATCGAACTGCCATCGGGGCCGATTGAGTTTGATCTGGAATTATCCTCTAAATATGGCATTAACGCTCCGACGGAGGGGCATCAAGTTGGAGAAGAGGTACCTACAACCTCGGAATATATGCCTCTTTTGTGGAGTTACGGCGGAAACTGGTGGACGCCTTCCGGGGCTGCGAACGCTACTGACGGGCGTATTTTGTACGACGCTTCATCATGTTCTGCGTTTGCGCCGGGCTATGAAGGCGAGCTGCCGGCCAATTGTAACAAAAGCGGTACATGGAGCGTGACGGGACAGGAAGGGAATGTAGTCCATATAATAGTCGATGGTTATGAAATTGACTTGAACCATATGCCGACGCAGAATTTGAGCGGCGGAGATAACATATACGGGCCGGAAGTCGGCTGCTTTTCAGCCGGAGCTTTTTGGGTAGTACAGCCGTTTAATAAATTAGGGGAAGGCAGCGGCAACGAGGGGCCAAATTTTGATGTTGTAAAAGAGTACGGTTCCGGATTTTTTACTACAACGGCAGAAGTGAAAAACATGAAGGCCACAACGGTAAACGGCGAGACCGTGCAGGAAGGCGTAGACGGTTATCAGCAAATGCGGCAGAACGACGACGAGATTAACCGTACGCTTGAGTTGATCGTTGGAGGTTATATGCAAAACAGGGTCAGGTATGCGGACGGCGAGGATATCTGGCTTGGAGCAGGCGTTGAAAATAACACGGACGGCCGCGATTATGCGGCTGTTGGGTCGGAAATACACCTGATGGGAGGTTTTTCCTATACGGAAAAACAGGAACATGCAAACCAGCTTTATTGGGGAACCAATCTGACCAAGTTTTATGGAAGCGCCATAGAACTAAAGGAGGAAGAAATCATAACTTCCCTGACGGGAGGAGCCGAACTGGACGGCAGGACGGAGCCGGATCAGGAACATTGTTTTGCGTATTATGCGACAAAGCGGGACGGATCCGACTGGGCAAGCGATGACGAGCTGCAGAGAACATATGAAGACGATTTGGTTTTTTACAAGAATTTAAGCGATATTCCATCGGATCATATATGCGTCGGCATACTGTTCTGCTTTAAGGGGCCGGGGCCGGTCAGCTGGGGAGATCCTTATTACCGCGCTTTTCACAAAGCACAGGTCAGGGAAGACGCGGAATTGGCGGGGAACGCATTTATGCTGGCGTCTACTTCCCGTTTGTGGACAAAAGAGATGTTCCAAAAAGCGGGCATGGGTCTGGACGATATTCCGGATTGGTCAGACGACGCGACGACGCTGAAAGATTTTCCGGAGGATATGCATAAAAGCGCAAATATAGAGGGTTCCACTTTTTATCGGAAAGAAGTCTATCGGGAAGACGGAAGCGAAGATATAGAAGGAACGCACAATTCGGATTGGGAGCATTGGGGAGATACGCTGCTTGTTATTGGTTACAAGGCCAAGATTACGAAAAATCTGTTACAGGTAGATAACAATAACGAGGAAAAGAAAACGTTTAACCTGGATACGGATCAGAGAGTTGTGGATTTTAAACTTCAGCCTGAAACGAAATTCACAAAAACCGGGGCGTTTTCTCTGAAAGACAAAGTTACGATTGTAGATACCCTGCCAAAATATTTATCTTATAAGCCGGGCAGCGCATATTTTGGAGGCGAATACCATCAGACGTCGGACGACGGAGGAACGAAGGGCGAGATTACAGGCGGCGTCCTGACAGAACCGGCCGTCAAAGAAAATGAGGATGGCACGCAGACCCTGACGTGGGATATACCGGATGTGGAAATCGGAGAAGAAATGCCGGCAATCTATTATTCGGCGGATATTGGCTCCAAAAGCGATCCGGAGCAGGAGGTCCCGCCAAATGCTACGACGGGGCTGACCAATAAAGTATATATTACATCGGCATATGACAGGCGTAAACCGAGTATAGCAAACGGCAATTACGCCGAAGAAGGGATTTCGGTAGTCCGGGGAAACGCCAGTTCATTTGGTAAATATACGAAACAAAAGGTTGTAGACGAGGACGGCGAGATTGATTACGTCGTATATTTCAACAACAATGCGGCTCAGGCGAAGCAGTTTGCGATTATGGATACCATGCCTGCAAACGAGATAGCAGGAAGTAAATTTACCGGGACGTATCGTTTTGCGGAGTGGAGAATTGATACCGGCAAAAGCCAGTATCAGCCGGGCAGCATAAAAATTTATTATACTGCGGATAAGAAATATGAAAACCAGGTAATTAAAGACATCAGAGAAGAGACCGGAAAGAATGAAACAGAGATATTTGAAGGCGAGGGATGGACGGAGGCTTCCATTGCAAGCGACGGTACAATAGCGCTTCCGGAATTGACGGAAGGAGCCGATCATCCGGTGGCATGGGCTGTTGCCGGTGAACTGCAGGCTGGCCAGAGTATTTATGTGAATTTAAAGATAGAACTGGATCCGGGAGCGTCCGAACAGGGAAAAGAGAACACAAATTATTTTGTAAACCGTCTTTCCTGCGATACCACAACAACGATTGTAGAAAACCCAACCGTAAGGCGTATGTTAGAAGGGCTGACATGGATGGATTATGATCGTAACGGTATTCAGGACGAAGAGATAGAAGACCGGCTTTCGGGAATTAAGGTAGAATTGCTGAAACTGACAGAAGGAAACGATCCGGAGAGAGAAAAGTCCTACGAACCCGTTTGCTATCCCGGTACGGAAGATCCGATTGCGATTGAGACCGGGCAGCAGGTTAGCGTGCGGGCGGCAGGCAGTACGGATATCACATGGTATGATACGGATGTAAAACCGGAAGACGAAAAGGAACCGGAGAATATGTCGGAAATACAGGGCAGATATCGGTTTACGGATTTGCCGGCAGGGACGTTTGCTGTACGGTTTACGGATGGAACAGGATGCAGTATTTCAGAACTGCACGCAACGGAACCGGATTGCATACAAGATGATACCCGCGATTCAGACGGCATTCCGTTTATGAAAGAGGACGGCGCTACATTGGATCGGACAGTTATCTTTGCGATTGAAATGCCGTCAGCAGAGGAAATGAAGGTTGCGGTGTACGAATCAAAGTTCCACGACAGCGGATTTTATCCTGATACGGTACTTAAGATTTGTAAAACAGACGATCTGGGAAGCAGGAACTTAGCAGGCGCCGTATTTACCATAAAAGACGCCAAAGGAAAGCTGGTTTCCTTTGTATCGGACGATAAGAAAGAGGGATATTATACGGCATTCCAGCAGGCGGAAGAGGAAACGCCTTCTTTAGCGGATAAGTATTATATCGCTTTGGCGCAGGATCCCAGGTTTGTGCTTGGCATTGATGGAAGTGGAAATGGGGCTTTGCCCGTATTACAAAAAAGAAGCAAAGATGGAACGCAGCTTTTTGACGTTCAGAGCCTGGACGACGGTTCGGTAGGCTTTTATAAAGCAGAATGCGGTATGCATTTGGATTTAGACGGCGGAAGGCTGGAAAATAATGCCAAAATCCATTTTTGGTCAGGCGGCATAGGCGAGAATAAGAAATGGATTCTGTACGGAAATAACCAGGACGGTTCATCGTATCTTGTCCCTAAATCAGATACGTCTAATACGTACTGCATAGGCGCCAATGGGAACGGTATTTATCTGTACCAGCAAACGCATGCAAACGCAGAGAAGTGGATATTGGTTCCTGCCGGGAACAGCGTTGAAACACAGACGGATTTATCCGTAGCTTCAAACGGCAGGTTAGAGATTTATGATTTGATACCGGGTGATTACAGCATTACGGAAATAAAATCTCCCAACGGTTATTCCTTACTGAAAGAACCTGTAAGATTTACGATGGACAAAAAAGGCGGGATAACTTTAAACCAGGACAGCGGCGGCATGGCGGACATTATTTCAGGGGAAGGCAATGAAATGCAGCTGAAAATCCGGAACAGTAAACTGTACGAACTGCCCAGTACAGGAGGCAGCGGTATCTATTGGTATTCGATTGGCGGCATGCTGCTGATGATGGCGGGAGCGCTGATCTTATATAAAAATAAGTGCAGGGAGGTGCTGGAAAGTTAGAAGATGAAACGGCTTTTGGCGGTCCTCGCACCGCACGGAACCATGTGATTTGCACAGGAAACCTAAAAATCAAAATTTAAATGAAAAGGAGAACAAAGATGAAAAAAATGAAAAAATTGTTTGCAGTGTTATTGACACTTGCTATGATGCTGGGAATGTCGGCGACGGTATTCGCGGCTCCGCAAAATGAAGATTTGATTCCACGCCCGCAGGATACGGTAAACGTTACGATAAACGGCGTAGGAGAAGGCGCAGCAGTTACATTGTATAAAATTGTAAAGGCAGATTATGCGACAAACGATATGGGACTGACCGGTTATACGGCAGTTGAAGGCGTTGATTTGGCGTCGCTTGCAAACCAGCCGACAAGCCAAACGATCAACCAGATTGCAAACGGCCTTTTATCGGAGGCTGGGGCAGAGGGCCATATTGCAGCGTATGAAACAATCACAGACGGAACGGTTGTTAATGGCACTTATACAAAAGATGTAGCGGCCGGCGTTTACATTGCAATTATCAGTAAAGCGGCAGACGGCACGATTTATAATCCGATTCTTTTAACGGCAGCTTATGCGCCGGAAGGCGGCGAGAATAATGCAGCCAGCCAATTGGTAGGCGGAGCGGTTAGCACAGGCGATCACTATTTATGGGGAGCGACTGCAGTAGCTAAGAGTACAAAGCCGGGAATTGACAAAGAAATCACGGGCGGTACGACAGAGGATACGACGATGCCGGAGGATACAAGTAAAGCGACGGCTTCCATCGGCGATAAAATTGATTTCAAGGTTACGCCGACAGTACCGTCTTATCCGACAGACGCGGTAAATAAGACATTCTTTATTTCTGATAATATGGATAAAGGTTTAACGTTTGACTATGAAACGCTGGAAATTGCGATTTCCGGAAAAGAAGTGACCAAACGCGTGTCTGGTGATGTTACTGAATTTGTAATGGATGGAAAAGTGATTGCAAAATCAGTTAAAACAGAAAACGGCTTTAACCTTGCATTCCAGTATGATAATTTGATTTCAGACGCAACGACGGGTTCTATTTATACGCCGGTAGTAACATACAGCGCAATCGTAAATGAAAATGCAACAATCGGTATCAATCCGAACACCAATACGGCGGAACTGTTTTATGCAAATCAGCCGAACAAGGGCAGCAGTTACGATGATCCGAATGAAAAACCGGATCCGCAGAAAGATGAAACAATTTCAAAAGAAGAGGATAAGGAAACCGTTTATACTTACAGACTGGCATTTATGAAAACAGATGATGCCCAGACAGATCCTAAGCCTCTGGCAGGCGCTGTGTTCGGAATTTATGACGAAGCCGGCAATCTGGTAGATGTCGTTACAACCAACGAGAAGGGTTATGCCGAGTCTACCAATGTAAAAGCGGGTACGTATACCGTAAAGGAACTTGTTGCACCGGATGGATATACATTAAATACAACGGAATATAAAATTACAGCAAGCTGGGCAATGGCTACAACTGTAGTAACAGGAACGGTAACAAATTGTGAATATACCAGTGAGCAGAATGAAAGCCTTGACGGAGTACAGGTAGGTTGGTTAAAAGGCAATCAGTTTTATGCAATGGACGAATTTACAGGGGAAGAAGAAGGCGTTGTAAAAGCATATGTAAAAAAGACGTCTACAACATCTACAAGTATGACCGAAGTAGTTGAAAACAAAGAGGGCGCAGGCGTCAGCATGATGAAGGAGGCAATTCCGAATACCAAACTGACGAACCTTCCGTCAACCGGTGGTATCGGTACAACTATCTTTACAATCGGCGGATGCTTAATCATGGTAGTTGCAGCAGGATTATTCTTCGCAAGCCGTAGGAAATCTGCAAAATAATATAACACAGTAACCTATTATATTCCGGGGCAGCTTTTGCCCCGGAATAACAGAAAAATGCAAAGTATACAACATCAAGGAGAGTCCGGATGAAAAAGAATGCAAGCAAAATCTTCATAGCCATATTATTTTTAGCCGGCTTCTCCCTGCTGCTGTATCCGTTCGTGGCGAACGAGTGGAATAATTACAGGCAGAAACGGCTGATCAGCGATTTTGACCATGTGGTTGCCGAAAAAGAGGCGGCGGGTGAAATCGATTATCTGGCGGAACAAGAAGCTGCCATGGGATATAACCGGAGCCTTTTACCAAGCATCCTGCCGGACGCTTTTGCGAAAGCGGAAACCGAAGAAGGAAACGGCGCGTATACATCCTGTTTAAATATTGCGGGCAACGGCGTAATGGGCACGGTGGAGATTCCCAAAATTAACATTAAGCTTCCGATTTTCCATACGACAGACGAAGAAGTGTTAGAAATGGCGGCTGGCCATCTGGAAGGAAGTTCTCTTCCGGTCGGAGGGGAAAATACCCATGCGGTAATATCGGCGCACCGGGGGCTGCCAAGCGCGGCGTTGTTTACGGATTTGGATAAGCTGGAAGAAACGGATCATTTCCTGATACACGTTTTAAACGATACGCTTTGTTATGAAGTAGATAAGATTTCAGTGGTGAAGCCGGAAGATACGCATGCCCTTGAAGTGGAAGAAGGCCAGGATCTGGTGACGCTTTTAACCTGTACGCCGTACGGCGTAAACAGCCACCGGATGCTTGTACGCGGCCACAGGGTGCCGTATGAAAAAGAATTGCTGGCGGATGAAAAGATACCGCTTGGCAGCATGAGCCTGCATACGAATTACCTGCTTTGGGTGATTGTAGGGGTTTTCATAACCGCGGCGTTTAGTTTTGTTTTGTATAAGAGAGAAAGAAGGCTGGCAGCAAAAGCCTGCCGTAAGGAGGAGTAAGCCATGTGGAGAAAACTGTCCACGGTCTTATTCGGGCTTCTGTTTCTTGTGGGATTTGGAATCCTTGCCTATCCTACGGTTTCGGATCAGTGGAATACGTACCGGCAGTCAAAACTGATTTCCGGATATGATACGGTAATACAGGAAATGGAACAGGAGGATTTTGAAGAGATATGGGAAGCGGCCGAGCGCTATAACCAGACGTTTGAGCAAAACAGCATACTTTCGGATGTTTTTGGCATTGACGGCCAGGAGGATATCCGGAATACGGAATACTGGAAGGTGCTGAATATAACCGGAGACGGCATTATGGGATATCTGACGATTCCCAAAATCAACGTGAAACTGTCGGTCTATCACGGGACTTCCGATGCCGTGCTTGACACGGGCGTAGGGCATTTGAACGGCACGAAGCTCCCGATTGGAGGAAAAGGGACGCACAGCGTCTTGTCGGGGCACCGCGGCTTGCCCAGCGCAAAGCTTTTTACCGATCTGGATCAGCTTTTGAAAGGCGATCGGTTTTATCTGCATATTTTAAACGAGGATATGGCATATGAAGTGGATCGCATCCTTCCGATGGTGGATAAGGACGATTACGATGCACTCGAAGAGGCGCTTAAAATAGAAGGGGGCCAGGATTATGTCACATTGTTTACCTGCACGCCTTATGGGGTAAACAGCCACCGTCTCCTGGTTCGCGGGCACAGAGTCCCGTATGACGGAGAACTGGAATCTACGCCTGTGGAATCTATGGTACAGGCAATTCAGAATTACTATATGCTGTATCTGCTGTTTGGGCTCGGCGTGACGGCGGTTATCATACTTTTGATGCGCCGCATAATGGGCAGAAAAAAGAAACGGCAACCCAAAGGAAAGGACTGTGAGGAGGGAAAGAGTTGAAGATAAGAAAACGATTAAAATGGAAATGTGTGCTGGCTCTGGCGGTATTACTGACGCTGCCCTGCCTGGGCCTGATACAGACAAGGGCGGCAAAGGGCATTGACCTAAACCGGGAATGCAGTCTGACAGTATCTGTGGAAATCGGTTCGGATGCCGGGGGAAACGACGCATATTTGGAAGATTTTAATAAGATGGAGATTCCGGTGTCCGTATATTTGGTGGCAAATGTGGATGCAACAGGCCAGCGTTTTACGCCCCAGGCAGCGTTTCAGGAAATGAATTTTGATAAAATTAACGGCAGCCCGGACAAGGTGACAGCCGACGACTGGCGTACGCTTGCAGGGCAGGCCGAAAAGCTGCGCGGCGAGTTTGGGGCAGAGGCTTCCGGAACGGCTGTAGTCCGGATGGAAGAAGGAAACGAGGCTGCTTCCGGTAAAATTACCGGTTTAAAACCAGGGCTTTATCTGGTTGCAGCGGACGCGGTATACAATCCGGATTATACAACAGAATACCAGTTTACGCCGTACCTTACCGCACTGCCTGGCAGCGAATATACCCAGGAGGGGACGGGGAGCGACGAATGGGTTTATGATACGGTAATCGGTTTGAAAGCAGACGCTGTACCGCAGTACGGAAAATTGAATATTACGAAGATTTTAAAAGAGTTTAATGAAACGCTGGGGCGGACGACATTTGTATTCCATATTGTCGGCGTTGATCGTTATGGAGCGACGCAGTATGAGGAAGTGGAAAGCATGACGTTTACTGCCGCAGGGAGCAATACCATTACGCTGGAACATATTCCGGCCGGCCTGACGGTAACGGTGACAGAAATTTATTCCGGCGCAAGTTATGTGGTGGAAGGAAAGGATTCGGACACCGCCCTGATATGGTCCGGCGCTGCGGTAAGCGCCGGCGTTTCCGGAGAAGCGTCGGTGACATTTACGAACCGTTATGACGGCGGGAACCGCGGCGGCTATGGCGTTACGAATCGTTTTGAATCCGACGGGAACGGCGGATGGACTTGGGAAAACCCGACAGCTTTGGCCGGGGAATAGAAAGGAGCTGCGACAGGAATGAAGAGGATGGGAAGCTATAAAAAGGTATTTGCAATGTCGGCCGCGGCTCTTGGCATGTTGGCAGTACTGACAATAGATAGTGCGTCGGCTTATTTTACGACGTATGTATCCGCGGGAGGCAGCCAGACCGTGCATTTGGGATCGCAGACGGAAATCCATGAAGATGTGACGAATATGACCAAACATATCTCCATTACAAATACGTCCCCGATAAACGATTGTTATGTCAGAGTAAAAGTATTCCACGGAGGGCAGCTGCAGGTTACCTTAACAGACGCAAGTGAAAGCGGCGGTCTGTGGACTTATTCGGAAGCAGACGGGTACTGGTATTACGGGCCGATTTTGGCGGCAGGGGCAAGTACCGAAATTTTAGATGCAAAAATCGGCGGCCTGCCGGAAGATTTTGACAGGGACAGCTTTAATGTCGTCGTTATTCAGGAATGTACGCCGGTTATCTATGATGAAGCAGGTAATCCCACCGCAGACTGGAATACGGTTTATACGGATTATCAGGACTCTGCTTTCGGACAGGGAGAGGGGGACGGCAGATCATGAGAAAAAGAAAAGTGACATATCTGCTGTTTGCACTTGCAGCGCTGCTGCTTTTGGGAAGTACGGTCGGAAGTACCCGCGCGGCGCTGACGTATTACAGCGAAAATTATATAGCCAAAATTACTGTGGATCAGATTGGGGTAAGCCTTTTGGAAAACGGTGAAATTGTAAGCAGCCGGGATTATGCTGAGGATGGATGGCGGATACGTTCCAACAAAGGCGACGGTTCCGTAAACGGCGCGTTGCTTACAAACATGCTGGGAGAAAATGAAAAGCTGGCGTTAAATAAAAAGTATGACGAAAAACTGACGGTGAAAAACAGCGGGACTATTGACGAATATGTCAGAGTGCGTATATACAGATACTGGATGAAGGACGGAAAAAAAGTAACCGTTCTTTCGCCGGATTTGATTGATTTAAATCTGGTAAATACGGGCCGCTGGATAAAGAACCCGAATGAAACGGCAGAATGCATGGAGTTGTTTTACAAGGGGATCCTGCGATCCGGAAAAGAAACAGAAGCTTTTGCGGATACAATACGGGTGGACGGGAAAGTGGCTGCCGAAGCAAAAGTGGAAACAAACGGAAGCGCCATTACCACCACTTATAAATACGATGGCGTAGAGTTTCATGTAGACGTAGAAGTAGACGCAGTGCAGACGCACAACGCGCAGGATGCAATCAAAAGCGCATGGGGCGTGGACGCGTCCGATCTTGGGATTTTGTAAAGGGGGAGCAGGATAATGAAGAAAAAAATAATTGTATTTTGTCTGGCTGCGGCTCTGGTTTCCACCCTTACATCTCATATTACAGCGATGGCGGAAGACAGGAAAGGGGCGTCTGGATGGCAGGTATCGTTCGACGGCAAAAAGATGGAAAGCAATTTTTCGTCTGCCGATATGAGCGACGAAGCCAACTCTATGCAGCCGGGAGACTCCGTGGAACTGACGGTTACGATTAAAAATACGTTTAACGGCACGGCAGACTGGTATATGAAAAACCAGGTGCTCGAGGCGCTCGAGGACGCCGGGGATGCGGCGGGCGGCGCATATGATTATCTTTTGACTTATACGGATACAAAAGGAGAGGTCACAACGCTTTATTCCAGCGAAAAGTTCGGCGGCGACGGAAAAATTAACGGAGTGGGGCTTCACGGCGCGACCAAAACCCTGGACGATTATTTTTATCTGGAACGCCTTGGGGACGGCGCGTCGGGAAAAGTGATGCTGAAAGTAGCCTTAGACGGTGAAACTCTGGTGAATGATTATCAGAATACGCTTGCAAGGCTGCAGATGGATTTTGCAACGGAGTTAGTGCAGGCCGGCACGCAGACGCCAGGCCAGCAGCCCGGGCAGAATCCGGATACGTCCGGCGGCAGGCGGGACGTTGTAAAAACCGGGGATGAAACACAGATTATGCTGTATGTTGCGCTGATGTTTGTGTCAGGGCTGGTGCTTTTTATCGTTGTGATCATTCGTTTCCGGCGCGAACAGGAAGAAGCTTTGTCACTTGAAACAGGCAGAAGGAGGAGATAGCAGCATGAAATTCTGGAAATTTATACGTGTAAGCCTTCTGATTTTTTCTGTTATAATGATGGTAAACACCCAGGCGGCCTATGCGGCGGAGCAGGAATATACGTATACGGTAAGGCTCTACGCAGGCAACCAGGGTAAGCTTACAAAAGAAGGCATTGAAGTCAGTTCTGACTCTGCAGCGGTGTCTTCTAAAAAAGACCACATCGAAGTAAGCGGCCTGAAATACGGCGATACAGTCTATATCAGGCCGCAGGATGCGGCGGATCCGACAGACGAAAGATATTATGTAAAAGGAGTCCGTCGTTCCGGACGGGATAATTCCGAAGCGGAAGCCCCGACTTTTCATGTGGCATGCGACAGAGATTATGTCGTAGCGTATGGCGTCAGCGGCGAAATGGTGGAATATACGGTGAATTATGTAGATGTAAACGGAACAACGCTGATGAAAAGCGATACGTATTATGGTAACATAGGCGAAAGGCAGTATGTATCCTCGCGTTATATCGCCGGATACCAGCCCCAGGCATTAAATATGGTAAAAACACTTTCCCAGAATGCTTCGGAAAATGTATTTACGTTCCGGTATACGCAGATTACGGCTCCTGCGCCCACAGCGCCCGCTCCGGCTCCTGCAGCCCCGCAGTCTCCTTCCGGTGCGGCTCCGGCTGCCGGGACGACAGGCGAAACGGCGGGAGGAACGGCAGACGCGGCTCCGCCTGCTGACGCCGGAGCAGCGGATGCAGACCAGGGGGTAGCTCTGCCGGATGATGAAGTTCCGATGGGAGGCAATGCCCAGGCGCTGCCGGATGATGAAGTTCCTCTGGATCAGCAGATGTTAGAAGACCTGGACGACGGCGAAATACCGCTTGCAAATATTAAAAAAGAACAGCCTACTATTGTAGGGAATCTTCCGATTTATCTCGGAATCGGCGCAGCGGCAGCCTTTACGTTAATC
>CAJTLD010000005.1:0-22319 GCA_910577065.1 uncultured Lachnospiraceae bacterium | reverse complement strand
TATTTACCTGAAAAAAAAGCATAAGGCTATAACTGTAAAAAATCAAAACGGGAACGGCAGGCCAACCGGAAGCGGTAAATAAGATATGGCGAAAAAGAATAAAAAAAAGAAAAGCGCCTTTGCTAAGATCTGCAGTATTACAGGGACGGGAATGATATTAATTGTCATTGCCCTGTGTTCCCTTCTGGTTCTGCCGGGAATATTCGGATATTATATGTATCATGTGCTAAGCGGCAGCATGGAACCCCAAATGCCGGTAGGAAGCCTGATTTATGTCCATAAGGAGGCGCCCGAGGAAATCGGAGAACAGGATATTATTGCATTTTTCAGTTCCTTAGAGGATTCGGGTATTATTACGCATCGTGTAATAAAGAATAATATTGTATCCGGTACTTTTATTACAAAAGGGGACGCGAATGAAAAAGAAGATACCATGCCGGTACCATATGATAATTTTATTGGCAGAGTGGTATTAATTATTCCTTATGTCGGGAAAGCCCTTACGGCGCTGACGTCTTTCTATGGGAAGATAGCGGCCGCGTGTATTGTCGCGTTGGGAGTGATATTGAATCTGGCGGGTTCGCGCCAGGAAACAGAAGATTGATAAATATGGACTAAAAATGGGCTGTCGGGAAATGACAGCCCATTTTCTTAATCTGGTTGGAAATGGTTTTAACTTGCTTCCTTTGGCCAAAAGAGCGGGCCGTACGGTTTACTGCCCGTACTGTTTGAGGAATGCGAGAGCGTTTTCAAAAGAAAGCCCGGCTTTTTCCTGAAGGCGTTTGAGGATTGCATCGTTGTCCAAGCCATCCTCGCGTCCGATTTCCACAATTATCTGTGCCCGGCCCTGGCTAATGCCCTGGCTGATGCCAAGCTGTATTAATTTTTCTGATTCTGTTTCGATTACAGTTCCGCCCATAATATTCACCAGCCTTTCTTCGTGTTGGTTCCCATTGGTAATATGTGTAATAATAGTATTGACAAACCCCATCAGATCAATAAGTTCAGAATCCGTCAATTCATTTTCCTGATGAAGCCGGATCATTTCATCCCGGAAAAAAACCAGATCCGAAACCGCATGATCTATATTGCACCCGGATACGATATCCTTTTCGTACCGTGCAATGTAAAATGGAATGTAAGGGAACAGCCGCTTCTTAACAATGTATTCTTTTGTAAAGGTTTCCAGAATAATGTTGTCGGCGTTGTAGTCTACTGTCTGCCCGTCCGGAAAAGAAAAGGTTATAGAAGTGGTTTTTGGCTTGTGTTTGCATTTCATGGTCTTAAAGACGTTGTCATAATCGGGGGTGTTTTTGGGCATGTTTGTTCCTTTCATTCCGGATTTCGTTTTCATTACAGTCCCGCCCATGTAATCTGCACCGGATTTTCTAACTTTTATTATATATTATATCGCCGGAAGTCTTTTTTACAACGGCAGATTTCCGGATTGTATAAAACGTGCGTTATTGTCCTGTAAAAAAATTTGTTTAAAAATGGAAATCTACATTAGAAAACAGGTTTTGCTTGATATAAATATCGGTTTTGGCTTTCGGCGCGGAACGGAATGGTGTTTTGAGAGGACGCACAAATCCGTCGGATTGCGTATTCCGGTTTTTTTTGCCGGGATTTCGTTCTTTCTCTGCAGCTTCACGAAGCTCTTTTGAGGCGTCCGCCAGAAAATTGAATCCGGCGCCGTTTAATTTGGCCGCTTTTTTTTCGAGTTTTTCCAGTTCTTTGAGTTTGGAACTGGCGTCTTTGCCGCGGGCTTCGTCTTGTTCGATTTCTCCCTGCAGGATACGGACTTTGCTTTTGAGCTCTGCGGCTAATTTTTTGTGCGTACCTGCATGGTTTATGGCGGATTCTGCGGCAATCAGCGCCTTTGTCCCGGTCTGCGGGGGTTTTCTGGTTTCGGTTTTTGGGTCGGCTGGCTTGGCGTTCGAACCCGTTTTATCTTCGTTCTCTGCGGGAACGGAGTTTTTTTTCTGTTCCTGCTGGCTGCGCTGAAGTTCGATCTGGCGTTTGCGGAGTTCTTTATTTAATTCGGTCAGTTTTTTCTGAATTTGCTGCCGTTTCTTTTCTTTTTCCTCTTCATTGAGCCCGTTGCTGGCGGCCAGTTCTTTTAAGCGGTTTTTGGCTTCCGTAATTTGGTTTTGTACTTCTTTGCCTTTCGAGTCCATATGCAAATTCGTGTTTTGGCGTTCCAAATCGGAATATCTTTTATCAGTGTTGTTGATTTTCATGTGGTTCCCTCCCGTTCGTGTTACATCCGTGTAAATATATTATAGTTTATTTCGGCATTTTTGCTAATTTTATAAAGGTTTTCGTGAAAAAAACCGTGAAATTGTTGTCGGTACGGCACAATGCTGCCGTTGCTTTTCCTTCTGAATACAAATATAATAAGATATGGAAAGATATTTGGAACGCATCGGGCGGACAATGGGGAGGGGAATTTGAAATGGAAGCAATTGAAACAAAACGGCTGACAAAAAATTACGGCAGGCGCCGCGGTATTACAGAATTAAACTTGTGTGTGAAAGAAGGAGATTTTTACGGATTTATCGGGCCGAATGGGGCGGGTAAAAGTACAACAATCCGTACGCTTTTGGGATTTTTGTCCCCGTCCGGCGGGCAGGCGCAAATATTCGGGATGGATATCGTAAAAGAAAAAACGCAGATTCTTTCCGGAATCGGCTATCTGCCTTCGGAAACGATGTTTTACGGGGGGCTTAAAGTGCGCGATATTCTGCGTTTTTCGGCCGATTTGAGAAAACAGGACTGCAGGAAGGAAGCCGCGCTGTTGTGCGAACGGTTAGAACTGGACGTTTCGCGGAAAATCGACGAATTGTCCTTTGGAAACCGCAAAAAAGTTGGAATTGTCTGCGCTCTGCAGCATAAGCCGCGCCTGTACGTGCTTGACGAACCGACAAGCGGTTTGGATCCGCTGATGCAGCGGGAATTTTATACGATATTAAAAGAACGGAACCAGGAAGGCGCGACTGTGTTTTTGTCGTCACATGTGCTTTCGGAAGTGCAGCGGTATTGCAGCCACGCGGCAATTATCCGCGAGGGCAGGCTGCTTGCAGCGGATCGTGTGGAACGCTTAGGACATACCGGGGCGAAGCGGGTGACGTTATGCGGTGTGACAAAACCTCCTGCGCTGGATGGGATAAAGGATATAAAAGAAGGAAGCGGAACCGTCAGCTTTCTCTACAGCGGAACGCCGGGGCGTCTTTTAAAAGCGCTTTCGGAGATGGAACTTACGGACGTTACGGTTGCGGAGCCGGATATGGAAGAAGTTTTTATGCATTATTACGGGGAAAGAAGGGATGTATTATGATGGCCATATGGAAACATGAATTAAAAACGGGAAAGCTGTCTTTGTGCATTTGGTCGTTCGCAATTGCTTTTTTGCTGGCAGTTTGCGTATTGATATATCCGGAAATGGAAGGGCAGATGGGGCAGATTAGCGAAACGTTTTCCCAAATGGGCGGTTTTTCGCAGGCATTTGGGATGGATAAGCTGAATTTTGGGGAGTTTATCGGTTTTTTTTGTGTGGAATGCGGGAATGTGCTGGGGCTTGGCGGCGCGTTATTTGCGGCTCTTACCGGGATAGGTGTGTTATCTAAGGAAGAAAAGGATCATACGGTGGAATTTTTACTGGCGCACCCGGTCAAAAGAAGCGGGGTTGTTGCGCAAAAGCTGTGCGCTGTGTTTGTGCAGGTGTTTTTTCTGAACCTGATCAACGTATGCGTAACGGTGGGGTGCGTTGCCGTCATTGGCGAGTCGCCCGATTGGGAAAAAATGGCGCTTTTGTTTTTGGCTTATTTTATTATGCAGGTAGAAGTAGCTTCTATTTGTTTTGGACTGTCCGCATTTTTGCACAGGGGCGGGACGGGCCTGGGGCTTGGGATAGCGGCTGTCTTTTATTTTTTGAATATTATTGCAAATCTGACCGAAAAAGTGCGGTTTTTAAAGTATATTACGCCGTTTGGGTATACGGAAGGTGCAGAGATTATCAGAACAGGAACGATAGAGGGCAAATATGCGGCCGTCGGGACGCTGTTTGCAGTGGTAAGCATCTGCGCTGCATTTTGGAAATATACTAAAAAAGATATTTGCTGATATTAGCTTATGAGAATTTTGAGGAGAATGCGTTATGTTTGAGGAATTTTACAGAGAAGCGCTGCCTTTCTGGGAGCAAATCACGGACGGCGACCGGGAATGCCTGCTTCGGCATTCTTATACGGCGTCATACAAAAAGGGGATGAATATCCATGACGGTAACGACTGCTCCGGCGTTATTTTTGTCCGTTCGGGTTGTTTAAGGCTTTCGATGATGTCCGAAGAAGGCAAAGAAATTACGCTTTACCGCCTGTACAAAGGCGATATGTGTATGCTGTCGGCTTCCTGCGTGCTTTCGGCCATTACGTTTGACGTACTGTTGGACGCCGAGGAGGACAGCGAATGTTATGTGATTGGCGGGCCTGCATTTGCAGCGGTTTCAGAGCACTGCCCGCAAGTAAAGATATTCTCCCTTGAAACGGCGGTCAGCCGGTTTTCCGATGTGATGTGGGTGATGCAGCAGATTTTGTTTATGAGCATGGACAAACGGCTTGCTATTTTTTTGTCGGATGAATCGGCGCGGATAAATTCTGATACGATAACGCTGACTCACGGACAGATTGCCCGATATATGGGATCTGCCCGCGAGGTGGTGTCGCGTATGCTGAAATATTTTGCAGGGGAAGGGATCGTAGCGGTTTCCCGGGGCGGGATCAAAATACTCGATAGAAAACGCCTCCGCGAACTGTCCCTTTAAAGTAGCTACTTAAGCATGGCAAGGATTTCTGTTTTTGGTTTTGCGCCGACCGACTGGTTTACAACCTTGCCGCCTTTCATTACGGCAAGCATAGGGATACTCATCACGCCGAATGCCTGCGCCAGTTCGGGTTCGCTGTCTACATTGATCTTGCCTACCAGATATTGCGGGTTTTCCTCTGCAATTTCGTCTACCAGGGGAGAAACCATACGGCAGGGGCCGCACCAATCGGCGTAAAAGTCGAGAAGAACGGGTTTTTCACTTGTTGTTACAGATTCAAAATTATTTTTGTTGATTTTAAGTACGGACATAATCGTTTCCTTCCTTTAAAATTATTTTTGTTGATTTTAAGTACGGACATAATCGTTTCCTTCCTTTCTGAATTGAAATTATATTTTCTGTGAAGAGGCTGCGTGTTTTGCTTTGCAAATCAGCTGCGTCATGGTTCCCATCGGGCAGTAAACGCACCAGGAACGGGGTTTAAATAAAATCATGGTGATAAAACCTAAAATTGTGGAGGTAAGCATTACGCTGTAAAATCCGAATGCAAACTGCGCCACCCCGGCTGAACATAACGTGCCGTGATAAGCAAAGCGCCAGGGAACCCGAAACGTCCAGAGCAGCGTTACCGCTGTCCGAAGGTCTTTTGCGCCTGCAAATACCATGCCGGTGACAAAAAGCATCTGAAAAAACATGATAAAGAAAAAGATCAAAAAACCATATCGAAAATATCCGGAACGCATCCATTTTGGAATGTCTTTTTTTCGGGATAACCCGAATCTGCCCCCGACTAAGGAAAATAACTGCCCTCTGCCGCAGTATTTATTGCAGTAGGCTTTATTTCCGTTCAGCACAGAAATGCCAAGCGGCAGGAAAAAGCAGATAAGCCCGAGCCAAGCAAACAAGATATTGAAAAATCCCAAAATTAAGTAAGCCAGGGAAAAGATCCAAAGGAAGTCATACCATTTCTTTGTCTGTTTCATGTGTTTACCACCTCCAGTGTAATTATGCTTGCGGGGCATTCTCTGGCGCATAGCCCGCATCCGACGCAAAGCGCCGGGTTAATTTCGGCGTATATGCCCGTTGGAACGGTAATGGCTCCTTTCGGACAAACTTTAACGCAGCATCCGCAAGATACGCATTCTTTTTTATTGACGGCGGCTTTTCTTTTTGGCATAGTCGAATTTCCTCCTGTTTTTGTTTGGTCTTCTTTAGTATATAGGAAGAGTTCGCTGCGTTCAGTGACAAAGTCACAAACTTTTTTGATAAATGTTGCATTTTTGCAATTAATTTGTTATAATAATTTCGTTATTTAAATCGATAAAGTGTAAAAGGAGCAATGATACATGGATGAATTAGGTCAATTGCAGTCGGAGATTTCCGGGCAAAAAGCCGGCGGTCTTTTGGGCAATATATTTTTAATCGGATTTATGGGCAGCGGCAAATCCACAGTATCCGCCTGTTTAAGCGAGGTATTCTCTATAGAAGCAATCGAGATGGATCAGCTGATAGCAAAGCGTGAAGGCAAAAGTATCCCCGATATTTTTGCACAGCATGGGGAAGCATATTTCCGTGGCCTTGAAACAAAGCTTCTGGATGAACTGAGCGAGAAGCGGGGCGTAGTGGTTTCCTGCGGCGGCGGCGTCCCGATGCGGGAGGAGAATGTTATAAAAATGAAGAAAAACGGCCTAGTGGTCCTGTTGCGCGCTTCGCCGCAAACAATATTAGAGCGGGTGAGGAATAGCCATGACCGCCCGCTTTTAGAGGGGCATAAAGACGTCTCCTATATTTCGGGACTGATGGAACAGCGGCGGGAAAAATACGAAGCGGCGGCAGATATAACGGTTTCGGCAGACGGCAGGACGGTGCGTGAGATTTGTACGGAGCTTGTAAAAAAGATTTTGGAAATGCGGATATAATATAAGGAAAGAAGGAGATTAAAATGGCAGAACGAATTACGGGACATACGGAATTGATAGGATTGTTTGCATATCCAATCCGGCACTCCGGATCGCCGGCAATGCACAATGAGGCGTTTGCCTGGCTGGGGCTGGATTATGCATACCTGGCGTTTGAGGTGGACAACGATACGCTTGAGGACGCAATAAAAGGGCTTCGCGCGCTCAAAATGGTTGGCGCAAATATTTCCATGCCCAATAAAATACAGGTATGCAAATATATGGACAAGCTTTCGCTTGCAGCTGAACTTTGCGGCGCAGTCAATACAATTGTAAACGAAAACGGCGTGCTGACCGGGCATATTACGGATGGGACGGGTTTTATGAGGGCGTTAAACGATAATAGGATTGACGTTATCGGCAAAAAGATGACGATGGTAGGTTCCGGCGGGGCGGCTTCTGCAATCCAGGTACAGGCGGCGCTGGACGGCGTGGCAGAAATTTCCGTGTTTAATATCCGGGATAAATTCTGGGACAAGGCCGAGGCCATGGTAAAGAAAATCAACGATAAGACGGATTGTAAAGTGACGCTGTATGATTTGGCCGATCTGGATAAATTGAAGTCAGAAATGGCGGATTCGTATCTGTTTACAAATGCTACCGGCGTCGGCATGAAACCGATGGAAGGGCAGACGTATATTCCGGACGCGTCATTTTTTAGACCGGAGTTGATTGTAGCGGATATCATCTACGCTCCGGCAGAGACAAAGCTGTTAAGCATGGCGAAAGAGGCCGGATGCAAAACAATGAACGGAATGGGGATGCTTATGTTCCAGGGGGCGGCGTCGTTTGAACTTTGGACGGGAAAAGAAATGCCCATTGCGCATATGAAGGAGGTACTGGGGATTTAGGGTCTAAATCCCCTTCATTACCCTCAGAGAACGAAGGGATATCGAAAAAAGACAGAGAACGGAGGATGGAGTATGACAGTGAAACCTGTAAAAGTGAGAAATCTGACAATCGGGGAAGGAATACCCAAAATATGTGTGCCGCTTGTAGGGGAATCGAAAGAACAGATTTTGGAAGAAGCGCAGGCGCTTTCCGGTACGTCTGCCGATTTTGTGGAATGGCGCGCAGACTGCTTTGCGGGTGTGTCCGATATGGAGCAGGTAAAAGAAGTTCTTAAGATGCTTCGGACAGAATTAAACGATCTGCCGCTTTTGTTTACATTCCGTACAGCTTCTGAAGGCGGCAAAAGCCGATTGGAGCCGGAAGCGCATACTGCTTTGCTTGAGGAAGTAGTTCAGGCAGGCTGCGCAGATTTGGTTGACATAGAATTGATGTTTGGAAAGGATCGCGTGAAAAAACTGGTTGCGGCGGCGCATAACGCAGGGCTTAAAGTGATAATATCGAACCATATATTAAAAGACATGCCTTCAAAATCGGGACTGATACAGAAGATGTTTGAGATGCAGGAGTTAAACGCGGACATCCTTAAAATTGCGGTCCTGCCGCAGATGAGAAAAGACGTCATAACATTGCTTGCGGCCGTGGAGGAAATGAACACAAAATATGCGTCCCGGCCGATTATCGGAATTGCAATGGCAGAAATGGGTTCCGTCAGCCGCCTGTGCGGAGAAGCATTCGGCTCGGCAGTTACCTTTGGCGTGGTAAAAAATGCAAGCGCGCCCGGACAGATAGAAGCAGATGCGCTTTCTGTGGTCCTCCATACTGTCCATAAGACTTTAATCAAAGAAAAATAAAAAAATACTTGCAATTTCAAGAAGAATCCGGTATACTGTAAAAGCTGTGGCATGATAGCGATGAAACGTGAGGTTGCTGCCCTGCCGAAAGGCATTGCAGGTTTTCCGTGGAGCGAATGTCAAGTTAGGAAACTGGCGACAAGTCACTGTATCACATAAGATCTGCTAAGAGAGCAGAAAATCCGGGTAAAAACATATGACACGCCCGGTAAAGTGTACAGTCACCGCTTGTCGTACTGAAGTAAAGTGCGAAAAGGAGGCGACTTTTTTTATGGCAAGTCAGGTAATGAGGATCACATTAAAAGCATATGATCACGAACTTGTTGATGCATCTGCAAAGAAAATCATCGAAACTGTAAAGAAAAACGGGGCACAGGTGAGCGGCCCGGTACCACTTCCGACGAAGAAGGAAGTAATTACCATTCTGCGTGCGGTTCACAAGTACAAAGATTCCAGGGAGCAGTTCGAGCAGAGGACGCACAAGAGACTGATCGATATCATAACACCGACCCAGAAGACGGTGGACGCACTGTCCCGTCTGGAAATGCCGGCCGGCGTATACATTGATATCAAGATGAAAACAAAGTGATCTGCCAAAAACTTAGTCACAAAATGATCAGCAACACAATTTATGAAAAGAAAAATCCTCGATAGTTTAATATAGAAGTTATGCCTGGCATCCACTTATATTGACTGTTCTAGGATGAACGCAGAATGCGTTCCGCTGTAGGAAAACAGGAGGTAAAAGAATGAAAAAAGCTATTTTAGGCACAAAAGTCGGAATGACCCAGATCTTTAGCGACGATGGGGTGCTGGTACCTGTTACGGTACTGCAGGCCGGCCCGTGTTATGTAACCCAGATTAAAACAGAAGAAAATGACGGGTACAACGCAGTGCAGGTGGGTTTTGTTGACAAAAAAGACAGAATCGTAACGAAAGATGCAAATGGCAAGAAAGAAATCTACCACAGGCACGGCGCAACAAAAGCCGAAAAAGGGCATTTTGCCAAAGCAGGGGTTTCAAGCAAACGGTATGTCAGGGAATTTAAGTTTGAAAATGCAGGCGATTATAAACTGGCGGACGAAATCAAAGCAGACATTTTTGCCGTAGGCGATAAAGTTGACGCGACTGCGATTTCGAAAGGTAAAGGTTTCCAGGGCGCTATTAAAAGACATGGCCAGCACAGAGGGCCTATGACGCATGGTTCCAAGTTCCACCGTCATCAGGGTTCCAACGGTGCATGTTCTTCCCCGAGCCGCGTATTTAAAGGAAAAGGGATGCCCGGGCATATGGGCCATGTGAAAGCGACAGTACAGAATCTCGAAGTTATCCGTGTGGATGCAGAGAACAACCTGCTTTTAATCAAAGGCTCGGTGCCGGGACCGAAGAAATCATTAATCACAATCAAAGAATCAGTAAAGGCAAACTAGCGTTTACAGGAAAGGAGGAACACTCAGATGGCAACAGTATCTGTTTATAATATGGAAGGCAATGAAGTCGGAACCATGGAACTTAACGATGCCGTATTTGGCGCTAAGATCAATGAGCATCTGGTGCATATGTCAGTGGTTCAGTATCTTGCGAATAAACGTCAGGGAACACAGAAAGCAAAGACGCGTTCGGAAGTAAGCGGCGGCGGACGTAAACCGTGGCGCCAGAAGGGAACCGGGCACGCAAGGCAGGGTTCTATCAGGGCTCCGCAGTGGAAAGGCGGCGGCGTTGTATTTGCCCCGACTCCCAGGGATTATTCCTTCAAGCTGAATAAAAAAGAAAAAGCGGCGGCTTTAAAATCTGCATTAACCTCAAGGCTGCAGGAAAATAAACTGTTTATCCTGGAAGATCTTGTAGTAGACCAGATTAAGACCAAAACGATAACAGGCATGTTGAAAGGGCTTGGCGTAGAAGGCGCATTTGTGGTTACAAAGGACGTAAACCAGAACGTATACTATTCCACGCGCAACATTCCCAAAACAAAGACAGGCTTTATCGGAAAAACGTTTAATCCCAAAACCGAAAAAGAGGAAATTACCTCTACGTTAAACGTATATGATGTTTTGAAATATAAAAACCTTGTGATTACAAAGGCTGCAGTTGAATTGATTGAGGAGGTGTATGCATAATGGCAAACATTCAATATTTCGACGTTATCCTCAAGCCGGTTGTTACCGAGAAAAGCATGAAATTGATGGAAAACAAAGAATACACGTTTTATGTTCATCCAGACGCAAACAAAACCATGATCAAAGAAGCGGTTGAGAGGATGTTTGAAGGGACGAAAGTTGCCCGCGTAAATACGATGAACATTCAGGGCAAGGCAAAACGGCGCGGCATGGTTACCGGCCGTACCGCTGCGAGGAAAAAGGCGATGGTTAAGCTGACAGAGGACAGCGCGGAAATCGAAATTTTCAGCGGGCTGTAAGAAGTTCCTGAATTTGGAAACGTAAACTATACGCAGCTTTGCGTGATGAGAAAGGAGAACCACAATGGGAATTAAAACATATAACCCATATACACCTTCCAGAAGACATATGACAGGCTCAGATTTTTCTGAAGTGACTAAGAAAACGCCTGAGAAGTCGTTATGTGTTTCTTTGAAGAAAAATTCGGGCCGTAATAACCAGGGTAAAATTACTGTCAGGCACCGCGGCGGCGGAAACAGAAGAAAATACAGAATTATTGATTTTAAGAGGACAAAAGACGGCATGCCGGCAAAGGTAATCGGAATCGAATACGATCCGAACCGTTCGGCAAATATCGCCCTTATCTGTTATGAGGACGGTCAGAAGGCATATATCCTTGCGCCTCAGGGATTGACGGACGGCATGAAAGTTATGAACGGGCCCAAAGCAGAAGTGAAAGTCGGCAACTGCCTGCCGCTCGAAGATATTCCGGTTGGTACGCAGGTGCACAACGTGGAACTGCATCCGGGAAAAGGCGGACAGTTAGCGCGTTCTGCGGGAAATGCGGCGCAGCTTATGGCAAAAGAAGGAAAGTACGCAACGCTCAGGCTTCCGTCCGGGGAAATGCGTATGGTTCCGATTCTTTGCAGGGCAACCGTCGGCGTAATCGGCAATGGAGACCACAACCTTGTGAAAATTGGTAAAGCAGGCCGTAAGCGTCACATGGGAATCCGTCCTACGGTTCGCGGTTCCGTTATGAACCCGAACGACCATCCGCACGGCGGTGGTGAAGGAAGGGCTCCGATTGGACGTCCGGGTCCATGTACGCCATGGGGTAAACCGGCGCTCGGCTTAAAGACCAGGAAGAAACACAAACAATCTAACAAGCTTATCGTAAGAAGAAGAGATGGTAAGGCATTGAAATAAGGAGGGTTAATATGTCTCGTTCATTAAAGAAAGGGCCATTTGCGGACGAAAGTTTATTAAAGAAAGTTGACGCAATGAACGCTTCCGGTGACAAGAGTGTCATTAAGACCTGGTCCCGCCGTTCTACAATTTTCCCGTCGTTCGTTGGACATACATTTGCAGTTCATGATGGAAGAAAACATGTTCCGGTTTATGTGACGGAAGATATGGTAGGGCACAAACTCGGCGAGTTCGTGGCAACCAGGACTTACAGGGGACATGGAAAAGATGAGAAGAAATCAGGCGTAAGATAATTTGAAAGGAGGTTTTATTTATGGCAAAAGGACATAGATCCCAGATAAAGAGAGAAAGAAACCAGCAAAAAGATACAAGGCCTTCCGCAAAATTATCATATGCAAGGGTATCTGTACAGAAGGCTTGCTTTGTGTTAGATGCAATCCGCGGCAAGGATGTTGCGACAGCGCTTGCAATTTTGGCATACAACCCGAGATACGCTTCTGAAGTAATCGAAAAGCTGCTGAAATCTGCAGTGGCAAATGCGGAGAATAACGTTGGATTAAAAGCAGAAAACCTTTATGTTGCAGAGTGCTATGCAAACAAAGGACCGACAATGAAGCGAATCAGACCAAGGGCGCAGGGCAGGGCTTACCGTATTGAAAAGAAGATGAGCCACATTACAATTGTGCTGGATGAGAAATAAGGAGTACCCGCAAGGCATAACATATGCCGCACTGCGTGGGCAATAATAAGGAGGGCAAACATGGGACAGAAAGTAAATCCTCATGGCTTAAGAGTTGGGATTATTAAAGACTGGGACTCTAAGTGGTATGCGGAAGCGGATTTTGCAGACTTCTTGGTGGAAGACTACAATATCAGGACATTTCTTAAGAAAAAATTATATGCAGCAGGCATTTCCAGGATTGAAATTGAACGTGCGTCTGAACGCGTAAAAGTGATTATTTACACTGCAAAACCGGGTGTGGTAATCGGAAAAGGCGGCGCGGAAATTGAGAAGATCAAAGCGGAAGTACAGAAACTGACCGATAAAAAACTGGTTGTAGATATCAAAGAAGTAAAGAGGCCGGACAAAGACGCCCAGTTAGTAGCCGAGAACATTGCGCTGCAGCTTGAGAACCGCGTGTCGTTCCGGCGTGCAATGAAATCCTGTATGGGCCGCTGCTTAAAAGCAGGCGCAAAAGGTATTAAGACATCCTGTTCCGGACGTCTTGGCGGAGCCGATATGGCGCGTACCGAGTTCTACAGCGACGGCACCATTCCGCTTCAGACGCTGCGTGCGGATATTGACTACGGATTTGCAGAAGCAGACACCACTTACGGAAAAGTGGGCGTAAAAGTTTGGGTCTACAAAGGAGAAGTTCTTCCTAAGAAGGCAAATAAGGAAGGGGGCGCTCAGTAATTATGTTAATGCCAAAAAGAGTAAAACGCCGTAAGCAGTTCCGCGGAAGTATGCGCGGAAAAGCTTCCAGGGGTAATAAAATAGTATATGGGGAATACGGTATTGTGGCAATGGAGCCATGCTGGATCAAGTCAAACCAGATTGAGGCAGCCCGTATTGCAATGACGCGTCATGTAAAACGTGGCGGTAAAGTCTGGATTAAGATTTTCCCGGACAAACCAGTAACTGCAAAACCGGCAGAAACCCGTATGGGTTCCGGAAAAGGAACATTGGAGTACTGGGTAGCCGTAGTGAAACCAGGCCGTGTATTATTTGAAATTTCCGGCGTACCGGAAGATGTTGCAAGGGAAGCGCTGCGTCTTGCTACGCACAAATTGCCCTGTAAATGTAAAATAGTTTCACGTGCAGACTTAGAAGGCGGTGAATCAAATGAAAAAGAGTAAATTTATTGAAGAATTAAGATCACAGTCTGTTGCAGAATTAAATGCACAGTTAGTTGAAGCAAAAAAAGAGCTTTTCAATTTGAGGTTCCAGAATGCCACAAATCAGTTGACGAATACCGGCAGAATTAAAGAAGTAAGGAAAAATATTGCAAGGATTCAGACAATTATCACTGAGAAGTCAGGCGCGGCAGAGTAGGACGGGAAGGAGAACGAAGGCTGTGGAAGAAAGAAATCTTAGGAAAACACGTACAGGTGTCGTTGTTAGCGACAAGATGGATAAAACAATCGTTGTTGCTGTCAGGAATAACGTAAGGCACCCTCTTTATAAGAAGATTGTAAAGAAAACTTATAAATTAAAGGCTCATGACGAGAAAAACGACTGCAAAATAGGCGATACGGTTAAAGTAATGGAAACAAGGCCCTTATCTAAGGATAAAAGGTGGAGGCTTGTAGAGATCGTAGAAAGAGCAAAATAATGTAAAATGCGCCCGCAGGGCAGAAAGAGGAGGCTGCAAGCATGGTACAACAGGAAAGCAGGCTGAGAGTGGCTGATAACACCGGGGCAAAAGAGATTTTATGCATCCGTGTTATGGGCGGATCTACCAGAAGGTATGCGAATATCGGCGATATAATTACCGCTACGGTCAAAGATGCAACACCAGGCGGCGTTGTTAAAAAAGGCGACGTCGTTAAGGCTGTGGTTGTCCGTACAAAAAAAGGCGCCCGTCGTAAAGATGGTTCTTATATAAAATTCGATGAGAACGCTGCTGTCATTATCAAAGAAGACAAAACCCCAAGGGGAACCCGTATCTTTGGGCCAGTAGCCAGGGAGCTTCGTGAGAAACAGTTTATGAAGATTGTTTCACTGGCTCCGGAAGTATTGTAGGAGGTGCGAAATGGCTACAAGTAAAATTAAAAAAGGCGATATGGTAAGAGTGATTACCGGCAGAGATAAAGACAAAGAAGGAAAGGTTATTTCTGTTGACAGGAAAAAGAACAGGCTTCTTGTTGAAGGAATCAACATGATTACCAAACATGTAAAACCGAGCATGGCAAACCAGCAGGGCGGCATCGTCCATCAGGAAGGGCCAATTGATGCGTCAAACGTAATGTATCTTCACAAAGGAAAACCTACCCGCGTGGGCTTTAAAATGGATGGAGATAAGAAAGTCCGTTTTGCCAAATCAACTGGTGATATTATAGATTAATCGCGGAGAGGAGGACAAAACAGGTGAGTAGACTAAGAGAACAGTATCAGAATCAGATCGTAGACGCATTAATGAAAAAGTTCGGATATAAAAACGTAATGCAGGTTCCAAAGCTTGAAAAAATCGTATTGAATATGGGTGTCGGCGAAGCAAAGGAAAATGCCAAGACATTAGAGGCCGCGGCGAAAGACATGGAAATTATCACAGGACAGAAGCCGGTCATCACCAAAGCAAAGCATTCCATTGCAAACTTTAAGCTCAGGGAGGGCATGGCAATCGGTTGTAAGGTTACGTTAAGGGGAGAAAAGATGTATGAATTTTTCGATCGCCTTATTAACCTTGCGCTGCCCCGTGTACGCGACTTCCGCGGCATCAACCCAAATTCATTTGACGGCAGAGGAAATTATGCGTTAGGAATTAAGGAACAGCTTATTTTCCCTGAAATTGAATATGACAAGATTGATAAAATCAGAGGTATGGACGTTATTGTCGTGACTACAGCAAAAACCGATGAAGAGGGACGCGAATTATTAACTCAGTTCGGAATGCCATTTGCAAAATAATAGGAGGGAATTTTAATGGCTAAAACATCTATGAAGGTAAAGCAGCAGCGGAAACAAAAATTCTCTACCAGAGAATATAACCGTTGCAGGATCTGTGGACGTCCGCATGCATATTTGAGAAAATACGGTATCTGCAGGATATGTTTCCGTGAACTGGCATACAAAGGACAGATTCCGGGCGTGAAAAAAGCAAGCTGGTAAGGAGGGAAAATTCATCATGACAATGAGCGATCCAATCGCAGATATGCTTACGAGAATCCGTAATGCAAATACTGCCAAACATGATACAGTAGATATTCCCGCATCCAAGATGAAGGTGGCAATTGCCGACATCTTAGTGGATGAGGGATATATTGCAAAATATGACATCATTGAAGAGAATAATTTTAAAACAATCCATGTTACGTTAAAATATGGCGCGGATAAAAATGAAAAAATCATTTCCGGCCTTAAGAGAATCTCCAAACCAGGGCTTCGCGTATATGCCGGAAAAGATAAAATTCCGTATGTACTCGGGGGATTGGGAATCGCAATCCTTTCCACAAGCCAGGGGATTGTAACGGACAGACAGGCAAGGAAGTTAGAAGTCGGCGGTGAAGTTCTCGCCTTTGTTTGGTAATAAAAGCAGTTTGGCGGACAGAACTTTCTTCGCAAGGCATATAAATATAATTTAAAAAACAGGAGGTACGGGCATGTCACGAATAGGAAGAATGCCAATCGCAGTTCCGGCAGGCGTTACTGTGGATATTGCAGAAAATAATCATGTGACTGTAAAAGGTCCGAAAGGGACTCTGGAAAGAACGCTTCCGGCAGAGATGGAAATTAAATTAGAAGGTGCCGAGATTAACGTATCGAGGCCGAACGATTTAAAGAGAATGAAATCGCTGCATGGTTTAACCAGGACTTTGGTCAACAACATGGTAGTCGGCGTAACCGAGGGCTACACGAAAGTGCTTGAAGTAAACGGCGTAGGTTACAGGGCAGGAAAATCAGGAAACAAATTAACTTTAAACCTGGGATATTCCCATCCGGTAGAGATGGTGGATCCGGAAGGGCTTGAATCCGTAGTGGAAGGAAATAAGATTACCATCAAAGGCATTGACAAAGAAAAGGTGGGCCAGTACGCAGCGGAAATCAGGGATAAGAGAAGACCGGAACCCTACAAAGGAAAAGGTATTAAATATGCTGATGAAGTTATCCGGCGTAAAGTTGGTAAGACTGGCAAGAAATAGGTAAAGGAGTGGACAAAGAATGATAAGAAAGAAATCAAGGGCAGAAGTTCGCCAAAAAAAGCATAGAAGACTTCGCAATCGTCTTGCCGGTACAGCAGAACGGCCGCGTCTGGCTGTGTTTCGAAGCAACAATCATATGTACGCTCAGGTAATCGATGATACGGTCGGCAATACAATTGTAGCAGCTTCTACTTTGGAACAGGAAGTAAAAGCAGAGCTTGAAAAAACCAATGACATCGCAGCGGCGTCATACGTTGGTACGGTAGTTGCCAAACGTGCGTTAGAGAAGGGTATTACCCAGGTTGTTTACGACAGGGGCGGATACATCTACCAGGGTAAAGTAAAAGCTTTGGCCGACGCGGCACGCGAAGCAGGTTTAGAGTTTTAGAAGGAGGAAGTGGATTCATGAGACGTACAATTATTGATGCTGGTCAATTGGAATTAAATGAAAAAGTAGTATCAATCAAACGTGTAACAAAAGTTGTTAAAGGTGGACGTAACTTCCGTTTTACAGCGTTGGTTGTTGTTGGGGACGGCAACGGCCATGTCGGCGCTGGCCTGGGTAAAGCAACCGAAATTCCCGAAGCAATCCGCAAGGGAAAAGAAGATGCTATGAAGAAATTAATCGAAGTGAAGCTGGACGATAATAAAAGTATTACACATGATATTTCAGGAAAACACACTGGCGCATCTGTTTTATTAAAAAGGGCACCGGAAGGTACCGGTGTAATTGCAGGCGGCCCGGCGCGTAGCGTATGCGAACTTGCCGGAATCAGCAATATCCGTACCAAGTCCTTAGGTTCCAATAACAAGCAGAATGTAGTACTTGCTACAATCAATGCTTTAAGCCAGTTAAAATCTCCGGAAGAAGTAGCAAGGCTCCGCGGAAAAACCGTGGAAGAAATCCTGGGTTAAAAAAGAACGCAGGTCAGACGGAATGCCGCGTTTGGCGGCGGTCTATAAGGAGGGCATTTAAGATGGCAGAGAAGTTAAAAATTACACTGGTAAAGTCTACAATCGGCGCAGTTCCAAAGAACAAAAAGACAGTAGTCGCTTTGGGCTTAAACAAAATCGGCAAGACCGTTACTATGCCGGATAACAAGTGCGTTCGCGGAATGATCCAGAATGTACGGCATTTAGTAAAAGTAGAAGAAATCTAGGAACAAAGATAAGGAGGTGCCAGAATGGATTTATCAAATTTAAGTCCTGCACGTGGTTCTGTGCATAATAAATTCAGAAGAGGACGCGGACATGGATCAGGAAACGGAAAAACCGCAGGTAAGGGGCATAAGGGCCAGAAAGCCCGTTCCGGAGCTCCAAGGCCGGGTTTTGAAGGCGGGCAGATGCCTTTATACAGAAGGATCCCAAAAAGAGGGTTTACCTGTATCAATTCCAAAGATATTGTGGGAATTAACATGTCGGCCCTGGAAGTATTTGACAACGACAGCGTCATTACGGTAAAAGAACTGATTTTAAAAGGAATTGTCCGTAATCCAAAGGACGGCGTAAAAATTCTTGGCGGAGGGGAGCTGACAAAACGGCTTACCGTCCAGGTAGATGCATTTAGTGCAAGTGCAAAAGAAAAAATTGAAGCGCTTGGTGGAAAAGCAGAGATAAAACCCCTTGGCGGAAGAGTGCAGGTAATGGCTCTTCGTAAAGAGATTAAAGCTTGTCGTGGAAAAGCAGAGGTGATCTAATGTTAAAGACGCTCCGTAATGCATTTAAGATAAAAGATATACGGAATCGAATCCTGTTTACTTTTTTGATGCTGATAATCATACGAATCGGAAGCCAGCTTCCGGTTCCGGGCGTTGACCGGGATGTATTTGCAAACTGGTTTGCAACGCAGAGCAGCGATGCTTTTAGTTTCTTCGATGCGGTAACGGGAGGATCTTTTGAGCAGATGTCCATATTCGCGTTGAATATCACGCCATATATTACGTCTTCTATTATCATGCAGCTTCTGACGATTGCAATTCCGAAGCTGGAGGAGATGCAGAAGGATGGCGAAGAGGGCAGAAAAAAGATTGCTGAATTTACCCGTTACGTGACAGTAGGGCTTGCCCTGATTGAGTCGGTTGCGATGGCGATCGGGTTTGGCCGGAGCGGTTATCTGACAAACTACAATGCATTAAGCGTAATTACGGTTGTTGTAACATTGACTGCGGGTTCTGCGGTCCTGATGTGGCTGGGTGAGCGGATTACAGAAAAGGGAATTGGCAATGGTATTTCCATTGTACTTGTAATTAACATTATTTCCCGTCTGCCGGAAGATTTGAGCACCCTTTACCAGCAGTTTATTGCAGGGCAGAGCGTTCCGGCAAAAGCTGTTCTTGCAGCAGTGATTATTCTCGCAATTATTGTGGCTATGGTCGTATTTGTTATTTTACTGCAGGATGCGGAACGCAAAATTCCGGTACAGTATTCCAGGAAGCTGCAGGGCAGGAAGCAGGTTGGCGGGCAGTCGACCCATATCCCGTTAAAGGTTAATACCGGAGGCGTTATTCCTGTTATTTTTGCACAGTCGCTGATGCAGACGCCGGTTATCGTTGCCTCCCTTATGGGCAAGGGCAATGGAAACGGGATTGGAAGCAAGATTTTAAAAGGGCTTTCCCAGTCGAACTGGTGCAGTCCAAGCGAGCCGGTT
Organism: uncultured Lachnospiraceae bacterium; assembly: GCA_910577065.1. GTDB lineage: Bacteria > Bacillota > Clostridia > Lachnospirales > Lachnospiraceae > Roseburia_B. The sequence continues at coordinate 3,003 of CAJTLD010000005.1, read as the reverse complement.
TATTCGATTGGCCTGGTGATTTATATTGCGCTGATCATTGCATTTGCATATTTTTATACGTCTATTACGTTCAATCCTCTTGAGATTGCAAATAACATGAAGAAACAGGGAGGTTTTATCCCCGGCATCCGTCCGGGAAAGCCAACAAGTGAGTATTTAAACAGAATATTGACATATATTGTTTTTATAGGGGCGGTCGGCCTGGCATTTGTTGCATTTTTGCCTATTTTCTTCAGCGGTGTATTTAATGCAAATATATCGTTCGGCGGAACATCCATTATCATTATCGTAGGTGTTGTAATCGAAACAATTAAACAGATTGAATCCCAGATGTTAGTGCGTTACTACAAAGGGTTCTTAAATGATTAATATACCCTGAGCAGCGTACGGCACGCTGTGGGGTATAGATTTGGAGATACTGGCTTTTGCCGTATCTCCAATCGTGTATTTAATTAAGAGGAGGACATTCTAATGAAAATTATTATGCTGGGGGCGCCGGGCGCAGGCAAAGGCACGCAGGCAAAGCAGATTGCAGGGAAATACCGGATTCCGCACATTTCCACAGGCGATATCTTCCGGGCAAATATTAAAGAGGGTACGGAACTGGGAGCAAAAGCGAAGACGTATATGGATCAGGGGTTACTGGTGCCGGATGAACTGACCGTTGCGCTGGTGACGGATCGGATTGTAAAAGACGACTGTAAGGACGGTTTTGTGTTAGACGGTTTTCCACGGACAATCGCACAGGCCGAGACGCTTGACCGGGCTTTAGCGGATATGGGGCAGAAGATGGATTATGCCATAGATGTGGACGTTCCGGACGAAAATATTATAAACCGTATGGGAGGCAGGAGAGCCTGCTTAAACTGCGGCGCAACGTATCACATTGTGAATGTGCCCACAAAACAGGAGGGCATCTGCGACGCATGCGGCAGCCCGGTTGTATTGCGCGACGACGACAAACCGGAAACCGTAAAGAAACGCCTGTCCGTTTACCATGAACAGACCCAGCCGTTAATTGATTATTACAAAGAGCAGGGGATTTTGAAAACGGTAGACGGGACGCTTCCGATGGAAGACGTATTTGCGGGCATTGTCCGGATTTTAGGAGACTGATTATATGCCGGTCACAATAAAATCTGCAAGAGAAATAGAACGCATGAGGACAGCCGGTAAAATCCTTGGCAGAGTACACCAGGATTTGGGGAAAGCATTAAAGCCGGGAATGACTACGTTAGAGATTGACCGCATAGGCGAAGAAATGATCCGAAGTTACGGCTGTATCCCGTCTTTTAAAAATTATCAGGGATATCCCGCCTCTGTGTGCGTTTCGGTAAACGATGAAGTAGTGCACGGTATTCCGTCAGAAAGGCGCAGGATAAAAGAAGGCGATATTGTAAGCCTTGACATTGGCGTGATATATAAAGGATACCATTCGGATGCGGCGAGAACCCATGGAATAGGGGAAATTTCAAAAAACGCCGGAAACTTGATCCGGCGTACCAGGGAAAGCTTTTTTTCCGGGATGCGGTATGCGGCCGCGGGCAGATACCTGCATCAGATTTCGGCAGCCGTTTATGATTATGCGAAAAGCTTCGGTTATGGGGTGGTACGGGATTTGGTAGGGCATGGGATTGGTTCCCATTTACACGAAGACCCGGAAGTGCCCAATTTTCGCAAATTTACCAGAGGTATCCGGCTTCGTCCGGGAATGACGCTGGCGGTGGAACCGATGATTAATGAAGGCACATACCGGGTAGGCTGGAAGAAAAACGGATGGACCGTTGTTACGGCCGATCGCAGGCTTTCGGCGCATTATGAGAATACGGTTCTGATTACAAAGGGCAAGCCGGAAATCCTATCCATTACCGAGGATGAGGTTGCGGCGGGAATCTGGACGCCGGGAGGGAACGCATGAATTATGAATTGGCAAAGTCCCTGTCCGGCCATGACAGGGATCAGATTTATCTGATCTGGAAAAAAGAAGGGCGTTTTGCATATCTTGTGGACGGTAAGGCGCATACTTTGGCAAACCCGAAAAAGAAGAATGAAAAACACTATCAGGCCGTAAAGCATATCCCGGAACATATTATACTGCGGCTGAACGAAAACGGGCCGCTGTCTGACGATGCGGTACGCGGGGCAATCAAAGCATATGAACGATCAATCAATAAGTAGGAGGCTATGAAAATGTCAAAAGCAGATGTTATTGAAGTAGAAGGAAAAGTAGTGGAGAAGCTGCCGAACGCCATGTTTCAGGTGGAACTGGAAAACGGGCATCAGATCCTGGCGCATATCAGCGGCAAACTGAGAATGAACTTTATCCGGATTTTGCCTGGGGATAAAGTGACAATCGAGATGTCGCCGTACGATTTGACGAAAGGACGCATTATCTGGAGGGATAAGTAAAATTTAGTTGACTCTTCCGGGACGTTATGATACAATGATATATGTATGTTTCTGGGAATTTACAGGTGAACCATGTCATTTCCAGAGTGTACATGCAGAAAATGAGTGTCAGCAGGGCGTAGCACATGCCGCGCTGCGCAGGCAGAGAAAAGGAGGATTTGCAGTGAAGGTCAGATCATCAGTGAAACCTATGTGTGAAAAATGCAAGGTGATTAAACGAAAAGGAAGCATCCGGATTATCTGTGAGAATCCAAAACACAAACAGCGGCAGGGATAGGAAAAACTGCCGGCGTTTATTATGTGCGGCTGCAGCGAAACACCAGGAACGGTTGTTATCGCTGTTCATAATACTGCAGGGCAAAAGCGCTGCTGTTGTCTGTACTTGGATTTATCATACCGGAATCCGGTTCAGACGTCTTTTGATTTTAAGTTATGGATAGGCAATGGGCTGTGCACAACATTTCAGGCCGGGGAACCGGAGCTGCACAAGCGTTTTGCCGCAGAGTAAAGAGCCCGGGAGGGAAACGGCCCGGACAGCGAATGAATTTTTATGGAGGTGCAACGACGAATGGCTCGTATCGCAGGTGTAGATTT
>CAJTLD010000004.1:25130-49119 GCA_910577065.1 uncultured Lachnospiraceae bacterium | reverse complement strand
TACAATTTCTTCTTTTCGCTCGGTCTGTTTTGCCATCTTTTCAACTCCTTTTTCGTGATTACAAAGGCTTGCTTCCCCTCAATGGTCATAAGCGCTACTTCCACCGGTTCATCTGCTGCGAAGCCTGCGGCCTCTCTAAAATCTCTCGGAAGAATTAAGCGCCCCTTGCCGTCAAGGTTCCGGGTTACTTTAATAGCCTCCATCAAAAATACTGCCTCCAATCGTCTACTATGGTTTTTGCCAGGTCCTCTTTTTTGGAAAGTGCTTTTAAAATAATCTCGTCTACGGTTTTCTCAACTACTAAATGAATATATGTACAGATGTTTCTCTGCCCTATTCTGTGAATACGGGCCAGGCTCTGGCTGTACGCTGCGTAATTAAAGTTTTCGCTGTAATAGACGCAAGTGTCGGCTGCCGTTAAGGTAATCCCCAGCCCTGCGGTGTCAATCTGTGCAAGGAATACTTTTATTTCCGGTATCTTCTGGAAGTCCGCTACAATCGGCCCCCGGTCGTCGATCTTGATGTCGCCGTATATGCTGCGGTACTGTATCTTTTTCTTTTCAAGCAGCTTTTGTATTAAGTCAATCTCAGGGCGGAACCGGCAGAAAATAACCAGCTTCTTTCCCTCGCCTATAACGTAATCCTCTAAAATATCCTCCAGGGCGTTTAGCTTCCCCTTAAAGACAAGCTCCGGCTTCGTCCCTTCGTCCGCCTGGATAAAACCTCCGGTAAACTGCTGCAGCCGTAGAAGTTTTGTAAGTACGGTCGGGGCTGTTATCATGCCGCCGTTCTCCAGCTCCGCGAAGCTGTCTTTTTTAATTTTGTCGTAAAGCTGTTTCTCCTTCCCTGCAAGCTGAATATACCGCGTTAAAAATGTCTGCTCCGGCAAGTCGAGCGCTTCCGCCTTCGTTACCCGGTAAGCTATGCTATGCTCCTTTTGGATAAGCTGATCTAAGTCCTTATAGCCTACAATCTGCTTTCGGTTAAAGCCGCCCATAATGGCGTAGCGCCCCCGGAAAGCGTAGAAGTTATAGCCGAAAATGTTAGGGTTTAAAAATCGGTACTGGCTGAAAAGGTCTATAGCGTCATTCTGTACCGGCGTACCGGAAAGAATAAGTTTATACTTCGCTATGTCCCCGATCTGGTGCATTGCTTTGCTCTGCTCCGCGTCGGGCGTCTTGATCCGCTGGCTCTCGTCTGCTATAACCATATCCGGCTTCCAATCAATAAGCGCCTCAAACAATCCCTCGCGCCATGTGCTTTCGTAGTTTATGACCGCAACCTTAAGCGCCTTAAAAGGGAAATTGTTAAGGGCTTCCAACTCCTGCAGGCGTTTCTTCTTATCGCCCAGAAGTACGTTTACCTTGTATTTGAAATTTGCGTAGTCGCTAAATTCCTTCGGCCAAACACTGCAGACCGAAGTCGGCGCAACTACTAAAACCTTTTCAATTTCTCCCTTTTCGTAGGCGGCCCCGGCGATTGCAATCGCTGTTAAAGTCTTTCCGCAGCCCATCTCGAATAAAAGCCCGAAGCCTTTACCCTGGGCGGCGGCCTGCTGCCTCTTTACCATCCTTTTTCCTCCTACTTGCCAAATACGGCGGCCTTTAAAAGTTCTTCCATGGCCTGGTTAAAGGCATCTTTCTTTTCCTGCTCCGTAAGCCCGCTTCTGATCTTTTTGCTTTTCGCCTCCAAAATCTGCGCCACCGTGTGAAGGTTGAAACTCGCACTTACTGCGTTTTTGCCGGATTCCTCAATCAAAGAAGCGATAAGGTTTCCTACGGTTTCCGCGTAAATTACGTCCGGGATCTCTCTGCCAATAAATGACGCCTGCGCCTCAATAATTTTAGCTTTCCCGTTCAGAAACTCCCCGGCCTTGCTTACCGTAAAGCAGATAACCGTATCGCCGTTAAACTCCTGCTTGTGGCCGTCCTCGTGTTCAATCAATACTTTTACTTTGCTCATTCTGTTTATACCTTCCTTTTCGTTTTTATTTATATCAAGGCTCAACGCCTTAATAGCTTCGTCGAGGGCTTCTGTATCGCCCCACCAAATGCTGGCCGGATCGTCCTTGTCGATCATGCTTTTACAATGTTCCCGCAAGTCCTCCAACCGCTCAATAACAGCCCGCTTGTCCATGTATCAAATACCCCCCCGCGTTCTTCGCGCCCTATTGCTGCGGCTACTTCCTGGCGGATACGCTTCCGGTCTTTCCAAAAGTCCGTTATAGAAGTCCCGCCACCCCTCATAATCTCTATGGGCGTTTCGCCCTCTGCCATCCTTACAAGGTGCTTTCTCTGCCTCTCCGTAAGCGCTGGCATAACCTCGCTTAAAAGGTCCTTTATATTCTGCTTGGCTTCAATTTCCCGGATAACGTCGCGCTGGTCTGCAAGCTGTCCCAGGTACTCGTTGCCCTCCGCGTTAAGATCGTTAAGGCTGAATATTATATAAGCGTCCCTCAGCCGGTCGGCGTGGTATTTCTTTATTTTCGCGGATTCCATCTTCTTAAAGGCAATCGTTGAAAACTTATACTTGTCCCGAAGCTCCGGCTTTCTGTGCCACTCTTTTACCGCCTGCAGGTAAGCTATGGCGCATATGTCGTAATGTTCCGCTTCGGGAAGCCGGTAGTAATTCAAGAAAGAATATATAAGCCCGTGATTTTCCGCTGCAAATTCGCGCTCTTTACTGCTTAATGCTTCCATGGCCGCCCTCCTTATCCTCCGGCGGCGGAACTAAACCGAAGGTTATAAGCGCCATGTTTGCCGCCCTGGTCTGGTGCTTGAAAAGCGGAAACTTTACCGGGTACTTATAAAGTGGCTCCGGGTCCTGCTTCATGCGTTCTGCGTCTACTGCCTGGGCGATCTCGTTAAGCCGCTGCCGCTCCGCCTCAATGGGTCCCGGAAGCCGTACAATCCCGGCCAGCTTATTTAAAAGCTCAATCTCTGCCGGCCCGTAAAACATCCGCTCCGCCCTGCTCCACTTCATCTTGCTCCAGCTCTTTATAATCGTGAATTGTGTGTTATCGGCATCTTTTATAAGGATCTGCCCGTCCTTCATTGCCATCTTCAAGGGTCTTTCGCCTCCTTCTCTGTATAAAAAGTATGGTTCCCATGTATGAAAAGCCGTTCAAGGTTCCGGCTGTGCCAGGTGCTTTCCCCGTCCTCCGGTGTCTGCTCAAAGTACAGCGCACCCTGGCTTTCGTCCCAGCCCGTTTCTTGTATCAAGTCAAGGGCTGCCCAGCAGTCTGCGTCCGGCTTTACTGCCTCGTATCTTCCGTTACTGTAGGAAGTAAAGGCGTTACGCTGGGAAATGACGCCTTTTACGGTGTCCGGGAATTTTCCGGATTTTGTCCGGTTGTAAATAACCAGAATAACAAGGGCTTTCCCTTCGGTGTCCTCGCCCTCCGCCTCCGCCATTGCCATCCGTACCGCTATATATTCTTCGCTTGCGTTCCATCCTAAATCTCGCCCCCTCTGTGGGGCTTCTGTCGGCTCTGTGGCGGCTTCCGGGCTTATGGTGGGCATTTCTCCGACCGAAAGGGAAAAGGGCGGCTCTGCGGCTTCCTGGCGGTTCGTGGCGGCGAGTATGGCAAGCGTAGCGGCGCCAACCGCGAAAAGAATAAGCCCGGCGGCGGAAAGCCTTTTTATCAGCCTGCGCCTCCTTCTCCGCCTCCGCCGTTCTCGTATCGTCAATCCTCCGCACCTCCCCGGTCAAGCTGTTCAAGTAAGAGGGCCAGGGCATCTGCAATAATCCTTTGTTTCTGGATTATAGGCGGCGGGCAGTCCTCTTTGCTGAACGCCTCGCGGTATGCTTTAAGGTCCCGGCGGTACTTGTCCAGAAGTAAAGCAACGTCAAGCCGGCCGTATTCCTCCGGATCCGGTTCTGCTTCAGCTTCCGGCTCCTGGGCTTTTTCCTCGTAGCCCATGCAGCCGTTTTCGTGGGTCTTTTTGCCCGCACACTCTCCGTCATGCTCGCAAGTGTCGCAGAGTACCTGCTCCGACTCCTGGGCGGTGATGGGCTTCGGTTCCTCGCTGTCCTCAACTTCCCGAAAATCTGCATCTATGATGTTCGGATCCTCCGGCTCTGCTGTGGTCTGCCTCGCCGCCTCCCTGGCTGCTTTCCTCGCTGCCGCCTTTTCTTCCTTGCGTTGCTGCTCCTTTTCCTTAAGTGCTTCCCGGAGCGACTTCTGTGATGCGGCGTTGCGTTCTGCAAGGTCCGCCAGCCCCTTCTTTTTCTCCTGGATCTCCTTAAGGGCTTTCGCCGCCTCCGCCCAGGTCATTTCCTTGCTTCGGTCTGTCTTTACTCCGCGGGGCGTACAATTAAAGTAATCTCCGCCGTAGCCGCCGCCGTGGTATGATCTGCCGTGCTGTTCTTTCAGCCATGCTCCGGTGATTTTGTCCCCCGGCTTAATACCCAGCCAGCCGTAAAGGCTTTCTATTTCCTTTTCCATCATGTCCGGCTTTTTGCCCTCGGCTTCCTTCTGTCGTTTCTGCAGCTCCGCCTGCTCTTTCTTCCGCTCGTCCTCGTCCTTTTTCTTTGCGACGTCGCAACGGGAAAAGCAAGTTTTATGTTCGCAATTAAGGCAGCAGGGGGCCGGCTCCTTATCCCCTTCCCGTATCGGTGCAAGCTCCGGGTGAAGGTGCTGGCATTTCTCGCTGAAAAGCCCGGCCTCTATGTCTAACCGCTTTTCTTCGCTCATCTGGGTGCAAGAAAATGGGTTCCCCAGTGGGGCGGTTCTGCAGTAGCGTTCTTCCTGCCGTATGCCGCAGGGGCGGGCGCAACTGAAACAAGTGTATTTCCCGTCGCCGCATCCTTTTGTGGAAAGTAAGGATCCATCCGGGTATACTGTTTTCGGAAGCCCGAAGAAAGACTTCGGTTCCTCCTGCTTCTTTTTCAGCGCCCTTATTTCCCTTACCGTGGTTTCCTGCGTTACCTTCTCCAGCTCCTCGTCGGGAAGCCCCAGCATTTCCTGTAATTTGCTTACGCCCATCCCGATGTACTTCTCCGCCATATGCTCGCCGCCGTCAATGGAAAAGCGGGCGTTAATTGCCATAAAACGGCTTGCGCTGGAAGTGCTTAAGCCGTACTCCCCTTTTGCGAAGTCCCATATACTTTTATAACCGTCCTCCGTGAAAAGTGCGTTTTCGCTGATCTGCCGAAGGAAATAACCGACCATAAAGAAATCTTCGGCGGCGTCATTTAAGTGGTTCCTTATCCCGCTTTTCAAGTCCTGGTATTCCATCTTATCCCTCCTTGTCTACCTGGCTTCTTTGCCCTCTCACGCCCGGCTTGCCTGCGGTTCTGCTGCCGTGCTGGGCTTCTGGCTTGTCAAAAAGTCAGCAATCAATTTGTAAACGGCTTCGGTTTTTCCGGTGGGCGGTATCGTCCGCCCCTCTATGCTCTTAAGCTCCGTCCCGTCCGCTAAAATGTGTTTTATCATCCGGCGCCCTCCTTTATGCCTTGCTTGTCTGGGTGTCGTCTGCAAGTTCTTTAAATAGCACCCAAATGTCCGAACCTGGAAAGCATCTTGTAACAATTAAAAAGGCTTCGTTAAGGTTTATAGGCGTTTTTCTTGAAAGTTTGTTGCTCATGGTGTCCCTGGTAACGCCTGCCGCCTCCGCCATGTCCTTAATGGCTATATTGTTCCTTGCCATCTCAGCCCGAAGGTTTTCAAATGCTATATTTGTTCTTGCCATGCTTGCTTCCCTCCTTTTCTAAAATCGTGCAATGCGTGAAGTACAATAAAAGAATATCGTGCAATGCGTGAAATGTCAAGCCCCATTCCTAATTTTTTTCTTGCAATGCGTGATTTTTTATGCTATCGTAGTAGGGAAGGAAGGAGGCGCATAATGGATTTTTACTCTATACTGCAAGAAATACTAAGCGAAAAAGGGTTAAGCATTCCCGAAGCGGCCAGGGCTTGCGGGCTTTCCGACTCAACGCTCCGCAGTATAATAACTAGGAAAAATAAAACCGTAGCCCTTGAGGTTGCTATGAAAATCTCTAAGGGGCTGTGTGTTTCCCTGGAGCGGCTTAATGGTATGAAAGAACTGGGGCAAAAAAATAACGCAATGCACCCGGACGAAGAAAAGCTACTAAAGGACTTCCGAAGTCTTAATAGCGAAGGCAAAAAGTATATACTTCAAACCATGCAAATGGCTGTAATGACCTATAAGGAAGCGCCAGCGGCTCAAAAAAGGGAAGCGTAAGAAACAGCAAAAAGTACAAGTACCGAACCGAAGGAAAAATAACGTACATAGAATTTTAGAAAGGGGCTGTAATATGGGATTGCAATATCGAAAATCTAAAAACCTGGGCGGCGGTGTCCGGCTGAACGTCGGAAAGAAAAGCGCCGGGTTAAGTGCTGGCGTCAAGGGCGCACGTGTTGGCGTAAACTCTAAAGGGCGTATCGGCTTAAGCCTTGGAATACCTGGAACAAACTTCCGCTATAGAAAAGTAATGTCGGCTAAAAAAGGCGGCGGCGGTTTTATTGCCGCTATTGTAAATCTTACTTGGTGGCTTATCGTCGCTATGGTCTGGGCTTGCTGTATGATCTGCATTTACTTCTGGAAGTTCGTAGTATTTTTAGGGAAAAAGCTGTTTTACCTGGCAAAGAAAGCGGCGACAAAGCTCCGCCGAAAAGAAATTGTTGAAGAATAAAAAGGAAGCCCGCGCCGCCTATTGGTGTAAGCGGTGCGGGCTGGCTGGCTGCCATGTATAAACATTCCGAGCTACTTAATTATACATCAGCCCGCCAAAAAACACAAGTAAAAGGTAGGGCTATTTTTGCGCCCTTTTTAAGGTGGTGTGTCTATGGATAAAAGAAATATAAGCCCGGCTCCGGCTGCGTTCTCCCTGGATAACGTAGCCGATCTATATATCCGGGTATCTACAACTGAACAAGCCGAGGAAGGTTATAGCGTCGGGGAACAAGAGGCGCGGCTCCGCTCCTACTGCTCCGCTATGGGCTTTACTGTAAACGCTGTCCATATCGATCCGGGGTACTCTGGGGCTACGCTTGACCGCCCTGGTATCAATCAAGTTATTAAGGACGTGCAGGGCGGCTGTGTGAAAAAGGTTATTGTCTGGAAACTGGACCGGCTTTCCCGGTCGCAAAAAGACACCCTTGTGCTTCTGGAAGATGTCTTTTTAGAAAACGGCTGTAACTTCGTTTCAATCATGGAAAGTTTTGATACGGCTACGCCCTTCGGGCGGTGTATCGTTGGAATACTGGCGGCTTTCGCTCAAATGGAAAGGGAAAATATAAAAGCCCGCTTAATGATGGGTAAGCAAGCCGGGCTTAAGGAAGGTAACTACTACTCCGGCATAACGCCTATCGGCTATAAGTCCGAACTGCAGGAAAATGGTAAGCGGTCGCTTGTCGTGGATCCGTTTTCCTCCTGCGTCGTGAAGGATATGTATAAGCTCTATAGCTCCGGACGAAGCCTGGGGGAAATAGGCGACTACGTCCAGAAGAAATACGGCGTATATGCTGACCGGGATCGTCGCTCTGCTGCCGATCAGTGCGGCCGGGTCCTCCGTAATCCGGTATATGCCGGCCGGGTCTTTATGAATGACCTGGAATACTCCGGGAAGCATGAGGCGCTGGTTTCCCCGGAAGTCTGGCAAAAAGTAAATGACCGCTTATCCCAAAATAAAAAAGCCTATAAGCGGGCTTACTCTGGTTCGGACGGGCTGCTCTCTGGTCTTTTGTTCTGTGGGGACTGCGGCGCCCGGATGTCTATCCGCCAGTGGGGCTGGAAGACCTCTAAAGTCAACAAATATATATGCTACTCTGTAAGCCGCTGTAGTAAGCGGATGATCAAGTCGGATTCCTGCTCCAACCGTAAGGAACACTTTACCGTGTCCGATCTGGATGCCCTGGTGTTGGAAGAAATTAAAAAGCTCGCTCTGGATCCGGCTGCCCTGGATGCGCTGGTCGAAGAAAACGCCGGGGAAGCTCCGCCCGACCTTGGGGCGTTCCGGGAACGGTTGGGGAACGTGGAAAAACAAATAACAAGGCTTCTTAATCTCTATCAGACGGGGATTGTCGGGCTGGAAGAAATACAAGACCGCCTATCCGCTCTTAAGGAAGAACGCAAGGCGGCGCAGAAGTGCCTGGAAGAAGCCGAAGCGGAAGACTCCGGGAAAATGTCTAAAGGGGAAGCGGCGGCAGCTCTGGCTTCCCTATCTGGTATTATTGAAGCTGGGGACGGTGATGGGCTTTATGCCCTGGTGCATAGCCTTATAGAAAAAGTCGTTGTACTGAATGGAAATGTAACTATATACTGGGCTTTCTGCTAAAGAAGGGGCGGCTTTTGTTCTATACAACAAATAGCCGCTTACTCTTTATAGTACGCTGGTATTTGTTGTATAGCTTTTCCGTGCGCTGGCTCTCCTGGAAAATAGCGTAATATAGGGCTTTTCTACCGTCAAGAAAAAAGTTAAAAAACTTTCAAAAAGCGCTTGACGTACCGTCTTTTCAGAGTTAAGATACAGACACCTTAAGGGAAGAACGAAGAAAAAACGGAAGCAAGAAAGGCGGTAAAAATAAATGTTGGCATATGGTTACGAAGTAGAAGGAAGCCCGGAAGCTCTGGCGGATGTATCTAAAAATCTGAAAGACGAAAAAAGCCATATAAATTGGTTTAACTTCAATACTGGCGATCTGTACTGGGACGAAAATGGTAACGGCTATAAGGTAGAAATAAATCACGAAGCGAAGCGGGTAACGCTTAATGAATGGTAAGAAAGGGGATTCAAGTTATGAAGCTGAATAAAGAAAAATTTTTAAAAACGGAAGTAGGGGCGGAGCTTAAGTGCTGTATTATCTCCTGGGACAAGGCTCTGGATGCCTGCCGGGTAAATGAATATTATACCGAAGAATACAAGCGCGAGCGCAAGGTTGCCGACTGGTGCCAGGCTCAATGGGAAGTATATAAAATGGTTCTCCTGCAGTTCTTCGGTATCGAATACAACTTTACCCGGACGGATTCTTACTTCGGGCTTGTAACCGAAGACGAGGAAAACTGGTTATTCAAAATTGAACGGGCGGCGGCGTAGCTGCTGCCCTGGCACTAAACCACCGACGGCCGGTCCAAAGCCCGGCGGGTAGAAGTAAAGCAAGCTCCCCAGCTTGTGGGATGGGTGCTATGTATAAATCAAGGTTTCCCGGCCTGAATGTCGTCTAACAAGTTTTACTGATTTTTAATGTGAAAATCTTAAAACCGTCCGGGGAAACGGTGCAACTCGTAAACCTCCGCAGGATCCGCGCCTGGCGCGTGGAAGAAAGGTTAATAGGTGATGTGAAGCCGAGCTATGCAAGCTCTACCCGTCGGGCTATACCGAAGGGCGGCCGGGAAGCCTCTTTTATATAAAATTCGTTGCGACGTCGCAAAAAGGAAGTGTAGGAAATGAAGAAAACAACAGAAGGAATTGAAACAAGGGAACTAAACTTAATCGCCAATAAAGGCGGCTCCGGTTCCGTTGGCTTCAAGCTCTCAATACCGAAGCCCTGGGCGGCTGCCCTTGGCGTGGATCTGAATAACAGAAGCGTCGTAGCCTCTTTCGATGGCGACAAAATCATCATATCTGGAATGAAAAAATAAGCCCCAACTGCCAAACGGCGGCGGGGCTTATCTCGCTCTTTTGGGGCTGGGGCTTTACCCCCTTTATAACCCCCTCTGGCGCACAATTATACGCCTCTTTCCCGATTCAGTCTATTCAGCATGGCGCACAAAAAAACTTGCTTTTATCAGCTGTTCTTTTTGTGCAAATGTGACTACTTCCGGCAAAGCCTGTTTACTTCCGCCTGGACGGCGTTGTAATCGTAGCCGGCCGCCTCCAGGGCTTTCTTTCTGGCCGGGTTGTTCCCCCACTTGCCTGCCAGTACCTCCTGGGCTACTGCAGCAACGCTTTTCTTTGCGGAAGCTCCGCCTTTTGCTTTCTGGTTTACTGCTGCCTGGACGGCTTCGTAGTTATAGCCGGCCGCCTCCAGCCTCTGCTTGCGTTCCGGGTTGTTTCCCCATCTGCCTGCCAGGACTTCCGTGGCGATCTCGTCTATGCTTTTCTCCGGAGCCTTCTCCGTCGCCTTGCTGGCATAGTTCGGGCAAATAAAGCCCCGGATATATCTGCCGTTGACCTGCAGGTTCCTGCGTCCTACGACTCCGCCGCTCATGTTACCCTCCATAACCTTTATCGTGCTTCCGCTTACTGCCTCAACCATGCCGACGTGTTCCGGTGTTCCCCGGTTGTCCGTGGTGGCATAGTTCGCCCCGTCGTCCCAGTCGTAAAGAACTTCGTCGCCCGGCGCTGGGATGTATGCGTCGTTCTCCTGCCAAATACCCATAGCCTTGGCTTTCTCAATCAAATAATAGCAGGAACACTCTACCGGGATTATATCCGTATAGCCTGCCTTGATCGCTGCTGCGCTGGTCGTGGTGGCGCAGTATGCGTCGTTATAGGTTACGGCGTAGCCCCTGGGGAGCGGCTTATTGCCGTTATATGTGTCAATGATCGGGGCGTGGCTCCTGTCGGAACGCTTAAGCCCGATCCAGCCCTGCATAATGCCTACGATCTTCTGTCTTGCCTGTGCCTCTGTCATACCTTCGTTCCCTCCTTCTTTCTGGTAAAGGGCTTCGTACTCCTGGCCGTAGCCCGCCCGTTTCTTCCGGACGGCTTCGCTCTGGTCTGCCGGCCGCTCAAATTGAAGCAGTACGGCATCCGAAGCCTCCCGTATGCTGGCGGCTGTTTTAAGTACGGAAAGCACGGACTTGTACCCCTCGGAAAGCTCCTTATACAAAAATTCCGCCTGCGTCAATGCGTCGCCAATGGATGCGCCCTTCGCCTGGTGGAAAGCAAGCATAGCCTCTTTCCGGCTCCAATATGTCCACTGCGCCAAACCGTACCCGGCGGAGTCATGTACGAAGTTCTTATAGTTTCCGCTGTCTACTGCTGCCGTGTATGCCTCGTCCGTAAGCCCCAGCTTCTTTTCGCTGCTGTTCTGCAGATTGCCCGGCTTCATGCCGCTTTCTGCGTAAAGGTTGCCGAACAGCCCGAAAATGCCGTTGTTACAAAGTCCCTTGCTCTTAAAAAAGGCGTAAAGCTCACGCTCTACGCCTCCCCAAACAATACCCATAATCTGCCTCCTATTCCTCGTCGGTCTGTTCCGGGTCCTCTGCCTCAATGTTCGCCGCGTCGGTCAATCCTTCCCCGATAATGTAGGCAATCACGGAAGCTCCGGCCATAATAAGCGCCGTTACCTGCGTAGCCGTGTTCTCGGCTCCGCCCGTTGCCAGGATCATCATGGAAACGAAGGAAGCGACCGCCGTCCAAAGTTTCCGGCTCGTAAGTTTTCTTACCCAGTTAATGTTTTTCATTGTGTTGTCCTCCTTTAAGGTTTATTTTTTTTGCGCCGGGGCTTCCCAGCTCTCCGGCGCGGTTGCCCTATCTGTTACTTGTGCGCCTCCTGGTTCATGTGCTTTTCGATCTTGTCAATGGCCGCCGTCACGGGGCCGTTGCAGCCCTGCTCCTTAAGTCCCTGGAGGCAAGCCAAAACGCCGTAGGTTAAAAGGCACATTTCTTCCTTCATGGCCTTTATGTCCTCGTCCTGCTTGTTCTGCCTCTGGTACCAGCGGTAAGCTGCGAAAAGCGCACCTAATAATGCCGATCCGGCTCCTAATACGGCGGCGGCTGTTATGATGGTCTGTGCGTCTATGTACATCTCCACTGCCCTCCTTCCTGCAATAAAATAAGCCCCCTCCACGGCGCGTCCTGCGCCGTTTCCTGGGTTTTTTGCCTTTTAGTGTAGAAATATTAGTCTAAGCCGATTCCTGCCCGGATTTCGGCCGCCTGGTTGATTCTGGCAATACATGGGAGGCTTCCCGCTTCGTCTGCGCTTATGTGCTGCATAAGAAGTATGAAAAGCTCGTCAATCACTCCGGACTGGATCCGTATGATGGCGTTCTGCTGCTCCACTACCTTAAGCGGGTCAATGGTTTTATTCATCCTCGTATGCCTCCCCGGTGATCTCCTGGTAGTCGGCTTCGGTGATGGTTCCCTTCTCCGCCCGCTCTCTGATCTGCTCCTTCGTTACCCTGCCCGCTGCGTAAAGCCTCTTAAGGCTGTTTACTAAAATCGAAGCCATTATAAAAGCCCTCCTTCCATAAGCTGCATCGTGTACTCGTCAATAGCCGCCGTTACTGCCTCGTCCGTCCGGATTTCCTCTATGCTCTTAAGCATCTCGTACTCTCCGACGCTGATCTCCCGGCTCTCGCATACGAAGTCCGTATAGGCTGCCGCCTGCTCCGTGGCTTCGTGTTCCTCCTGCTGAATGTTCCGGCGCTGGATGAAAGTATCAGGCGCCACAAGCTGCAATTCTGCCGGCCGGCTTGCGCTTCGTTCCTGTGTCCACTGCTTCATTTCTGTTTGCCCTCCTTGTCAATTTTGAAATAATTTTCTTAAGCTGTCTTACTTTTATGTAAGGCTTTATATAGTCCTGGTATGCGTCGTAAGTGTCCGTACAACTGAACCAGCCCATATAGCTTAACATTGCCTCTAAGTGTTTCTTAAAATATCCCCTCCCGGCTTCCTTTGCTGCGTGTAGCTTGCTGGCCAGCCTGGTGGCTGAAAGCATAATAGCTTTCCGCATCGTTGTCCGGTTGCGGAAGAAAAGGAAGCCCATAAAATCAATAACGCGCCCTACGACCTTCCCGTTCTTCTTCTGGTAGTTGAACTTAAAGACCTGGTAGTTTCGCTTCAGCTTCAGCCGGAACCTCCGCCCTATGAATTTCTTAATTTCTACTATTGCCTGGTGCAACTTCTTTTTGTTGTCGTGTCCTAAAACAATATCATCCATATAGCGGATAAGGTTCGGTATTCCCAGCTTGTCCGTTATGAAGTGATCCAGCGGCTCCAACAAATAATTTGCCAGCCACTGGGAAATGTAGAAGCCCAGCGGTATTCCCTTCTTAAAGCCTTGTAAGCAAAGCTCCACAATGTATAGAAAAAGCTCGTCTTTTATTCTTATGCGAAGCTCCCGCATAAGAATGTCCAGCCGTATGCTGTCGTAAAAATGGCGGATGTCAATCTTCGCAAAATTCCGGATATTCTTTCCGCCCTGGATAATTTTTAAAAGCCGTTTCTTGCCGTAATGTGCGCCCCGCTTCGGGAAGCTGCCGCAGGAATATGGGTAAGCCGTGGCTGTTATAATCGGCTCCAAAATAAGGACGATTATATGGTGCAGCCATTGCTCGTGTATCTCCGGCATAAATATCTTCCGGGTTTTGCCCTTTTCCCTTATGATTTTCGGCTTGCGCTTTTTCGGCTTATATGCCAGCTCCGGGTGTTCCACCGGAACGTCTGGCGGCTTCGTATTCTCTATCATGCGCCGCATGGCGGCGACTTCGTTATCAAGATCGGCGTCTATCTTCTGTATCTCTATTCGCTTCGTTTTGCCCTTCCGCAGCTTCTTGTATGCTTTTCTTATTATGTTTTCGTCAAGCATACGGCGATACAAATATTTGTACTGTTTAACGCCTCTTTCCGTTGCGGCTTTTTCTACTTTCTGCCACAGCTCCTTCTTCCGCATAAACAATACTCCTATAAGAATATTTTTTCTTCTATCCTCTACGCACGGCAGGTGCGACCGCTTTACCGTGCGCCCTGTATCAAGTTAATTTACCACTTACCCTTCCAATAATGGCGGTTAAGGCGTATTTCAACGCCCAGGGGTGTAGGAATAAGGGCGGCTTTAAGTTAATGAACCGTATGAATAGAAAAAAGGCGGCGCCGATGTTCCAGTTCGCATTCGTGACACTGTTGTTCCAATTCCGCGCCCGTGGTCCGCAATTAAGCCCATTGTTGCAATTACCGAACCGTAGGCAGACGCCCCCAGGTGACGCCGCCCCTATCCCCTTATATTTTGTTGCTTATAATTTACGCTGCTTCAAAGCTCCGGTATCTCCTGGGGGAATTGCTTCGCACCCCCAGACCCCCTAAACGGCTACGCCGACAGGTGGTAAAAGAAGATCGGCGGCGCCGATGTTCCAGGTCGCAAACGAGACACTGCCGTCCCAATACCGCGCCCGCGGTCCGCAAGTAAGCCCATAGTTGCAATAACCGAACCGTAGGCAGACGCCCGTAAACGTCTGCTTCGGGTCTTTTCTCCAAAGCCCGTCACAGCCTCCGGTCGCGCTGCTCCCTCCGTCCATTCCTAAAGCCGGGATACTGCCGTATCCCGGTACGGTTCTGAAATGGGCCGGGTAGTCCAGGGCGTTGTGGTTCGTGTCCCAGGTCTTGTTATCCGGTACGGTGATCCCTGTATCCGTATACTTTGCCCCGGTCGGATCGTAGGTGTAATTTTTGCTTACCTTCACCCGCCCGTTTACAACTACTTCGTAAGGGTCGCGCATCCACTGCTGGTAGCTGCCCAGGACTATGCTGTGGAAAATCTTATTTAAGCTCAGCTTATCGTCGGTTCCGTAGAACTGCCCGCCGCCCACTACGGCGTTCCGCTTTACTCCGTAGGTCGGGGACTGGCTGGCGTCGTAGCCGCTGCAGTTTCCGTACCCATAGGCTTCCTGCAAGTTCGTTGTTTTTGCGAACATGATCAAAAGGTCGATAATGGTTTCCACAATCGGCCCGCCCAGGAACGCCGCCCGGCTGCTGAAATTGGTAATAGCTGTCTTTTCCTTGTCCGTGGTGTTGTTATAGGTCGGCTGCAAGTTTGCAAGGCTTACCATCTTCGGGGTAGCTCCGTCCGCTCCCAAAATGGAACCGTAGAACATGGGCAGCCATACGCCCCCCAGCTCGTTATTGCTGGGGTCAATGAAGCCCACCGGCTCGTAGCCGTCGCGGGCGGTAAGGGAAAAGCGCACGATCCGGTCGTTGCCGACCATTTCCTCGTTCTTGTAAATCTTCATAAGCCAGGAAAAAGCGCCGCCGTTATAGCTGCTGTTTGCAACGTCGGAAGAGCCGCCGTCCTCCCTCTGGGTGTAGTCCGTTTCCTTGAGCCTGTAATCCGGTGTGCCGTCTGCCCGAACCATATAAGGCTTGTTTGCTTTAATGACCGGGAAGTCCGCCCAACTGTTCAGAACCATGCTGCCGTTTTCCTTATTCCTTGCAAGCGGGGAATAATTCTTATTAAGCCCGATGTACTCAATCCGGGCGGACGGGCTTAAGATGTCGTTATGCTCAATGAAGCCGTATACCGGATCGGATGCCAAAATGTTATAAACCTTGTCTAAGGTTTCTTTGTCTGCAATATAAATCTTTTCTCCTGCCATTACTCGTCTACCTCCTGTATATAAATCAATCCGTTATCAATCCCCAGCTTATACTTCTGCTTCGTGGCGTCGTCCCTTATCTTGTTCGCATCCTCCGCAAGCAGGGCGGCTCCGGTGCTGACGATTGTAACTTCTGCGCTGTTGTTTACGGTTGCAAAATAATCCTGGGTGATCTGCGCCGGGTTATATCCGTTATAGGGCGGCATAAAGTCGCCGTTGTCCCCGGCTGTGGTGGTGATGCTGTAAAGGATTTCCGTGCTGTCCGCTCCGTCCTTTACCTTGGCAAATAAGCCCATCTCGTTAATGTAATACCCGGCGTTTACGAGGGTCTGCCCGGTTACTGGGTCCTGGTTCGTAATAAGCGCCGTTACCTTCACGCTGTAATCGCTGAATACGTCAATATCCGAAAGGGTATAACTGTTCTTAAGCGATTTAAGGGCTGTCCGCTTCTGCAGCGCATCCAGCGTCTTTTCGGCTGCGGTATAATTGCCGTTGCCTACTGCGATCCGGGTAAACTCTATCTTGATTTCCCCGGCCTGCGCCCTGGTCAGAAGCCTCGCCCCTGCGTTGGTCATGACCGCGTTGTTAAATGGTTGTGGCATTCTTGGTTCCTCCTTCTTTTACGGTATTCTTGTATTTACTATTTGAAGCCGTGGCGGCTACAATAGCCTCTGTTACTGTTTCGCCCTGGACGATAAAACCTTCCCGGACTGCTGGCGGTTTCTGGTGCGCCTCCGCCCTCGCTGCGGATCCAGTGTAAGCATGGCCTTCTACTGGTGAGGCGGCTCCTTCCAATCCTTCCCGGATGGCTGCCTGCTTCTCTGTGGCCGCCATTTCACCCCCTATAAACGTCTGGCCTATGACTTCCTTACCCTCGAAGCTAAAACCGTCCACAATGGCCGCCTGGTGCGTCCTGGTGGCTCCTGCTGCCCCTGCAAATACTCCGGCGGTAATTTCTCCGCCCTCAGTCTTAAAGCCGTCCCAAATCGGCGCAGGGCGGCTCTGCTGGGATGCCAATGCCCCGGCGTGTATGGTCTGCCTTGCTTCCCGGTCTACGGCGTAACCATCAATTACTGCAGGCGGCTTATAGTTTGGGAAAACTGCCGCCCCAGAGAAAAGCTCGTGATTTACAATCCGGTGTATATCAATCGCCCGAAGGTGTGACCGGGTATTCTTTACCCGCCGGATCATAATTGAAAAAAAATCGTTCATTTCAAGTGTAAGTATTGCGTTGGTAACAATCTTAAAATAATAGGGCTTGTCGCCGTACTCGTACCACTCTTTTACTTCGCCCTCCCCAAATACTACACCCACGAGTTCCTCTACTGCCTGGGGCGTTCCTGCGCTCATATACCAAATAAGCGTATTTTTTACAAGCCGCCGCTTCGTGTCAATGTCCAGCGTACTCCGGTAATACTGGGTACGAAGTTCCGAAGCCAGAAGGTCTATAACTTCCTCCGGCTGCTCGTCCAAATTGGAATAAATATAGAGCCTCCGGCTGTATCGGTAAAGAAGACGGCAGGCTTGCTGCAAGGCGTAGCTTAACGCCTTTACTTCCGGCTTTTTGGTTATGTTTCCGGGCATGATGTCTGTTAGTTGCCCGTCGTAATAACTAATCATTTTCAAGCCCTCCGTATATAATATTTACCCCTGTACACTGGGCTTTCGCCGTTTCCCCTATAACGCGGAACGCTGGCGCCCGGACTTCCGCCCTTTTTGCCCCTGCGTCGTTCAGCCTTGCTATAAGCTCATCCGGGTTTATGTCCCGGCCTACCTTGGAAGCCTGCCACAGCTTATAATCCTCTACGGCGGTTTCTGCCTGTGCCTGGATAGCCGTTGCCGCGTTGCTGTCGCTGGTGTTTATGTAATAGGTCACGTCTATCTCGTATTCTTCAATTTCCGGACGCTTTACTTGTACCTGGTCCGTAAGCGGCCGCTTTCCTCTCTGGTTTACCGCCGCCGTTACTGCTGCTATGGTGGTATCGTCCGGGACGGTTCCGTCTGTCATAACAAAGCGGATATCAACTAAGCCCGGTGTAGGGCTGGTTATTTTAACATCCCCTATAAAGGGGTTGCTGTCCTTCACCCAATACTCGTAAGCGTCGTCCGGGCCGGCTGTAGAATAGCTGGAAGGAGCCAGGTAAATTCTTTCTGCCATGTTCTGGTCTGACTCTACCTCCGTCCCTCCGGTGCTTTTCTGCGTGTTCTCAACCTTGGAAATAAAGCCTATCGGATCCACCAGGGTGGTAAGCTCCCCGGCAGCGAAGTCGTTCCCTATCGTCCCAGCCTCTGTGCATTCCGCCATGACCGTGACTTCCGTTTCCCCCGGCGGTATCTCTGCGTATTCAATCGTAGCAAAGTAAACCTCGTAGGCAGCCGTTACCCTGGTTCCCTGGGGGATACTGGTCGCCGCCTCCCTTTTCCCGGAAAGCGTGAACTTGACCGGAACCTGGGCGAACTTTGCCGGGTTCCTCGTAACCTTCTTAAGCGCCCCCATATTCTCTAAATAATCGTCGTAGGCGTACTTAAGAAAATTCATCTTTCCGCCCTTGTCTATGTTCTGCAAGCCCTGGTATATAAGCTGGGCGCAACCTAACATAATAATGCGGTTCGGGTCCGACTTGGAAAGCTGTATTTTCTTCCCGGTGATCTCCTGGTACTTCGCCACGAAGTCGCTTAACATCTGGCTCTGGATGTTCTCCAGCGTCAATCCGTCTATGAAAGAAATATCCGGTAAATTATCTATCGTGTTCAGAATATCCGACAATCCTTGCCACCTCCTTTATTCCTCCGATTCTTCCGTGTCTGCATCCTCGGTGTCCTCTGGGTCTTTCGGCCCGATTATGATTTTCGGGGTCAGGTTCCCGTCCTCTGCCTGCGTGTACTCAATGTTTAATATTTCCGCCTTATCCTCGTAAATCTCCGTTTTTTCTATGACCTCCAGCGCAAATAAATTTCTCGCCACGTTGGTCGGGCAGCTCTCAAAGGTCTGCTCTAATCCGAAGTTACGATCACCGGGGCAAGTGCCGGCCCTGGTGCTGTAAAGCAGATCAAGGTTGCGCTGCATTTCTTCCAGCTCCGTTGCGTTAA
The DNA here is from genome assembly GCA_910577065.1 of uncultured Lachnospiraceae bacterium. GTDB lineage: Bacteria > Bacillota > Clostridia > Lachnospirales > Lachnospiraceae > Roseburia_B. The sequence continues at coordinate 30,748 of CAJTLD010000004.1, read as the reverse complement.
GGTAGTCGAAGCCGATTATTACTGTTTCCGGTGTGCCAAACATCCGCCCGCCTCCTTCCCCTTATAAATATTCCTCCAGGGTAATGTCGCAGGTAATCTTTACAACTTCGCCCCGGTTTAAAATCGTTTCCCAGCTCTCGCTGATCTCTGTTATGGCGTACTTATTGGAGCCTACCTTCTTACTTCCAATAACTACGGTCTGGGGTTTCCCCGTCCGGATCAGCTTCTCTATGTTCTCTACCGTTTTCCGCGGCTTCACGCCGTGTTCTGCGTTGAGGGTTATGGTAAATGTTAGCTGGTCGGCATCCGGCCCTAAAAACTGCTTTTTCGGCTTTTTGCCTACTCTGGAATGGGAAGCCCAGCGCCCCTTTACGGTCCGCTGCATCTTCTTGAAATTAAGGATTTTTGCGTCGCTGGTTTCAAATACGACGGTTTTCCCTATATGTCCTATGGCCATTCAACTACCCCCTTCCCTACCCCTACGACCTTCTCTAAATCTGCGATCCTTTTTTCGTGGTCGTGGAGCTTCAGCAGAAGTTTCTCCGCCTCTGCGTCCTGGTGGGTTTCGCTGCCATCTAAGGAAGCTATGACGGTATGCTCCGCCGCTATGGTCAGTACGCCGTCCTTATAATTGATATAGGCTCCGCCGCCCAGATCCTTGTGGAAGGTTCCGGGGTTCCCCGCTGCGTTGTATTCGTTCCAATAGGTCCCTAAGATGATTCCCATCTCCCCGCCGTTGCTCAAATGCATAACGACTACTTTTGCCCCCAACTGCGGCAGCTTGTATTCTTCGTTAAAGGTGGCGTAGGGTAATAGCTCCGTGACCTCGCCGTCCCGGTCCTCAAATATTACGCTTACCATTCCCGTTTCCGGGTCTACGCTGCTTACGGTCCCGATCCTGTTTCCTCCGTCGCTCATCCTCTGCCTCCTATGCTTTCTTAAGGCTTTCTTTTCCGCACCAGCCGTACCGCGTCCCGCCCTTGCGCTTCGCCACTCCGTACTGGTACTTATAGCCGCTTCCTAAAATCTGCGTTATATACATTGTCATGTTGCTGCACTGGTTCGCCTTGCCTCCGTTGCCTCCCCAATAAGCCGGCCCGTTTACGATAACCTTGTCGCCTACTGCGAGGGTTTCTCCGGCTGCTGGCTGTGCGGTTGCGGTCTTGGAAGCGACCGCTTTCTTCTGTCCCTGGTATTCCTTCATGACGGTTGCCTTGCTTATGCGCTTCTGGCACTTGTGAAGCTCCAGCGCCATGGTGTAGGCTCCGTCCGGGCTTATGTTATGCGTTACTTTGTCCACAAAGTATTTCCCGGAAAGCTGGTAAAGCCCTTTTATATTTACCGTGCTTCCGGCTGCGATCCGGTTGTTCGCCATGATGGTTATGCTCATAGTTACCGCCTTTTCGTTCTCGGCGTTTACCTTGGCGCAGGCTTTTAGCTGGGCTTCCTGCAGGCTCTCGACCTTCTCGTTAATGTTAAGTATTCTTTTTCCGCTTCCGACTACGCACTTCATTTCCTTGTCGTCTTTACCGGAAGTATACTTTATCTGTGCGCCTGTGTACGTCCCGACCAGGGTGGTATTGTATGACCAGTCCTGCAAGTCTGCCTTTTTCAAGGTGGCCACTGGTTTCCTGGATTCAAACTGTCCCTTGTCGTAGATAACAATCTTTCCGCTGTAAATCTTGATAGCCATCCCGTAATCCTGGCATACTTTCGTTAAAAAGCTGCTGTCAGCCTCGTTGCTCTGCTCTATGGTTCCCAGCTTTATCGTCCCCCCGGTGTACTGCAGCTTAAGGTGGTACTTTTTGGCGACCTCCGCCGCCACCTCCTTAAGCGTTGCTTTCTTCCAGGTCTTACTCCGGGCCGTGCTTCTGAAAGCATTACCTTCCGGGACGGATACTCCGCCAATGGTACAAGTAAGCTCCGGGCCGGTATAGCTCAAATCGTCAAGGCAGAATTTTCCGCAATAGAAAGTTTTCTTTTGCCCTGCCTTGTCCCAGCTCTTTTCAATGATTTTTGCTGTCAACTTATCGCCTTTTTTTGGCATCCACTTGTTTGCCCAGCGCAAGTCTATATTTGTTAAGGTTATGCTTACGGTGTCGCTTTCCCCGGATGCCGGGTCGGTGTAAGAAAAACCTTCGTTATATTCCGCCATGACGGCGGCGGGATGTTTGCTTGTCCCGCCGGCCTTCTTGGCTTTCTGGTAGGTCACGCTTACGCTTGCCTGCCTGGGTGTTTCTTTGTTCATTCGTCGTCCTCCGCTTCGTCCTCGCTGCTGTAATCGTCGTAAGGATCTTCGTCCTCATCTCCGTCGTCCTCCGCCCCGGTTCTCCATGGCGGCAGCTCGTCGCTTTCCTCGTACCATGGAATACCCGGCGTATTTAAGACGGTTCCTGCTGAAAAGACTAAAACGTCCAAAAAGGGGTAGTTATTCGCCATAAGGAAGGCGGCGTATTCCTCGCCGCCGTATACCTTATAGGCTATTTCGTCCCAGGTTTCCCCCTGTATCGTGGTATATGTTTTCGCCAACTTTACCACCTCCTATAGCTTCCGCCTCTGCTGATCCTTCTCGTATTGTTTCATCAGCTTGTTAAATTCTGCCTGGCTCATGCGGTCGGCCTCTGCGATTTCTTCCTTCCCGGCGCTTCCGTAAAGGTTATAGACCGGGCTGTACTGTATCGCAGGTCCTCCGGCTCCGGCAAGCTCCGGCTGTCCGCCGCCGCCCCCGGTTCCTATTCCCTTCAGCTTTTCAATAAAGGCGTCAATAAGGGAAGCTCCGCCGCTTGCGGCGATTGCCTCGTTTAAAATCTCCTTCATTTTCGCCCATAGCGTATCAAGGGGCAGAACTGCCTCCGGTCCCGCTTCCCCTACACCCTGCATTCCTGCTGGCGTGTTAAATATGGTCGGCTGGTCGAAAATGCCGCCCAGGGCGTTCCAACTCACTGAAAAGTTCGGAACGCTTACGCTTCCGCCGTCGCCGTATGATACGGAACTTGTGGAAACATTTATAACGGGGATCCTCGGTTTCGGGATCGTTATGGTCATATTTTCAAATGCTGCTTTTACCGCGCTCGCTGCGGAGCGGGCTGCGTCTGTGACGGTCGTTGCAAGGCGCTGCATCGCCGTCTGTGCGCTTGTGTTTGCTTTGTTCCATCCGCTGTCTAAAGCGGTGTTTATGTCGTTCCCCAGGGTCGTTGCCGCCTGGGATACTGCCTGGCTATTTCCGGTCATTCCCGTTCCTATGGCTGTCGCCCCGTCGGTTCCTGCCGTTGTAAGCGTTGCCGTAAGTCCAGAAGTATCTACCGCCAGCGCACTGGTGTTTATGGTGGTTCCAGAAAGCCCGGTATTAAGTCCGGTCGTAAATGCTGTCGCCCCCTGGGTTCCGGCTGCTGTCATGTTGGTGCTGATTGCCCCTGCATCCAAAAGCCCGCTTGTGTCTACTGGGGTAGCAAGTCCGGCGCTGAGGCTGGTGTTTAATGCCGTCGCCCCGGTCATTCCCATGTTGGTCATGTTGGTGCTGAAAGCCGCCGTATCAAGCCCGCCGGATGCCATGCTTTCGGTTAAGCCTGTAGAGAAGGCCGTCCCCGCCTGGGTTCCGGCTGCCGTCGCCCCACTGGTGTCCATTCCGCTGAAAGCGTTTGTTGCCATGCTGTTGGCTGCCGCCGTTACCGTTCCGGCGTTACTGCTAATACCGGATGCATAACTGTCCACAACTGCCGCGCTCTGGCTGGAAGTGTCCGGGATGTCAACCTCTCCGCCTGTGAATAGGCTTTTAATCGCGTTCCACAAGCTCTTTCCGGTGCTGAGTATTCCGTCAATCAAGCCCTTAATAATCTGGATCCCTACGTCAAGCCAATTTGTAGATAAAATCGTATCAATGATCGCCCCTACAAGCTGGGGTATTGCCGCTATAAGCTGCGGTATTGCCTGGATTAAGCCCGTCGCCAGTGTTATAACAATCTGGACGGCTGCCTGCACAATGTTCCCCAAATTCGCTATAATTCCCTGGATAAGTGAAATAATTAGCTGTATGCCGCCTTGTATAATCATGGGCAGCATCTGGGTTATGCCGGAAACAAGGCTTATAATAATCTGTACGCCCATCTGTAAAATCTGGGGCAGGTTAGAAAGTATTCCCTGCGCCAAACTCAAAATAAGCTGTATTCCCATCTGCAGAAGCTGTGGAAGCATGGAAACTATGCCTAAAACCAAATTTCCTATAAGCTGAATAGCTGCGCTTATAAGCATGGGGGCGTTCTGTCCTATGCTGTTTACAAGTGTCTGAACCAACGTAAGGGCCGTCGATATAACCTCCGGCAATCGCTGTATAATGCCGTTTACGAAGTTTACTATTGCCTGCGTTCCGGTACTTATAAGCTGCGGAAGCTGTGCGGTCATGCTCTGCACGAACTGGGTCAATATGTCGATTCCGGCAAGTATGACCTGCGGAACCAGGGTAAAAAGCCCCTCGACAAAAACGGTAATAACTTCCGACGCTGCCGTTGCCAATGCCCCGGAGTTGTCTGTTATCCCGCTTATGAAATTCTCCAAAAGGTCCACGCCCATGCTTACTACCTGAGGGGCGTAGTCCGCTATGGTGTTTACTACCTCAGCCATGCATCCGCCTACCGCTCCGACCATGCCCTCCATGCCGCCGCTCTTGTACGCCTCGGAAAGCTCCCCGACCATGCTGGTGGCTAACTGGGTCATTTCCCTTAAAGGTCCATTAAGGTCCTGGTATATGCTGATTCCCAAATCGGAAAGACCGGACTTCAAAATGTCAATATCTCCGTTAAGGTTGTCAAGCTGAATAGCGTACATATTTTCGCAAGCTCCGGCGCTGTTCTCAATCGAAGCGGACAGCTCGTCGAAACGGTCCGTACAATTTGCAAGCATGGCGTTGGCCGCCGTAAGGTCGGTCTTATTGAACAGCGTCGAAAGTATGGTGTCTTTCGAGGCGTTGTCCATCCCGTCCATGGCTCCCTGCAAATCCTTAAATACGTCGTTAAGGCCGCGCATATTCCCCTGGGCGTCGTATACGTCAACACCCAAAGACTTAAGCGAAGCCGCCGCCTTGTCCGTCGGGTTCTGCAGGCTCAATATAATATTTCTAAGGTGTGTACCTCCTTCCGCTCCTTTTAGTCCGTTATCTGCCAAAATTCCGAGGGCTGTGTTAAGCTCCGTCGTTCCCCCGGCGAGTCCTTTTGCCGTTCCTCCTACAGTCAGAATAGCCTCGCCCAACTGGGCGACGCTGGTGTTCGCCTTGCTGGCTGTCTGTGCCAACTGGTCGGAGAACTGCGTAAGGTTCGCTTCTGTCGCCTCAATGCCCAGGGCGCTCATGCTGTCCGTTACCATGTCGCTGGCGGCCGCCAGGTCCATGGCTCCCGCCCCTGCAAGTTTTAAGACGGTCGGCAGTGCCGTCGCCGCCTTGTCCGCGTCGTAACCTGCAAGGGCTAAATAGTTCAAGGCTTTCGCCGCCTCCGTTGCTGAGAAGGCTGTGCTTGCCCCGCACTCCCTGGCGGCGTTCTCCAATGTTTCAAAAGCCTTTTGCCCCTCCGCCGTGGTCTTGTCAATCAGCATGGTGGCGGCGACCTGGCTCATGGCTCCTTCAAATTCCC
>CAJTLD010000004.1:0-25081 GCA_910577065.1 uncultured Lachnospiraceae bacterium | reverse complement strand
GGCTGCCGCCGCCGTGGCGGAAGCGACCGTTTTGGTAATGGTTCCCAGCCCCTTGGTGGCCTGGCTTAATGCGCTTTTGAACGAACTTTCAACCTTGCCCGCTATTTTTATAGCGATCTCCATTTCCTTACCGCCGCCCGCTGCCATAAATCTCCGTCACCTCCTTCGCTATTTCTATCAACTCAAAAACGGACAGGCTTTCCAATGCGTCTAAGCCTGTCCGCAGAATAATTGATAGGTGTATGGTTAATTTCCGAAGGCTGGAGCCGTCTGTTGGCTTTAGTCCTCGCCGTACAAAAAATTTGTTACCCGGTTCTTGATCTTAAGTGCCTCCTTCGGCGGAAGCGCCTTAAAAAATTCCACGGGCTTACCGGAAGCCCTGGCGGAAATAAGGCAGGCGTACTCCAGGGACATCTCCGGCAATACGTTCACCGTTCCTCCGCGCTCGATGGTCTTGTTTACGGCGATCATGTCCGCTGCGCTCAAAGATTCCAGCCCGCTCAAATCAACGCTTTCATAGCTTACGCCCTCGAAGGTAAAAGGCTTCTTAAAGAATACCAGGAAAGGGTTGTCCTCCATCTCCTGCTTTTTCCTTGCCTCAACTGCTGCCGCCTCTGCCTCTGCCGCCTGGTTTACCTGGGTTAAATTCTTATCCTTTTCCATTAACACATTTTCCTCACTTTCTCTAATAAGTCTTTACCGTGAACCTTATAAATAAAGTTGAGCTTATCAAGCTCGATCTCGGTAATGTTGTCAATCTCAATCAAAATATAAAGAAGCTCCAGCTTAATGCTGCTTGCGGTTCCGGTTCCCTGCTTCGCCTTACCGCCTGTAAGCCCCTTGTTTTTCCCCCGGACTACGATACGCATAGGCTTAAAAGCCGTCGCCCCGCTGTCGTTTACGGTGTACTGGATCGATCCTCTCAAAGTAACCGTAACGCTGGAAATATCGTCCGAAAGAATAAATAAATCTCTGTCCATGGTCCTGAAAGGGATCTCCATTTCCATGCTCTGGAAATGCCCGACGGTCGGGTCGTCAATCTCCCCCAAAATGCCGGGGCCGCTTAATGTTTCCGTTAAGCTCTCAAAGTCCGGCAGGGTTACTTCGTCGGAAATGCCGACCAGCTTCGTGCCGTCCTTGTATACGTTGAAAGAATTTATTTTTGAAGGAATGTTATACAATTTTATTCACCTCCTAAAGCTGCTTCCAGCATGGTCGGGTCAAACTCCAATACGTTCAGAATATCCTCCGCCGGGGTGTACGGCGCCAGGTACTGGTGAAACTGGATTTTCCCGTTTAAAATGTCCGTGATCGGGTTCTCGTCCTCGCTGTAGGTAATCCGTGCGCCAGCGCACTTGCCCTGTGCAACGTAGGAATTGCCCCGGATGTTCTCTGCGTCGCATATGCTCTGAATAAGCCGGGGATCCGTCGGGTCGTCTACCTTCTGGAAATAGCTTAAAATAAAGCTGTTTCCCCACCAACTGAAAAAGCGGCGGCAGCAAAACCAGCGGTCTTTCGGATCCGTCGTCATGGGGTACGCTGCGCTGTTGTTCCCCCAGGAACGGAAGCCGTTAAAATTGATCGCCGTGGAAACTCCGAAGCTGTTTACCAGGTTCGCCTGCTCCTGGTCTATTACGATCTCGCTGTCTGCGGCATCGTCCAAACAAAGCCCGGTGATGGGGATTGCTTTATTGCTGGCTGAAAGGTTCGGCACGTCGTCGTTGCTTGCGTCAACGTAGGCGATCAATGCTGAATAGAGGGCGCTGAAATAGTAAACTTCGTCCCCGATTCTTACCTTCGGCCATACCACCGACATATGTTCGCTTACAAAGCCGGATTTCTCCTTTACGGTCTTTACGTCCGTATACTTCGTCGCCCCGTCTGCGGTGCTGTCCAGGTCAACGATGCACTCGCAAGTGAAAAGCCCGTTAATCTTAAGGCACTTCGCCGCCATGACCGAAGCGACCGACGGGTCCTTGGAATATCCCGGCGAAGTAAGAAGCCCCGGAGTCATGCCGAAAAGCGGGTAAACCTGGCGTACAAGCTCCAGGCCGCTCTCCTTCCCGGTGCTTACGTTGTAGCCGCCTATAATGTCATTTTTTGTTACTTTGGACGGGTCGATCTTATCCCCGGAAACGCTTAAGGTTGTAGCCTCCGCCCCGGCTCCGGACTCCAGAAGGGTAATAACCGCATAGCCGTCGTCGTCAAAGCCTGTAATATAATCTACGTCCGCCTGCAGCGTCGTTTCCCCGGCTTCTACGACAAGGGTATCAAGCAGTATTCCCTCAATGCTTACGGTTGCCTGCAAGTCGCCCACCTGGCAGGTCGTTTTCGGTATGCTGTCCTTATGTTTCTTCGGGTCAAGGACGTTGATCAATGCGATCGGCGCAACTGCGAACTTCTTAAAAGTCGCGCTGATGCTCTGGTTCAAATTGTAATCTTTCAAATTGTTAGAATACCCTACCGCTGCGCTGGCTTCCGGGAAGCTGTAAGCCAGCTTCACTACGTTGGTAGCCTTATAGGGATCCTCGGCCAGATTGACCGGGGAAACGCCTACTACTACCTGGAAAGCCGCCGTACCGAGGATCGGGGCTGTAAGGCTCGTAGGGTTTTCTAAAATTCTTACACCATGGTTGTAAGCCATCTTTTATCTCTCCTTTTCTCTTTATTTTTTGCTTAATGCGCTGGCCTTCTGGTAAAGGATGTTTAATGCGCTCCCTTCCTTCGCCAGCTCTGCGCTTGCCTTTGCCAGCCGCTCAACCGGAACGACCAGGCTTTCAAATACCCGATGCTCTACGATCTTCTCCTTAAGGGCATCCGGCAGTCCGGCGTTATATGTGGTATACTGTTTCGCTCCGGGAATGTCCGGGCCAATATAAACCACGATTTCCGCTTCCTGTGCGGCCGGTGCTGCTTTCGCTTTTCCGGTCGGTTTCTTTGCTTCACTCATGAATATGGATCCTCCCTTCTTACTGCTGCAATCTCAAAAGCCAGGTTTACGCCCCCAAAATAAAAGGGGTAGGATTCTTCGTCCTGCAGGGTCCACAAAATGGGGTACTGTATCGTATACTTTCCGTTAAGTACCGGGAACTTTGCGAACCTCTCATAAATCTTGGCTATTATGTTTAAAATGTCCTTGTGTCCCTGCTTGTCGTAGTCCGGTTCGTAAATTCCAATAAGCAGGGTAAGGTTTACTTTCTGGGCGCTGTTCTCGTCCTCGATCTCCCCGTCTGCAATCCGCACCAAAATATAAGGGTACGGATCCGGGGCGGTCTGTTCTTCCGCCAGCCCGTTCTCCAAAAGCTCCGGGGCTATTTCTCCTTGATCCAATGGCTCCGGCATAGGCAGAAGCTGTTCAAAAATATTTATGCTGACTCTTTCCCCCTGGGGGTTCTTAAGCCGAAGATCTGAAAGAATTTTCTTAAGCTCGTCCGCCAGCTCGCTCTGCAGAAATGTTGCGACCATGCCTATCCTCCTAATATCTTCCTAACCTGTGCATTTACGTTCTGCTTAAGGTTGTCTTTAATATGCGGCTTTACTATGCCGTATACCCGCTTTTCGTTCCCCAGCATAACCGGGATAGAGTTGGCGGAAAAGGACTTAATAGGCAGCCTTGCGGCTCCGCGCCTCTGGGCTACTGCTACATGGCCGCTGGAAAACTTGGTAACAAAAGCCTTAAGCCCTCCCATCTCCAGGGGCTTCATTCCGCTTGCCTTAAGTACCTTCGCTTTTACTACGTCCGGACGGTTCGCTCCGGTTCTCATGGTGGCCGGGCTTACTTTGTAATCCTTAAGCCCCATAACTCTGCCCGTTGCCTTTATGGTCGCTTCCAGCCTCGCTGGGGTGGCGTTCTTTATTTTCATGGCCTTATTGAAGCGCCCGGTTTTTACGGTATAGGTTTTCTGTGCCTCGTCCGCCAGGTCTTTCCGTGCCTGCTTGGCTGTCTGGTTAAGTGCGTTCTTCAGTGCTTTCGGGGCTTCGCTTTTCATCCGCCCTAACTTCCGCTCAACCTGCTCCAGCATATTCCGGTCGTAGCTTATTTCTATCAACTCTTATTCGCCTCCAAATGCAAGGAATACACGCCGCCCTCGTTCAAGCTGTCGGTAACGATAAAGGTTGCGCCGTCTATCTTGACGGGCTTGCCTACTCCCGGAAGCGGCCCGAAGTCTAAGGCGCTGACATATACAAGCGTCTGCTTTTTGTATATGCCGTCCATGTTGCTTTTCATCCGCTTTTCCCTCTCTGTAAGCTCGTTATCGTCAATAATAATCAACATAGGCTTTCCGTTGACCGTGTGTTCCTCTCCAAACTCTGCCGGGTTAAGGAATACCGTTTTTACGTCCTGCCTCAGAAGTTCCTTAAATGTCAGCGGCTTATGCACTGCTTTTCCTCCTTCCTTTGGCTGGCTCCGGCTGTGCGCCCCTGGTTTTCCTGGATGGCGGTTTTCCCACTAAATCCTGCTCCGGTCCGGCGGAGGGATAGGCATCACCGGGAAGCCCTGCGGGGGCGGTCGTCTGCCTGGCTTTCACTCCCCGCTTTTTTGGTTCCTCCGTGTCCCTCCATACCGCCGCCCCGTTCCCGGTCCATATGTCTACAAGCCCGGCGTTGTGTGTCGGCAGCTCGTCGCCCGGCTCAAAGTTTGTGCTTTCAAAAAGGATCGGGGTAACTGCTATAAGCTGTTTCATCAGCCCGCCAGCTTTACCAGGATAACGGTGTCGGCCGCTGCGGCTGCCTGCGCTGCGTAACCAGCCAGGGGGTATGATGTCGGGTTCGACGTTGCCCCGTCGTTGGCTGCGGTCGTGATGCCTGTACCGTCAAAATATACGGTTGCCCCCATCTCAATGGCTGCTGTCGCCGTCTTGGGTATCTCAAAGACTCCCGTAACGACAAGCGATCCCAATTCTCCGGGGAGGATGTCCGTTCCGGCTACGCCAATATGGCCGCCGAAGGAAATAACTGTGTTCGCCTCGATCTTCGTTTCCGTGGCGTTTTTATAGTCGAGGGTTTCGCCCCTCTGCCAATATGCGGCTTTACTCATGGTCTAAGTCCTCCTTTTCTCTTTATGCGATCTTTGCTCCGGGGTTCTTTGCAATCCCGCGGAAGTCCCTTACTGCGATTCCCCAGTCAAGGTAAATATCCCACTGGAAGCCCAAAACGCCCGGCGTTTCCATGCGCCTTACGGTCGGGGTTTCCTGCCCGTTCAAGTAGTCCACCTGGATATGCTTGGCGCTGGCGGTGTTTGCAACCATAAACCACGGCACCTCGTTCTCCCCTGCCAGGGCGTTAAGCACCGGGGTCTGAATGATGTTAAGCGGGTAGTTGTACAGCGGGTTAATGTCGTTGTTGTTGCTGCCTACTACCTGGGCGCTTCTCATAATGACCGCAAGCTCAAACTCATATCCAATAGGCACGATCATGTGCTGCGGCGTAATGTAAATAGCTTCCCCGAACTGGTCTTTCTGGTGCTGCATCTGCAGAATGATCGCCTGGATGCTTGCCTGCGTCGGCTTGCTTCCCTCTGTCATGAGGTTTCCGTGGTTCTTATGGAAAAGGTTTACGCCGTCGAAGATCTTCCCGTTATTGAAAAGCAAGCTGTAGACCTGCTTGTCAATGGTTTTCTTTGCCGCCGCTGCGTAAAGCCCCGGAACCTCGGTTAAAAAGCCGATATCGTCGTTTATGAACGCCTGGCGGGTCATGCTGAATGTCCGGCCGTAGGTGTCCAGCTTGCGGTTCGGCAGCAGCTCCGTCCTCGGCTTATCCGGCTTAAGCTCTCCGTTTTCCGGCACCAGAAGGAAGTCGCCCATACCGCCGATCACATACTCGTGGTCTGCCGTGGTCTTGAAGTCCTTCAGGCTGCCCTTCGTGGTCCATGCCTGGAAGGTCGTAGGTACGGCGTTGTAAAGCTGCACAATGCTCTTTCTGATCGTGTTGTCAAGGATTGCCGGAAACGCCGCCGAAGGGTTGTAGAACTGGCGGCAAAGCTCGCCGTACATATCGTCGGGCTGCATCCTCAAAAGCTGCATGGTGTCCCGCCCGTCCCGGCTCAAACACTCAATAGCAAGGTCGCGGAGGCTCATGGCTCTAAGCTCATTCGCTCCGTCTGCCGGGGTTGCTACGGGTACGCCTGCGCGAAGCATGAGCGCGTCGGTTGCCCTCTGTCTGAAAGTGTCCCCTTCGTCCCTGGTGACCTGTACGCCCACCGGGCTTCCGGTCTGCCTCATTCCGTCAAGGATGGCGCTGCGTACCTGGTCCAAACTGGAACCGTTGCGGATATGCTCCGCCGGATCCACGTCGAAGTCCCGGCAAAGCGCCATAATCTCCGTTACCCGGTTGCGTTCTGCCTCGGTTGCGCTCCGCTGTCCCTCTGCAGGTAATGTCTGCGGTGCGGCCGCCGGGGGCGTTGTCTGCTGGGGATTCGCCGCCGGGGGCGCTGCCGTCGCTCCGGTTCCTCCTGCCAGCCCTCTCTCCTGGGCGTCGATCTCTGCCTGGGCTTCGTCGATCTCCCTCTGGAGGGAGTTAAACTGCGCCTGTTCTTCCGCCGTCAGCGCACGGTTGCCGTCTGCCTTGGCGGCGTTCACAATGGCCTGCTGCTTCAGCATGGCGGCTTCTTTTCTCTGTTTCGGTGTCATCTGTGTACCTCCTATTTTCTGTTTTTATTTATTTGAAGCTGCGCCTCAAAACAAGATAAAGTTTCCGGAGCCTGGGGATTTCCCTTAAGCTCCCGCCCTACTCCCACGGTAGCGTCCGCCGGGACGCTCACTATGCTGATCTCGTAGGGCATCCATTCCCTTGCGACGTCGCAAGGCCCCGCAAAGCGTCCATCGGTGGATATCTTTCCCGGCATGACTTCCTCAATCACGCCGATCTTATACCCAACGGAAACGCCCTTGAGCGTCCCGCTCTTTACCTTCTGAAAAATGACCTCGCTTTCCTCGTCGCTGTCAAATTCTACCTCAGCCATGCCCCGCTGGCTCTCAATCCATGCCCGGCCTATCTTGCCTATGACCTTATCCCGGTTATGGTTAAAGAGAAGGACTCCTATGCTGTTAAGCCTGGAAAGGTCAACGGCTGCCGGGTTATGGTCTAAAATCTCTTTGCCCCAGTACCGCTCGTAAGGTTCTTCCGAAGAAAACGAAAGAATGAACTTCCGTTCATTCCCTTCACCTTCCATAGCCCGGATCGTTGCCGAACTAAACGCCCTTATCTGGTTTTCCTTCCTGCTGTCCCTCGCTGCCGTCTGCGGCTGGCTGGCTCCCTTCCTGCTGCCCGTTCCTTGGCTGCTGCCCTGGTGGCTGGTTTCCTCCGCCCTGGTCAGTAGGTCCGCCGGGAGCTTCGCCCGGTTCTGGCTCTGGCTTATCCTCTGCAGGGGTAAGCTCTGCTTCTGTTCTGTCAAATATAACACCTCCCATCTCAATGCCTTTTTTCCTGGCGTATTCCAAAACAGCGACGGTTTCGTCTATCTGCTCTTTCCAGTCTTTTCCGTTCTCCGCTGCGACTTGCTGATATGTCTTTTGTCCGGTCTGCAGTGCGACCTTGGTAGCTGTGGCTTCTTTCGCCGGGTCGATCCACGGCTTCGGCGCTGCCACCCACTCGTGCTTAAAATATTTCTGCTTATCCTCCCAAAAGCCGGGAATATGAAACAAGCCGGAAAGAACGCCGGAAATTATGAAGGTTTCGTATACCTCGTCCATAACTACTTCCTTCAGCAGCTCTATGTCCTCTATGTAGGTCTGGCCGTCCTCAATGATTCCCTGCCTTGCGCTGCTATAGTTGCTCTGGCTCATGTCCCGGCTGGTCGCCTCGTAGCTTAAGCCCTGCCCGGCTCCTATAAGCCGCTGCTGCAGCTTGATATAGCTGGCGGCATCCGTCGCCTGTCCGGTCGGGTTTACGACCTGGATCTCGTCCCCGGCGTTAAGCTCCTTTATCATGCCGGGGCTTATCTTTTTCCCGTCGTAGTCCTCGCGGGGCCTTCCGTCGCCTGCTCCCACGCCCCTGGCGAAGCCTCCGGTTGTAGGTATGATCTTCTTTACGAAAACGGCAAGGCAGGCGGCTATTCGTTCCTTCACGCTTACCGCCGTCATAAACTCATTCGCGTCCCTTACCCTGGTAATGGTCGGGGCGAGGTCGCTCATCTCCCGAACCTGGGAGGGGCGGTCTTTGGTGAAATAAAAAATAATATCCTTTGCCGGAACATATACGGGTTCAATCTGCCCGAAGCCGTCTACGTTATACTGGCGGATCCAGTAGCCCATGGGCTTGTTATATGTGTTAAGCTCAATCCCTCCGACCACCCGGTGTTTCGGGTTGTGCGGTGCGGCCCGTCCGGTGTCCAGCTCGTCAACCTCCAACGCCTGCAATTTGAAAGGCAGCAGACCGCCGTTGGTGTAGCACTTCTTAAAAATAATTCCTCCGTCTACTTTCTTCCGGCGTTCCGCCATTCTAAGCATCTGGTTAAAGCTCTGCGTTTCGGTTACGTCGCAATTTTTCCGCTTGCACCACTCTATCCAGGCTTCCTGTATCTGCTTGTTAAGGGTTTCGCTGCTGGTCCTTGCCCGAAGCGTGTAGCCGTGGCCGACTACGTTCCGGCGGTATGCTCCGATCACGCTGTTCGCCATGTCGCTGTTTCGCTCTAAGTCCCTGGCCCTTGCCCTTATGGTGTCCCGGCTATAGCGGTCCGTCTGCTCTGCGCTCTGGTTGTACGCCACCCACCCGGCGTTAAGCCTGTCGTAGCCTCCGGCATCATAGTTGCGCTGCTCGTCCAGGTACTGCCGCCAGGCTTCCCGCCTGGCTCCGGCTGCCGGGGAAATGAAGCCGATTATATTGTCTAAAATGTTACCCAACTTTCATCCCTCCTTATCTCCGGTCAAATACTGCGACGTAGCAATCGTCAAGAAAGCCCGGCGTACTTCCGGCGACCTGTGCCATAAGGTCATTCTTGATTTTATATAATGTGTTAAGGTCTGCCCGGTTAAGCTGCCGGGAGCCTATCTTGTAACTTTGCCCGCCTACGCATATAGCGTAAATAGCGTTATTTACTTCGGTAAGCATTTCCTGCGCTGTCATCTGTTCTTCCACCCGGTTCCCTCCTTCCTACAGCCAGCTCTCGTTCTGGCCGATCCATTCTTCCTCCGGCGTGTACTGCTCTTTCTTCGGCTCCTTGGGTTCCTCCTGTATGTTCTGCAAATGAAGCATACGGACTCCCAGGGTATCGGCTGCCGCCATGGCGTAGACCTCCGCGTCTAAATAATGGTTGTCCGCATGGCTGTGTTTCGGCACCCATTCAAGCCGGGGCTTGCTGTTTCCGTTCTTAACAAGGATTTTATGCTCTGCCGTTACCTGCTCGGCGTATTCCTCGTCGCAGCCCTTGTATACCATCCAGCTTCCGCTGCCGTTCTTCCGGTGCATCCTGCTGGCGATCATGTCCTTATACTTGCCGCCGTCAACGATAACAAGGTCCATTCCGTAAGCCTTGGAAGCGTCCTTATTGACGGTACTCAGCTTGAAATGGCTCTGCATGGGGTTGCTGGAACCTTTGGCCGGCTTCGCCCATTCTGCGTTCAAAGCGCAAAAGTCGTATACGGCGTCGGCCTCGTAGCCGGAGTCTATGAGGCATAGGTTTACTATTGCAACGGCTCCGGACTCCGTCCTATATTCAAGGTTCATGATCTGCTCAACCTCCGAAAAGCTGTAAGCCTGCCCATGGGCTATGTTCTGGCTGGTTAAGAAGTCGCCCCAGGCTCTTATGGTCCAGTAAACGCTGTTTTCCTGTACGTCTACGCCTGCGGTAAGCAGCTTCGTCCAATCCGGCACGGTAAACTCTGTAAGCTCCGTCTGCCGTTCCATAACAAGGTCTTTGCTGGTCTTTAGCTTGGTATCTTCCCACGGCTCCGCAAGCCAGGAGTTTACGAAGTTCTGTAGCTTCTCCGGGTCTGCCTTGCTGTCCATAAATTCCTTCGCAATTTCGGAAAACCGGACGAAGGGGCTGTAAAGCGTATTGATCCAAAAGCAAACCTTTTTTACAAAGCGGGTCGTCTGCCTTACGACTTCCCAGTGTCCCTTCTTTACTGCCTGCTGCTTCTGGGCGTCGGTGATAACGCATCCGCACTCCTGGCAGACGTAAAAAGCAAACTCCGCCCGGTCTGCGTCGCTTAAGCCCTCCGAGTCGTCTATCGGCTCAAAGTTCCCCAGCTTCTCCTTTATGGCGTCCTCGCCGTATGCGTCCACAAGGTCCTTATCTTTCCCCGGCCACTTAAGGTTGTCAAAGCGAAGCTCTATAAACTCCCCACAATGCGGGCAAGGTATGAAGTAATGCTTTTCGGCGTCGGCTCCTTCCTTGGCTTTCCAGATGTGGTTCGTCCTTATGGTCGGGGTGCTGGTCATATAGACTTTGCTGTTTCGGAAAGTCTTTGTACGCTCTTTCGCCAGACTAATCGGGTCCGCCTCTTTCTTGCTGGCTCCTGGGTACTTGTCCACCTCGTCAAGAAAAAGGTATTTCATGGCGAAGGAAGCAAGCCCGGAAGGGCTGTTACTCCAAACGAGCTTTATAAACATATCATCAAAGTCAAGCTCTAAGTTGCTGCTGTTCTTATCAAATTTTTTATAAAGTGTCGAAGCTGCCTCTATCATGGGTCTGATTCGCTTCTCTGAAACGCTGCCGGCCATGGTTTCCGTAGGGTATACAACTTCTACGGGGGACGGGTCCTGCTGGATAACGTAGCCCAGCATATTAAGCTCCGCTTCGGTTCCGCCGCACTGGGTAGGCTTGCAAAAGTCTATTTCTTCCGTTTCCGGGTTTAGAAACTCGTCCATAATGCCTACCAGGTACGGAGTCCGGTCGTTGCTCCATGGCCCCGGCTCTGCGCTGGTCAGGCTGGAAAGCACCCGGTATTGTTCCGCCCACTCGGATACTGTCATATCTTCCGGGGGGTTCAAGTATTCAAGCGCGGATTTCTGGTATGCCTTGCACTCGTATTTCCGGAGCCGTAGCTGTTTAGGTTTTTGCACGGTGCTTCCCCGGCTTTTCTTCCCCCGGCTCCGGTGTATATCCGGCTACAACAAAAGCCCGAAGCATACGCTTTACTTCTGCGCTCATTTCCTTCTCCGCCTTGCGGGCTTCCAACGGCTCCAGCTTGTCGCTTACTATGCTTACAAGCCGGGACGGTATGCCCATAGCAAACCGTTTGAAGGAAACAAAAAACTTTTGATAGTCTAAGGCTACTTCCTCAACGTCTATATATTTTCCGGCGGCGATCTCTGCCCTCATGCGGTGCATCTCACCCTGGCTCTCCTTCAAGGCGATTTCCGCCTCCAGCTTCTGCTGCCTTAACTCCGTTTCCTTTTCGGACTTGCCCTTGCCGTATGCCTTATCGGACAAATACTGGATATATGTTTTAATGGTCGGTACAAGCTCGTAACGCCTGCCCTCCCCTGGGACTTCGTCCGTCTTTATGATGCCCTCCTGTGTAAGCTGCTGTACCCTGCGGACGGAAACTCCGAAAATCTGGGCTATGATCTCAACCTTTACGAACTGGCCGCCGCTTGCCTTTTCCTCTGCCATTATGCTTCGCCCTCCCTTACTCTTACGGCCTTCTGGCCGGTGTATTCCTCCCAACGGTCAATAATAATGTCGCAGTATCTTTCGTTTAGCTCCATAAGGTATGCGCTGCGGTCAAGCTGTTCGCAGGCGATCAGCGTTGTCCCGCTCCCTCCGAAAAAGTCAGCGACGGTATCGCCGTATTTGCTGCTATTGGTAATCAACCGCCCGAAAAGCGCCACGGGTTTCATTGTCGGGTGCATATCGCTCCGGGCCGGCTTCTTTTCGTACAAGACTGACGTGTTCTCCTGCAGGCGTTCCCGGACGCCCTCAATGTATGCGACAAGCTCCGCTTTCTTCATGGCTGAAAAGTCTATATCGTCCTCAATGAAAACGGTATCTTGTCCGCGCCCTCCGCCGAAGTAATGACCGCTGCCCTCCTTCCAGCCGTAAAGGATAGGCTCATGCCGCCAGTGGTAATCCTGCCGCCCTATGACGAACTGGTTTTTTTCCCAGATCAATGTCTGCGCCTGGTAAAAGCCAGCCTCCTTCATGGCGGTTCGGAAGTTTATACCCTCGCTGTCGGCGTGGAAAATGTAAACCGAACAGCCGGGGCGGGCTGCTTCGTTGAAATTACAAAACGCCTTATACAAGAAACTGTAAAAGGCGTCGTTGCTCATCCGGTCGTTCTGGATCTCGTTATTTGTCCGGGTGCGGTTCCGCTTATAGGAACGCTCCAGGCTCTTGTCTTTGGTTTCGTAGTCTACGTTATACGGCGGGTCGGTGATGATAAGGTCCGCCGTCGTTCCCTCCATCAGCCGCTCAACGTCGGAAAGGTCCGTAGCGTCCCCGCACATGAGGCGGTGGTTCCCCATCTGCCAAATATCGCCGGGGCGTGTCCGAACCTCCTTAAGCTCCTTCAGCTTCTTGTCCGGGTCGTAGCCGTCGTCATTCGCCTCCTGGGTAAGCTCAACGGCTGCAAATAGCTTTTCGATCTCGTCGCCTCCGAAGCCTGTAAGCCCCACGTTATAGTCTGCCTTATCTAAATCTATCAATAGATCCTTTAAGGCTGCCTCGTCCCATTCTCCGGTTATTTTATTCAAGGCAATATTGAGGGCTTTCTCCCTGGTCTTGTCCATCTCAACCAGAATACAGTCCGCCTCCGTATAGCCTAAATCAAGCATAACCGTGCGCCGCTGGTGGCCGCCTATGATGGTATTGTCTGCGTTGATAATAATCGGGTCAACGTAGCCAAATTCTTCTATGCTGGCGGCTATGCGCTGGTACTCCGGGTCGCCCGGCTTTAATGCTTTTCGCGGATTATATTCCGCTGGTTTAAGGTCTGCAAGCTGTCTTTTTACCAGCTCCATAGTCCGTTTCCTCCTTCCGGTTCTGCCCTTGCGTAACGAAAGGCAAAATTTTTTTTCGATTTCAGCGCCAAAAAGGCCGCGCCTTCCTCGCCCCACAGGCCGGATATGGCTTGGTAAGTACCTACTGCGAGTTGTGCGGGCTTGCTGAACAGCGCAGCCAGGGGCTTGCCCTGTCGCCCTCTCTCTTTGCTTGCGTTGCTTCGGTGTGGTGCTGTATGCCTTGCCCTCTCTGCTTCAATGCTTGCTTGTGCTGTGCCTGCCTCGCGCTATGCTGTGCCATGGTACTATGTGCGCCTATGCCCTGGGCTGTGGTGCTTGCCCTTGTGTGCTTGCGCTGTGGCGTGGTGCTGTGCTTGTATGTATGCAATATAATAAGCCTATATTATGCCCTGCTATATGGGGGTATAGCTTTAAAAATTGGGCTTATTATAGGCTTATTATATGGGGGTATGCTTTTTTATTCCGTGTCCATGCTACTATATTAGCACACTTAATAGTCCAAAAGAGTCCGAAGTTTAAAAAACTTGCGAAGCCTTGTAAATGCTGGGCTTGTGGGCTGTATGGGGTTATGTTTCTATGTACGCTTTTCTCTGTGCTGTGCCAAATGAAGGGGTATAAAATACCCTCGTAAAATTCGCCTTGTAAAAATGGGGCGAATTTTACGAGGGTATTATATGGGGGTATCATAGGGGGGCTATATTTCAAACCTCTTTTTTATACTCCCTTAAAATCTGGCGTACTTTCTTATAGGTCAATAGCTTATCCAGCCCTTTGTCCTGGTAGGAAAAAAGTGAGCTTCGGCTTAAGTGCATCTCCTTCTCAATGGCCGCCCAGCCTTTGCAATCAATAAAGCGAAGCTCCAATACCATCCGCTCCGTGCTGTTTTCCTCCAAAAAGTCCATAATATCCATGACTTTCAAAAGTGCTTTTTCTACCCGGCTTTTTTGGTCCTCTATCCGGGTTTCAATCTCGCTCATGCGGTAAACGAAGGAAGCGGCGCCGGATCCGACTTTGTTTGTGCCTCCGTAATTTACCGGGGAATATCCGTAGCCGCCTATAGGGGCATCCATTTCCGCCCGGATATTTTTAAGCCGTCTTTCAAGCTGTGACCGCTTAATGCGTCCGGTGTAATACTGGTTTAAATACTCCTTAAGCGTTTCCTTGTCCTCGCTCTGTCCGTTTTTCCGCTGCTTGCTTTTCTGATCCATCGGCTTCGTTCTCCTTATTCGTTTTTTGCTCGGATCTGTCTAACTCAGCCGCTAAAAAGTAAACCTTGCCGCCGAAAACCTTAAGCCTGTATAGCTCCCGCTTTTTCTGGTCCCAGTCTGAAATAGGTATACCTCTTTTCTGCAGAATATCAAGGCTATTGTTAATTCCGGCCACCAATGTGGCAATAGGTAAATTTTCAAGCATTGCCTGCGCCTGCCTGGGGTCGTTTAAGTTCGGTCCCTTCGCTTTCCCCCGCATGGCTGCCCTCGCCTGTTTTCTGTTCACGCTTTTCCTCCTTCCTTCGCCGCTTCTCCTGTCGCCTCACGCTGGCGATTGCTGCTCCGGCGGTCGGATCCTTATATCCTTCGCTATTTCTCACTTGGCGGATCGCCTCCCTTGCGCTGAAAGTATACGCCGCCCCTGCAGGACTTCCACTCTCCGCTTTTGTCTGCAATCTTAACAAAGTTCTTAATTTCCAGCCCCTTTACGGTTACGCCGTCGGCTACATAATACCCTTCAAAATATCCGTGCTTGTCAATGCGTGTTATAACGACTTCCTGGTGGTAGCCGTTATCTGTTACAACGTCCCCAGCCTCGATCCGGCTCATCCGGACTTCTTTTTCAACAAGCGCCGCCTGTATGATCCGCAGGTCGCTGTCGGGAAGCTCCAAACCGTAAAGGCCGCCCGCTTTCTTGATATGTTTGTCAATCTCTTTTATAAGCTCCGCTTCTCTGCTCATGGTGTCCCTCCGATCTCTTTCTGTAATATTCTTGTTACCTCGTCCGGATATGTAACAACGTAGGCTTTCCCGCCTGCCGCCCTTATCTGCAGTATGGTGCGCTCCTGTATCTTGGAAAGAACGCCTATAAATGGCCGCTTTACCTCAAAGCCATAATACCGGCCGTTTACTACGGCGCAAATATCCGGGATCCCCTGGCGGCTGTATGGCCCAGCCGCCGCTTTCCAAACGAAGGAAGAGGGTATAAGCTCCCTTATGTGCTTTATGATCTTATCCTGGTAATAGCTTTCTTTTGGCAAGTGCGCCCGCAGGTACTTCTCCGCCTGGGCGGTTGTCTGGCAGGATATATCCTTCGTAGCCTTAAGGTACTTAATGACCTCCGCCTTGGTTTTAAACTGTTCAAAATCAATCATCAAAGCCTCTACTTTCTTGCGACGTCGCAACTGTTACCGTTGTACTTATCGTAAATCGGTTCCAACTTTTCCAACATCTCCATAGTTGCGTTGGCTATAGCCATCTTTTCATGCATCTCCAGCTTGCCCTTGTTTACCTTCTTAAGCCAGGCGTTAATCTGCTGCATTTTCTGCTCTGTCATGGTCGTCTACCTCACTTTCTTCCTTCCTGGTCCGCTCCTGGGCTGCGGCCGCCATCTGTGCAAATAATAACTCTAAGGGGTTTATTGCCTGCTGTTTCGGTGTATTCAAGTCAATTACCATAATGACCGCCGTTGCTATCTGCGCCGCAAGGTTCGGATTTTTTACTTCCTTCAATGCCAAATTGTAGGAATGAATATAAGCCGTAGTAAGCATTTCCGCTTTCTGTTCAATATCCACTTTATCCCTCCTTCTTATCTTCTCCGGATTCCTCAAATACCGCCTCTATGCTGGCTCTTATGTCCGCCAGCTTCTTGGCTCCGATTCCCTTGGTATTCTCAATCGCTTTCATAATTGCCGTAATGTCAACGCCTGGGACGCTCTCTCTGCCGTCCTGGAAGCCGAAGCCGTAAAGGTCAGTACAGAACGCCGTGAACTGCTGGCGGTCGTACTTCTTAATGCTCTTATACATCTCCCTAGTAATCTCCGGCATTTTGCCTTTTCTATTTCTGTTCATGATCTGCCTCCCCACTCTGAAACAAAACGATTTACAATAGCTTCCTTCAAGGTTTCGTTGTCGCTCCTGGCGATTCTCAATTCCTCCTTAATCTGCGCCGCTTCCTTCTGGGCCTCCTTTGCCTGGTTGCCTAAAAAGCAATTTTCCGCCGCCAGCTTCTGTAGCTCTTTCTTCTGGTTTTCTATGATCTGCTCTTTAGTCAATCCTTCCATTTTCCCTTCCATGCGCTGCCTCCTTTATGTATAATTCGCCGTTGCGGATCTGGACGTTTTCTCCGAAGTTCCATAAGCCCTGCTTTCCGGATACTGGTATCGGTGTTTTGAATAGCTGCGGCTTCTCAAACCTCCAGGCATACCGACCGACCGTGAAGTCGCCGTATGCATATTCTTCCGGGCAAAGCTCTTTTATAAAGTCGTGGTATTCCTGATCTATCAGCTTGCAATCCGTCAAAATTGCGGAACCAATTATAGCTCCGGTCTGCAGTTTATCAATACGGCTTGTTATGCCTGCCTCTTGAAAATATTTAAGCTCATTCATTGGAATGTGTAATAAAATTCCGCTGTGATCGGACTTTGCTGCGTGGATTAATATCTCGCCCCGGTAATTCGTCCGCCAGCTTCTCGTTTCGTCGTGCTTCTTACCCTCCGCCAAAAGCTGCGCCCAGGGCTGCCAAACGGTTATAGCTTTCAATTTTCTACATCTCCTTACTCATAATCTTCCGGGGGTAATATTGCCGTTGCCTCTATGCTTTCGCACTGCCCCAACTCTACGCCATAGCTGTTGTATATAGTGACGTTGCTTCCAACTATCCGGATCCCAAAATATGGGCAGTGTCCTTCGTCGCAAATGCTCCAGCTATGCCCGTCTGGCCTGCGGTCGTCCCTATGGCATACCATTTCCATGCGTGTGTGGTCGTCCTGGTATGCGTAAGCTAAACCGCTGAAAGGGCATAACGGCTGGAATATATTAAACTCCATCCTACTCACCCGCCTCTCCTATCGCCTCAGCCTCCTGGAAGTCGCACCCTTCGTTCTGGCCTGCCTGGGTCTTGCCCTCATCCGTGAGCCATGCCCGGTTGTCCTTCTCGTCCTCCAAAAGTGTGCTTGCCTCCTGGTCCGCTTCGTGAAGGGCAAGTATAAGTGGGTATTTGCTCATAGCCTGGGTAAGCTGTAAATGCAGCTCCTTCGGCTCTGAAAATCCCATGTGCCAGCGGATGGCGAAGCGTTCCGGGCCGGTAAGCCTCATAAACTGCTCAATCATCATAACGCTCTTTTCTCCGTGTCCGTATGGCACCCGGTCGTCGACGGTGTAGCAAGGTACGCTCTCCCAAATGAAAGATCCGGCGTTATCCTTCTTTACCTGCCAGCGCTCCGCCGCTAATACCTTCTCCGGGTCGTATGTCTTTTGGTTCTTAAAATCAATCTTGTAAAAATGCGTTTTGCAAAGATCGTGAAGCAAGGGACAAATAATAAGGGCGTCGTTTCCTGCTGCTTCCAAAATCGGCCCCCAGTATATGCTGGCTAGCTTCGCTTTTAAGCAGCGGTATACGTTTAGGCTATGCTGCAATAATCCGCCCTCGGTGCTTAAGTGGAACCGGGTAGAAGCCGGGGCCGTGTAGAAGTCGCTTTTTCTGATGTAGTCCATCAAGGCGTCTTTTCCTTCCCGGTTTACCCTGCTCATAAGTTCCTCAAAGCTCTTTACGTTTTCCTCTCTGTTCATGGTGTTTCCTCCTTTTGCTCGGTTGTTTTATTTTCACTTTTTATGAAAATCAATATTGCCGCCCCTGGGGGCTTCTCTTTGCTTATCCACCCGCCCGCCGCCTCGTCGTAAAACTTGTCCACAATATCGTTGTAAATAAGCGGCGGCTGTGGATTGTCCGGGTCCCAGGAAGGCCCGGCGGCGTATAGGCAAGTGTGGCGGTCGAAGTATGCTTTATATATCCCCTCTACCTTCTGGCGGTGTTCCTGGGCGATCTGCTTTATCTTCTCTAAGTCAAATTCCCGGAAGGCTGCCCGCCCCACTCGCTTTCCGATCTGCCCCTCCCTAAAGGCCCGGTTAATCTCGTCTACAAGCTGCCGCCCTTCGTCGTCGTCCCGGAACTGCAGGCCATCCAAAATAAAAAGCCTTAAAAATTCCTCTAGTTCCTCCTTGAGCTGCTGCTTCAATTTCTCAAAAGGTTTTTTATACCTCCCGGCCAATTCCTCCGGCGGGACAAGCGTTTTGTTTTTCCGATATTTTTCAAGCGTTACCGCCGCTTTTTCAAGGGATTTTTCTGCTTTTTCCGTAGCCGCTCACCTCCTTCCGCCTTAATATCCTTACGCCTTTTTGCTTTTACTTGGCGTAATGTGATAAACCTTGAATTTATGGGGCCTTCCTTCGGTTCCTTACGCCTTACGCCTATTTTTCGGAAATATACCGTACTTTTTGAAAAAGGTCTAAAATTTTCTTACCTTTTTATTTTGCAATAGAGCCTATATAATAGGCGTAATGTCGTAAGAATATATATAATAGGCTTAAAAAGCCGCTTGTTTTCGGTGTTTTTTGCCTTACGCCTAACCTTACGCCTAACCTTACGCCTATTTTTTAGGCGTAATGAAAAAGCATGGTTTAATACGGCAGTTCCGTTTCTTCTTCCTCGAAAGGCGACTTTGTGTCAAGGTCTAATTGTTGCCATTCCTCCGCTTTCGGTTTTTCCTTAACTCCTGCCGCTTCTGCTGCCTCGTCCTCGTCCAATGGGTCAACGGGTTTTGAAAATCTCCCTAAATCAAATTCAATAAAGCGGCTTGTTCTGTTATCAAACCATTTTCTTATGCAGTACTCTTTCCCGCCGTTTGCTTTTGGTGTGCTGGTTATTATTTTTTTATCTGCTAAATATTTCATGGTCTTTCTGGGGCTGTACCCTGCTTTCGTCAATGCCTGGTTAAGCAGGGAAGGAAATATATAGGCTTTATCCTGCATGGAACTTATGAAGCCCAGGCACGTCCCGATTGCCTTGTCCCCAAACTGGGCGCGGTTGCTCAATATCCAATCAACTATAAATTGTGTCGCGTTCTCGTTTACGTCGCTTACTCCTGCGGTAAGCTGTTCTTGTATAATTGCTTTCGCCATCTGTACGGCCCGCTCCCATGACTCCTTCCGTATTTCAAGCGCTTTCTTACACTTTTCGCCGTTTTGATAACAATTTTCGGCTTCCTGGTCACAATTTTCGCCATTTTGCTCCGCTTTTCCTTCTCTGAATATCCATGTATCAATAATCGCATCCGCAAGGGCGACCGCGCTTATCCCGGCTATATGCGCCCCGCTGGTTCCGTTTGCCGCTGCGTAAATTTCTTCTACCATCTTTTCGTATTGGTCCGTTATGGTCCGCTCGTCTGTTTCAAGGAGCCGGCTTATAAACTCCGGGCCAGCCCAGCCGCAATTTACCGGGGCCTGCTGGTGCATAAGGCTGGCGGACTTCTCGTCGTCAAAAGGGCCGCCGTATATCTCCAGAACACGGGTACTTACGCCGGTCTGCGTTGTGTCTGTGCTTAAGGGTTCCTCGCCGGTTGCCAGGGCTACGGTGCGCCATGTATTAAGCGCCTGCAAGCCGCCGCCCTTGCTTCCCCTGGCGCGTCCGGTTCCGCTGGCGATCATGTAAACAATCTTTTCCAGGTTCTCCTGCTTCTGGCCTGCAAGCTGCCGCTCGTCAATGCCGAGTGGAAGGTCGTTATAAAAGCCCGCCATCCTCTCCAGGGCGACCTGGGTGGCGTTAAAATTTACCATAAGGCGCTCCGGGTCGCCCCAGGCCGAAAGCGCCGCCTTAAGTGCTGCGGTCTTTCCGCCCTTGCTGCCGCCCCAGTTATATACAAAAAATATCCGCTGTTGTAATATCCGAAGCAACGGGGCCGCGAAGCTGGCCGCCAAAATAAAGCGGAACTTGTCCCGGCTCCGGTGTGGCTGCATGGTGTCCACCCATCCATCGAAGGTTCCGGCGGCGTGGTATGCTGCCGCCCAGCCTCTTAAGGATGGCTCAATATCCAGGACTATGTCGTCCCCGTGTCCTGGAAGGAAACGCCCTTTTGTCTGCCAGCCGAAGGTGGACGTTGAGTCTGCCTTCTGTATGATGTCTATGTTCTCCGCCTCCAATGCGGCCAGGAAGCTCACCACCTGCTTTGCGTTCTCGCTGGTGATGGTGCATCCCAAATCTGCAAGGGCTGTTATGTTCCGGGAAGTAAAAACCGTAGAACGCGGGTATATAGCGCGGCTCCACTGGCCGTCCCGTTTAAAGGCAATCTCTATTTTTTCCTCGCCGGTTTCCATGCTCTTTAAGCGCTGGGTTAATATGATCGGCGTCCTGCAGACCGTGGTCGGTATCGCCTTCTTTTCGTCTATGTGGCTTATGCCCTTTTCTGAATAGATCCAGCCTTCCGGCTGTCTAAGGTTTACGGGTGCGCCCTTTATGGCCTCCGGGATCGCGCTGGATATGTCGTCAAGGTCTATCTTCTGCGCCCGTTTTATGGCCTTCTGTATTTTCTCCGTGGCCTTCTCTGCGCCCTCTTTAAGATAAAGCTCCGAAGGGTCCTTAACGCCGTACTGCTTGCAGCTCCAGGTGTAAACCTCGCCTACAAACTCCGACTCCTGCAATATCCGGCAAATTTTAGCCAGGAACGTCTGGCCGCCCTGGTCCGGCTCCTGGTGGATGTATAGTTTCAAGTCCTGCAATTTTGGAACCATCCGGGCGTTAAAATTGCTTGCGCCCGGAACGCCCAACGCCGGGACCTTCAAATACCATAAAGTCTGGGTGTCGCTTTCCCCCTCAACCAAAACGGCCCAGCCGGTCTTGCGTAGCTCCGGCAGCCTCCAATCTCCGTATAAAATCAATTTCCCGGAACTGCCCCAGCTCCATCTAAATTCCTTGTCGCCGTAGCGCTTGCGAAAAATCGGGGTTGTGTTTTCTTCGTTGAAGTAAGGCATTTTAAGGTATTGTGAGCCGTCTTTGTCTTTCGCCGTGGTGATGCCGCAAGTGTCTTTTAAGAAGTCCTCCGGCAAATGCTTTGTAAAGGTGTATTCTGCAAGGCTATAATTTTTATATTTCTGCTTCGGCTTTTTATCCTGCTTCGGTTCCTCCAGCTTTCCGTACTTCTCTAAAATCTGCTTATATGCTTCTTTGGTGTCTACGCCGTTAAGCTCCGCCCAAAAATCAATAAAATTTCCGCCGCGATCCTCTGAGAAGCAGTGCCACTGGCCGGTCTTTAAATTTACGCTAAAGCTGTTTTTTTGGTCGTCGTGGAAGGGACAGCGGCCTACAAGGTTCCCGCCGCTTGGTTTCGCGCCTTTTATGATTGCCCGGTATTCTGTTTCGTAATTTACAAAATCGTCAATGTTAAGCTGCTCGGCGTTCATTCCATCACTTCCTCAATCTCTTTTCGGGTCATGCATATTATTCTTCCGCGCTTCCCTTCCTTCGTCGCCTCCCGGATCTCTGCGTACATCCCTTCGCTGATCTTCCCGTCAATCAAAATTAAAAGAAATTCGTCAGCCTCCCGAAGCTCTTTTATGCCTATCTGTGTTCCGATCCGCCGCTCCCTCTCGTCCCCGTCGTCTAAAAACTGGGTATAGTAAAGGTGCGGAGCTATAGGCTGCTTACCTTCTAAAATAACCTTCCTGCAGAAATACCGCGCCACCCTGCGGTTAAACTCGCGCCCCCGTTCCGTAAAGGCCCGGTAGCGTGAAATAATGTATACCTTTTTCATGCGCTTATCCTCCAACCGTCTATTTTCGCCTGGGGGGGGGTAAGCGCCCGCGCCCCCAGGCTTTTGTGCCTTAATTAAAGGGTAAATCCTCGGCGCCCTCCGGTACGTTCATAAAGCCCGCTTCGTCTGC
Source organism: uncultured Lachnospiraceae bacterium (assembly GCA_910577065.1). GTDB lineage: Bacteria > Bacillota > Clostridia > Lachnospirales > Lachnospiraceae > Roseburia_B. The sequence continues at coordinate 3,257 of CAJTLD010000004.1, read as the reverse complement.
TTTGGGTGCTGCCGGTCCCTCCTGGGTACTGCTGCCGGTCTTTGCGTAATCGTCGTCGCCTATGTCGATCTGCCGGTGCTGCTGCTTAATAAAGTCCTTCATGACTCCGGCCTCTTTTTCCTTTTCGGGGCTTAACTTACCAACGAAGGAAAATACGGCGCGGCTGTATGCAATTCCGGCGGCGTTCTTTTCTTTCTTCAGCGTAATCCTGGTTACAACCTGCCAACAACGGAAGCCCTTTAAAATAACGCGCTTTGCGATATAGTCCCGCATATATTTAAGGCTGGTCGGCGGAAGGGAAAGCACCAGGGGTACGGGGTTCCCTTCCCGAAGAATGAAAACGCGGTGTACGTTCTTACAAGCCTTCCCCTTGTCGTCGCTGCCGAACTGGTTATAAGGGCAGCTCGCGCAGTCCTTAATTTCTCCGGTTTCCCGATCTACTCCCTGCTTTCCGTCAAAGCTGGAACAGTCCGGCTGCTCGTTTCCGCCTGCGAACTTCTCGCGCCAGTATGCATTGACCGGGTGGTGGTCCAAAATAACGCCTACGATCTCCGTTGCGCTCTCCGGGTTCTCGTCGTCCTCTCCGGGAACCTCGAAGGCAAGGCCGCCCCCGGAAGGAATTTTAACGCGGTCAAACGGAAGGCTCCCCAGCCCGTCCATTTCCTCCGCTACTGCCTGCGCCAAATCTCCGCTTATGGTCTGCAGGTCGAAGCTGTCTATTACTTTCAATTCGTTCTTTGCCATGGTTTTGTGTCCTCCTTTTTATTTATGCGCCCGGCGTCAATAAAGACGCTGCGGCGTCCTGCGCTGTTCCCTCTGCTGCATCCTTGCCCGCTTCCTTCAATGCCTGGGGCGGGACCTTCTCTACGTCCTTAATGTGGTAACAGGTTTCAATGCTTGCCTGGCGGTATTTGTTTTCGTGCTGCCCGTCCAGGGTAGTGGTAACAAAGTAACCGTTTGAAAGCCCTGCGTATCTGCAGACGACGTCCTCCGGGGTTCTCCGGTTAATGCGAAGCATAATAGCGTCGCCTTCCTTCAAGACCTGGCCGTCGCTGGCCTCAACCTCAACTTTTACGATCTCATTTACTTTTAAAGCCATCCTATGCCCTCCTTTAATTTTCTTCCGGCTCTGCGTCCGGATCGTAGCTCTCGGCGCTCTCCTGCGCCTCCTGGGCGTCGTTTTCGCCCTCGCCCTGGGATTCTTCCGCGTCCTCAAACTCGGCGCCCTCCTGGCCGTCCTGGGCCTTCATTTCGGCTATGGCCTGCTCTATCGGCGTCCGGCTGTCGTAGCCGTAATAAAGGTCGTTCAATATCCGGGTAGCGTCTGCTGCCATCCCTATGGCCTCCATAGCAAGCTCCAGCGCCTGGTTGTAAATATCCCCGCAAATGCTCACGCCGTCCTCGCCCTTTACCTGCAAAAGTTTTAAATAGTCCTCCATGCCGTTCTTAAGGACCTTTGCTTTGGCTCCGATCTTGCTGTATGCCTCCGCCGCGATTCCGTAGCCTTCATGTTTGCTCTCTACCCTCTTAAGCGGCCATCCGCTTTCCTCTGCCTCCACCCGGCGCTTATCGTAGAAGAACTTAATAACCTTCCCTACGTTGGTTTTAAGGTCCTTTTCCGATTCCAGCCTTACGTCAATCTCCATCTGCTCGTATGCATCCATGCTTACTCTCCCTTCTTCTTTTTGGCGTTCTTTGCCGCCTTATTTGTTTCCTTGCGCTTTGCTACGTCGTAATACTGATAAGGCTTTATATAATCCTCGAAGTCCTCCGGCAGCTCCCCGTCGTTTTCCTCAACAAGTCCCGCCATAGCTCCGTTCAAGGTCTGCGCGTTTACGGTGCGTTTAATAATATCCCCCAGCCCATGTTCCTCCAATGTTTCAAAAAAGCCGTCCTCGTCGCATCCGCCGATTTTGTTGTACTTGGTCTTATCCTGCAAGCTGTAAAGGAAGCCGCCCCGGCTTACCTTCGGGCTTTCCGCGTCGATCATGGCCTGCGCCAGCTCGTTGCGCTTTTTCTCCAGGGCCTTATTGTTTTCCGTGGTGGCGTCCTTAAGTCGGTCCCTCTCGTCCATCAGCCCCTTGTATTCGTCAATCAATGTAAAAATATCTGCCACTTTTATTCCTCCTTTTCTTCAAGCTCTGATATCTCGTCCAAAAATTCATAAAGCGTTGCTACTTCGCTTTCCTCCAGCCGGTTCTCGATCTTCTCTGCAAATTCGCAGAAACGGTCGTAAAGCGGGCGGGCCTTTTCTCTCTCCTTATCGTTTTCCGCTTTAATATCTGCGTAAAGCTCCGATTTCAGAATAACGTCCCGCTTTGCCTGGGAAACAATGACCGGCTTATATCCCCGCTTCTTTATCTTTTCCATGTCCCCCTGGTCGCTTACCGGGACGGCCTTGGCTCCGTGTGTGTTCATGAAGTCCTCCGCGATCTCGTCCCGAAGCTCCGCCGGAACTGAATAGGAATTGATATATACCCCGCTGTATGATTCAAGCGCTTTCTTTGTGGTTTCGGCGTCCTTCAATTCCTCAATCATGCGGGCTGCGTACCACTGAACATCGAAGCTGTTTACCATGCTCCGGTCGCGCTCCAATCTTACGATCTTCGGCTTAAAGTCGATTCCAATGTCCAGCCGCTGGTCCTTGCAAATATGAAGCCCTCCGACGAAAATGTGGCCTATGTATTCCTCGTCGTCAAGGATCGCGCCGTAGCTGGTTTCCCTGCGGCTGTAATTCTCCTGCAGGTGTAAATTGCAACTCTGTATTTTCTCGTAGTCCTCCGGCGTTATCCCGCCGACCTCAATAATTAAGCTATGCTCCGGTACTTCCTTCCATATGGCTTCGTTTTCAACGAAGAACGTAGGAACCAGGGCGCCGTCGTACTTCCTGGATTTTACAAGCCGGGGCCGCCAAATTTCCCGGCGGCAGTAATTGTAGAAAACAACGCTTTTCCCCAAACGAAGGAAAACAACGGTAGCGATCTTATAGCCTTCGCCGTGGTTCCCGATCATCTCGCTGTCCTTTGCCTTCGTGGTTACGCCGAAAAGAAGCGTTTTTATATCCAGGTCGCTATGCTTGTTTCCGATCCGCATAACCTGGGTTTCGCTGTCGTAATTGAAAAACATTTTGTTGCTGCCGTCCCTGGTCTGCTCGTCTATGGAATTTTGAAAAAATTCTCTTGTTGCCTCAACTACTCCCCACTCCGGGACGTAGTCGGCGCTTATGCTTAATTCGTATTTTCGCATTTCTTTGCCTC
>CAJTLD010000003.1:27022-54456 GCA_910577065.1 uncultured Lachnospiraceae bacterium | reverse complement strand
GCAAAATCAAGTTTTCTGCTTCTTGAAAAGTCAGCCGCTGGGTTTTTAGAAAACAGCCATGGGGCAGATGCCATCTCCTGGATAAGGAATAATAGATCGTTTTTTACATGTTCAGCAAATGTCATAGGCGTTACCTCCAAAATGTAATACATTCAAGGGGCTTCGCCGCAAATTTTTTCATATTTGTCAAGTGTTTTTTCAAAAAAGTTACAAAAAAAGAGCAGGGTACATATTTCTATATACCTTGCTCTGTAAGGAGCGTCACCGTTGATTCCTTAACTAAATGACATTGGGGCTTAACTCCCCTTCTTTGTTTTTTACCTCTTTTCTGTTTATTCCACTAACTTTTTTATACCCATTTTGCAGATGCAATATTCAATACGCGTATAATTTTCGTAGCGAAAATTTTTTCTACGCTATTCGAGTATTTTTCCAATATTCTTCCTTGTTTTATTTTAAAATGCCAATATATGCTTTTTGTTTCTCCCCTAAATCCGTATGAACTGCCACAGAATCAGGCAAAAATAAATGGGGAGTATACCGTTATAAAGATAGGAGGGATAAATCTTGGATATCGGAAATCGGCTGCGCTTTCTTCTGGAAGAAAAATCCGTCACACAGAAGGAACTGGCAAAAACTCTGAATCTTTCCGCGACAACGTTAAATGGCTATATTCAAAACCGCCGCGAACCGGATGCAAAAACCATGGTTCTGCTTGCATCCTATTTCAACACAACCACGGATTATATTTACGGGGTTACCTCTGTAAAAGAGCCGCAGGCTACTCCATACACCGCCGACGAACGCCATCTGGTTAATATTTACCGGGCGATCCCGGAAGAGAAAAAGCCGCTGTTTATTGAAATGGGAATTACGTTTTCGGGCGCCGGAAAAAGCAGGCAGGCAACCGGCCAGACGCCACACTCCAAACCCAAAAACAAAATTTCTGAACAGGACTCCAAACCGTAAATAACCGTTTATAGAGTCACTGGGAAGATATATTCCCTGGTAAATCACCTGGCGTTACTGCCGGGTGTTTTTCATTTTTCCCTTTACCTTAAGATGCCAAGACGGTATAATAGAATAAGTTGTTTTATTTATTCTGGGATTTGAGAGGCAGGTATTGTATGGCACATCATGAGTCCATCGCCCCGATTGTAAAATGGGTTGGGGGGAAAAGACAGTTACTACCGGAAATTATGCCGCTTATCGACAAAAAATGCGTTACTTATGTAGAGCCATTTGTAGGCGGCGGAGCCGTTTTTTTTGAATTGCAGCCCAAAAAAGCTATTATTAACGATTACAATCAGGAACTTATCAATGTTTATCTCGTTGTACGCGATCACTGCGACGAATTAATCGATTTATTAAAAGAACACAACCGCTTTAATACGCAGGAATATTTTTATACGGTACGCTCCCTGGATCGCTCGGACGACTATAGGGAACTGTCGGACGTCGCAAAGGCCGCACGGATTATCTACTTAAATAAAACCTGTTATAACGGCTTATACCGGGTCAATTCTGCCGGGCAGTTTAACGCTCCCTACGGAAAATACAAAAACCCCAATATTGTAAACGAGGAGTCTATCCGCGCCATGTCCGGCTATCTGCGGTCAGGCAAAATCGCAATCCGCCAGGGAGATTACAGAAATGTGTTAAAAGGCCTGCGCAAAGGGACGTTTGTTTATCTGGATCCACCCTATCTGCCGATTTCTTCCTCTTCTTCCTTTACCGGATATACGCAAAACGGATTTTCCTACGAACAGCAGGTGACGCTAAAGGAGGAATGTGACAGGCTCCGAAAAAAAGGAATTGCTTTTTTACAGTCCAATTCGGACTGCCCCCAAATCAGGGAACTTTATAAAGAATATGATATCCGGACAGTCCAGGCCAAACGGAGTATTAACAGCAAGGCCGCCAAACGCGGCGAAATAAACGAGGTGCTGATTTACTATGTCCCCTAAAACCCAAAGTCTTTCGGCAAACGATGCGTGGAAGGCGCTGCTTGAAAAATACCATATCGCAGAAGAAGTCCAAAAAAACGGATGTTTCCATATAAAAGCCAGCCAGATCAAGGAATTCAAAGAGCCACGGCTTATGGCCAAATGGGACAGTACAGATGCGCTGCCGGACATTTTACGGAGGAACAGACTGAATATTTTGCCGGACAGCCGCAGTTCTTACATACTCAGTGATTTTTTACTGTACGAAAAAATACCGGAACCAGAAGAAACCGTCACACAAATGAACCATGTAAAGCTGCCCGCATTTGAATCCATTGACGTCTGCAATATCAGTTCGGAAGCCAGCGCGATAAATGTCCTGCTGCTGTCGGGAATCCTGGACGATTTTCTGGGCTGCTCAGGTAATGCCGCAACGTTTCACGGAAGGATGGGAACCGGGGAATTTGATTTTGACGTTGATACCTGCCGGGGTATTAAACGAAAAATCCATGTGAACAATGCGCAGTGTGAAATTGACGGCGGATTTGAGAACGATACGTCAGTTGTAATCCTAGAAGCAAAAAACGTAGTGCATGAAGATTTTCACATCCGCCAGCTTTACTATCCTTACCGCCTGTGGGAACAGAAGGTCACAAAACCAATCCGGCTGGTATTTTCCGTGTATTCCAATATGATTTACCGTCTGTTTGAATACCGATTTTCTTCTCTTACAGACTATTCATCCATTGAATTGCTGCACTCTAAAAGCTACTCTTTGCAGGATACCGCCATTACCCTGGATGATCTGGCCGCGGTCCGCCGGGATACCCCGGAGCGGACAGACGATAATATGGCTTATACAAATATCCCGTTTATACAAGCAAATTCTATGGAACGCATTATTTCCCTGCTGGAAAACCTGTATGAAACCCCCATGACGCCGGTGCAAATAGCGGAACTGATGGATTTTGACTTACGGCAGTCCGACTATTACTACAATGCGGGACGATATCTTGGGCTGTTCCAAAAAGAAACGGACGACAGGCAGATCCTGGTTTCCCTTACCCCTTTGGGGACAAAGGTATTCCGTATGAATTACAAAAGACGGCAGTTAAAGCTGGCCGGGCTGATTTTGGAACATCAGATTTTCCGGGATTTATTTGATTCCGTCCTACGTTCAGGACAAATGCCGCAAAAAGAAGACGTTGCGGATCGCATGCGGCGCTTACATGTATGCAATGAAGGCCAGGTTATCCGGCGCGCCAGTTCCGTGCAGGGCTGGCTTAAATGGATATTTCATCTGACTAAATTATGATTAAAAAACCGCGCGTCAGCCGCGGATATCCAGAAACTGCGCTTTTCCGTGCAGCCTGATCTTAACGGAATTTGCAGGCACAAAGATGCAATCCCCTTTAAAAAACGCCATTCCGTCTCCATCTTCCATCACCACAAATCCGCATCCTTCCACACAAAGCAAAACCCGGAACGAAACCCCGTCCGCCTGGTATCCCACCAGTTTCCGGAACCGCTCGGTATTGATAAGCATACGGTATACCTCAAAATATTTACACCGGCACAAAAGTTCTGAGGCGCAGCCCTGGCGATATTTTAATACCCGAAGCGGCTGCCTGGGCTTACTGCTGCCTGTTAAATCCGCAGCTTCGAGCGCTTTATCCACATGCAGCTGCCGCTTCGTCCCATTTTGATCCAACCGCCCATAATCGTACAGCCGATAGGTCAGGTTGGAATTTTCCTGAATTTCTGCAAGCAGTACGCCAGCTCCAATTGCATGAATGGTTCCGGCCTCTACATAAAAAACGTCATCTTTTTTTACCGGTATCCTCTGTACATACTTTTCAATAGTCCCATTCTCTATACTTTCGCGCAGCATCTCACGTCCAACCGTATGCCGCAGGCCATATACCAGGCTTGCTTCCTTTTCGGCGTCCAGGATATACCACATCTCTGTTTTACCGCGCGCCCCGCCTTCATGTTCCATAGCATATGAATCGTTCGGATGGACCTGTATAGACAAATCTGCTTTTGCATCAATCAATTTTATCATTATCGGAAGCTGCCCGCCTGCCTGCGGATGCGTTCCCAAAAACTCAGGATGCGCCGAAAGTACCTCTGCAAGCGATTTCCCGGCAAACTCCCCGTTTGCCGCTATGCTAAGGCCGTCCGGATGCACAGAGCATTCCCAGGTTTCTGCCAGGGGAAATACAGAAATCCCTTTTGCAAAATCATCATTCAAACGGTTCCCGCCCCACAGATAATCTTTTGCCGCCGGATGCAAAAGAAAGGGCTTATTCAAACTCAAATGGGAATTTCTCCTTGTCATCTACGGAAATCTCCTTGCCTAACTGGACTTCTATCAGCTTTAGTTCCGTTACCGCAATTATGGTATGGCGGCACCCTGCCTGCATCGTAATCACATCTCCCGGATGCACGCTTTGTTCCATCTCGTCTACAACCGTACGGCCTGTACCGGAAATGACTGTCCAAACTTCATCCCGGTTCCTGTGGCTGTGATAATTCATCCTGTGCCCCGGATTTAAGGTAACCTTAATCGTCATGCTTTCCGGTTCCACATCCAAAACCCGGAAGCTTCCCCATGATTTTTCTGCGAACATCGCCTGTCTGTCAATGCTGTCCACATATGGCTTCATATAACTGGACTGCTCTTTGTCGGAAACCAAAATTCCGTCCGGGCTGGCGGAAATCACCACGTCTTTCAGTCCCATTGCCAGAATCGGGATACCGATTTCATTGAGGACATGCACATTGGAACATGTTTCATCCATTCTGACATCCCCAATACAGGTTTCTTCCATTGCTTCCGTCAGCGTATTCCAAGTTCCAAGATCTTTCCATTCGCCCGCAAACCGCATTACCTGAATCTGCTTTTCCTGTTCCGCCACCGCACAATCAAAACTGATCCTGGGCAGCGTTTCATATTTGGCAAATAAATCATGGTAATCTGTAAAATCAATCAGGCTGTGCGCCTTTTGCAGTATATAATTTAACTTATATGCAAATACGCCGCCGTTCCAAAGCGCCCCGCGCGCAATATAAGCCTCTGCCGTTTCAGCATCCGGTTTTTCCCGAAACGCAGAAACACGGCTTATTTCGCCCGTTCCTTCCGGGATAATATAGCCGTATTTTTCACTGGGATAAGTTGGTTTGATTCCCATCAATACAAGATTTGCCTCTCCCTTTTGCGCCAGTTCGCCCAGCTGATTCAACATCCCGAAATAATCCTCGCTTACATACGGATCAACCGGGCATACGACAACCGATTCTTCCGGATCCGTTCCTTCTACATCCGCCAGATACGCCGAGGCCAGAACAATTGCCGGAAATGTATCACGACGGCACGGTTCTATCGAAATCAAAGCTTTGGAGCCCAACTGGTTGCGTATGGAAGAAACTTGCGTCCTGCTGGCTGCAACCGTCACCGTAGCATCCGCATTGACCCTTCGGATCTGGCGGTACATACGCTGTACCATGGATTCATACAAACCGTCTTCTTTTTGAAAAATCTTAATAAACTGCTTGGAACGTATCTCATTAGAAAGCGGCCACAGGCGTTTGCCGGAACCGCCGGATAACAATATAATATTCATAATCACTTTCCTTTCTACCGCTCTGTGTTCACCGGCTTTTTCAAAAAATCCTGATAAGCCATCCGGATTCCGTCTTCCAATTCCGTCTGGTAAGTCCAGCCCAGACGGGCCGCTTTACTGGTATCCAAAAGCTTGCGCGGCGTTCCGTTCGGCCTCGACGCATCCCAACGGATCTCGCCCTTATAACCGATCGTCTCAGCCGTTAAAACTGCCAGTTCCTTTATGCTTATTTCTTTTCCGGTGCCCGCATTGACTGTTTCATCGCCGCTGTAGTGGTTCATTAAGAATACACATAAATCCGCCAGATCATCTACATATAAAAACTCCCTCATCGCCAAACCATCTCCCCAGCAGGTTACAAAGGGCAGCTTCTGTTCTTTCGCTTCATGGAACCGCCGGATAAACGCAGGTAAAACATGGCTGTGTTCGGGATGATAGTTATCGTTTGGCCCATATAGGTTTGTCGGCATTACACTGATGTAATCCGTACCATACTGCCGGTTTAAATACTCGCAATATTTCAACCCGGAGATTTTTGCCAGGGCATAAGCTTCATTTGTTTTTTCCAGCTCTGACGTCAAAAGGCAGCTTTCTTTCATCGGCTGCGGGGCCAGGCGGGGATATATACAGGAACTGCCCAGAAATTCCAGCTTTTTACAACCGTTCTGCCACGCGGCATGAATGACATTCATTTCGAGCGTCATATTAATCCACATAAAATCTGCCAAAGCCTGCTGATTTGCCGCAATACCGCCGACCTTAGCAGCGGCAAGAAATACGTATTCCGGCCGCTCTGCAGCAAAAAACCGCTCCACTGCGTCCTGGCGGCATAAATCCAGTTCCGCATGGGTGCGGGTAACAATACGGGTGTATCCCTGCCGCCTTAATTGCCGTACAATCGCAGAGCCGACCATCCCCCTATGGCCTGCAACGTATATTTTTGCATCTTGTTCCATCATGGTATTTTGAATCTCCTAATATTTATGCACTCAGCCATTCACTTCCTGGCCGGCGCATTTTTTCATATCATGTTCTACCATCAGCCGTACCAGTTCCGTAAAACCTGTTTTCGTCGGATTCCATCCCAATTCCTGTTTTGCTTTCGACGGATCTCCCAGCAGGTTAACAACATCCGTAGGACGGTAGAAATCAGGGCTGATCTCCACTAAAACGGTTCCCGTAGCCTGATCCGCTCCCTTTTCTTCCAATCCCTCTCCTGAAAATATAAGTTCTATCCCGGCATAATGAAATGCCAGTTGACAAAATTCCCTTACGGAATGCTGCTCCCCCGTCGCAATCACATAATCCTCAGGTACGTCGTGCTGCAACATCAGCCACATACATTCCACATAATCTTTTGCATAACCCCAGTCGCGCAGTGCGTCTAAATTTCCAAGATACAGTTTGTCCTGTTTCCCCTGTGCAATACGCGCGGCGGCAAGCGTAATTTTTCTTGTTACAAATGTCTCTCCGCGTCTCTCAGACTCATGGTTAAACAAAATCCCGGAACAGCAAAACATATGGTAAGCTTCCCGGTATTCCTTTACAATCCAATATCCATACTGTTTGGCTACAGCATAAGGGCTGTACGGATGAAACGGCGTGGTTTCACTCTGCGGTACCTCTTCTACCTTACCAAAAAGTTCGGACGTAGACGCCTGGTAAATGCGGCAGGTTGCGGCCAGGCCGCATAGCCGGACTGCCTCTAACACCCGAAGCACCCCGGTTGCAACCACATCCGCCGTATATTCCGGCACATCAAAACTCACCTGCACATGGCTCTGTGCCGCAAGATTGTAGATTTCATCCGGACGCAACGCTGAAACAATTGCCATAATACTCATAGAATCGCACAAATCCCCGTAATGAAGATGAAAGCGTTTTTCTCCTTCCAGATGCGCGATTCGCTCCCTGTAATCAACGGATGATCTCCGGATCATTCCATGAACCTCATATCCCTTTGCCAGTAAAAATTCTGCCAGATAGGAACCATCCTGTCCGGTAATGCCTGTAATTAACGCTTTTTTTCTCATGTTTTTCTCCCTGGTTTTTACACGGTTACCAAACTCTTTACATTTATTTTTTACAGATTTCTTATATGAAATTTATTTTATGCCAACAACCGCAAAACACTGTCCGCATCCTGGTTCGTATGTGCAACCATAGCCTGCCCTACCTGCTCTAATATCTGCATTTTAGAAAAATGCAATGTTTCTTCCGCCATATCCGCATCCCGCAATTTGCTCTCAGCGCTCTGTGCATTTTCCGCAGTATTATCGACAATCGCCATTGCTTTTTCCAAGCGGTTTTGCATAGCGCCCAAATAAGAACGGTAAGCGGATAGGTTTCCAATTGCACCCTGAATCATATCTATTGTTTTGCCAGCGCTTTCAAATGAATGAACGTCAAGCGTTTTTAATCCCAAAGTAGCCGAATTTATCGTCTTTAAATTTAAGGCAATTTCCATATAAGGCCGATCACTGACCTGGAGCAAAAATTGTTCATCCTTCTCAAGTATATCCGTAGCACATACTAACCCCATGCCAGGTACATAGGGCGGTCCATTGTCAATCGAATAAAATGTAAGGTTTGCGCCATTTGCATGAAGCGCATTGGCATGCCCAATTATCGTGTCGCCATAAACATTAACCCAACCAGGCTGTATAGCCTGCAATTGCGCTATAAAATTAGCTTGCTGGCCAACTACCAAATCATTGATTTTTTTTACGATATCTACACCATTTGTTATAGAAGCGTCTTTAATCCCAATATTAATCGACAAATTAATCCCATTTAATGTAATGTCGGAAGTCTGCTGATCGGTAAAACGAAAGCTAAACCTCTGGCTGCATGCCTGTGAGCAGGTTACATAAAACTGTTTTCCAATCATTTGCTCCTTATTCTGAGCATTAATATTTGAAAAGTCCAGATTTTTCCCATAAACCAATCCATTTCCCCGATTTCCCATACCCGAAAAAGTATCATCCATTATAGCTTCCGCATAATCATCCGCATCAATTTGAACCAGCTGCTTTGCCATCAGAATCGTATGCGTATTAAACTGCGTCGTCCTTGAAATACGATTCATCTCCGTCTTTAACCTGTTAATTTCAAGCTGCGCCGCATCCCTGTCCGAATCCATATTTGTATCATTTGCAGCCTGCACCGACAATTCATTCATCCTCTGCAAAATATCATGCATTTCATTTAAAGCGCCGTCTGCTGTCTGTATTAAAGAAATTCCATCCTGAATATTTCTAGAGGCTTTATTCAATCCCCGGATCTGCTTTCTCATTTTTTCGGAAATAGACAAGCCCGCAGCGTCATCCGCCGAACGGTTAATCCGGTAGCCGGACGACAGCTTTTCCGTTGACTTTTGTTTACTGTCCGTTGTAATTCCCAACTGCCGCCTTGCCTGATCGGCATTCAGATTATGTGTAATAATTTGCATAAAATCTCCTTTCGCATATCAACCGCTTATCTTATTGTCCTACAATATTATCAAAAGCCATTCTTCCGGCAATCTCTGTCTCTCTTTCAACCAAAGCCCGCTTTGTCCCTTTTGGACAAACCCATACATACTATTTTCTCCATCCAAATCTGCCGCGTTTTTTCTCCGGCAAATTCTGTCAAAATATCTATATAAACCTGCCGCACGGATTCAGACTGGACAATGACCTTATCCGCATGGACAACTCCCGGCACAGCGCAACAGTCTCTTAAGTTCTCTACTGCCCGTCTGTTTTCTGTTGCAGCTTCATCCACGACAAACGGCGGAATATAAATCAAATGATCCGTAAATTTCTTTAAATTAACCGAATAAAAAAACGAATGCACGGTTAATGCAGCATTGTACTCATCATATGGGTTTTGAATATAAATTACATCCGGATACCGGCCTGTAAAATCATATGTATCAAATTTAATAATGGGTACATATTCCGGAAACTGATCCGCCTCATACTGCATCTTGCCTGTGCTTCCGTCCGGACTTTTGTAAAAATACGGGATAGGAATGACCGACACCTCGCATCTTGCATCTTCTACAGCCATTCTCCAGATACTTTCAATGGCATCCCATTGAGAAGCTTTATACGGAAGGAATAATACTTCAAAACGTATAATCTCTTTTTTTGCAGCAACTTCTATCTGTTTTAGCTTCCAATCTAAAGTTGTAATATGTTTATCGGCAAAAACACACTGATTATGTAGGATATTTTGATAAATTTCATAAATGAACTCACAATAGTTTTCCAACTCACTTGCCGTTAGATCTCCCACACCTTTCACTGTTTCAACAAGGGATGCTAACTGAATTGCCGTTCCCTGGCATTGGGTAAGCAAACTTAATATTTTATCCTTGTTTTTGCCTTTCAATCTGATATTCCTATGCAAACCTTCCAATGTTTCAAGCAGTTCTCTGGCTTCATTTTTCAATACAGGCTCCTGGCAGCCGATATTTTCATATAATTCCCCCTCTTTCAACACGTATACATATGGATTGCCCCCTTTATGCATCAGCGCCTTCTGTTGCTTCCGATAAAACGCATAATGGCGAAAACCTCCCTCTTTTACCTGCAATATGTTCTCCTCAAACTTTTTATAAAGCACATCTTCATATGAAGACGGTATTGGAATCGTAATGTTTTCAAACGGCATTCTGACATACTCCTGATACCATGCTTTTGGAAGCTTATATTTGTTATTTTTCACCCAATGCTGGATGGTTGTCAGTTCTTTCGCTTTCTGAGGCGCAGAACCAGAAACGATATCTTCACATAACAGCAGAAGCTGCCTGCGCAGGGGCTTTACCCGATCCACACATATATGGAACGTTTTTTCAATCTGGAAAATCTTCTCACTGAGTTCAATTCGGCCTATTTCCTTCCCATCCATCTGTGACACAGTTTCCATCAAAACATTCAGTTTTTCCCATTGTGCAGCTTCTTCTTCCGGCGAAAGGGCAATGTAATCCATTACAAAAATATCAATTCCCATACCATAAGGGCATCCATGAAATTTTTCCAAAAATTCTTTTGTGAAATCAATTTTTGTGCTGTTTAGTACCCTGGTAAACATTTCAGAATAATATACGTCTGTATGAATATTATGCAGGTAATACCCTTTTGGAAGTTCTTCCTCCGCAATTGCAAGGAAGCGGTTATAATCCTCCCGCTTCATACATATATCCAAATCGTCATCCCATGGAATATACCCCTGACGCCGGACCGCACCAAGCAAAGTTCCCCAATCTGCAAAATATGCAATATGATGCTTCCGGCAAACGAAATCAACATCTTCTAAAACCTGCAGCTGTGCCGCCCATGCACGTTTCAGCATGCTGGAAATAAAAAATCCTTCCCGAACTTCATCTTCAAAATAGGTATCCGGAAACTGCATATTTTCCACCTCCGTGTGCATTATTTTCTCTTCTGCTATAGTATCTCTTCATAAAGTTCAAATACTTTTTCCAATTTTCCGCTCTGTAAGAGCGGAATCGCCCTGTAAATATCCTCATATTCCCAATCCCACCATCTTATCTCCAACAGCTTATCAATGATACCTTCATCAAAACGGTGCTTCAAAATCTTTGCCGGATTTCCAGCCACTATCGCATATGGCGGTACATCTTTTGTAACAATGGATCCATTTCCGATTACCGCCCCATCTCCCACAGTTACGCCTGATAAGACCGTAGCGCCAAAACCAATCCATACGTCATTGCCAATCCGCACCTTTCCTTTAGAAGACGGATGTCCAGTAATTGAACTGTATTCCTGAAAAAAAACATTAAACGGATAGGTTGTCACCCAGTCCAAACGGTGTTCTCCTCCTCCAAAAATCCGGACATTTGAACTTATAGAACAAAATTTCCCAATTGAAACCTGCTCATTGTCATTCCACATCCAAATTTCTGGTACCCCATATGTAAATTCTCCCACCTCAACGCCATGCCTGATATACTTCATTTGATCTTTACAAAATATAACCTGTTTCTGATATTGCATCATTTCTCTGGGTTTTAAGGATTTTATCAGACAGCCTTCATCCAAAATCATATGTTCCTGTATATGAACCCGTTTCAAAATATTTTTTATATTATTAAAATGTACGCTAAAAATATATATTTCATCCACAGCTTCGAAATCCAACGTTAGAATCTGCTCTAATTCCACTATCCTGCATCTTTTTCTGAGGTATTCCGAAAACAAATTCCCAGTTCCTTCTGCCACAATCCACAAAATCTCAAAAAATCTGTCTGCACTCTCCATCCAGCGATATACCGGCTCTATTCGATCTGCAGCGCCTATCATGCCTACTTTCGTTAGTTTTTCCACAAATTCCCTCCTTGCACATTACTACAGACAAAGGGCTTTTAATAAATATTGAGAAACCATAAACGAATTTTCATCCGCAATACCCGGCAGCTTTAATATACCGTCAATTAACTGTTCTTCCTGGAGCCAACATCTTCTGTCCAGTATACCGCTCATTGCCACAATCTGAAAACCGGCTTCCTGAAATAAATTGATTGCCGTTTTCTGTGTAAAAAACCGCAAATGCGTTTTATCCAGTATGCCCGCTTCCTGATAACTGGCTGTCCCTTTCAGCAAGCCGAGAATAACTGACATGTGCGTCACATTCGGAATACTGGCAAGCAAAAACCCATTCTTTTTCAAACAGGGCTTTAAGCGCTGCAGGGTTTTCTGAGGCTCTTTAAGGTGCTCCAAAACATCTCCGCAAATAATATAATCAAAATATCCGTTCTCATAAGGCAAGTCCATGCTTTCAATATCTCCCTGGCAAATATCTGCCAGGCTTTTCCCTATCTGTGCAATATCCCAAACAACCTCGATTCCTTTTACAACTGCATTTGGCCATAGCGCTTTGATCCGGGCTAAGGTTGACCCACAGCCGCATCCCACTTCCAGCACACGTATCGGCGCTTCCGGCTTTTGGTCTATCATTTCAATCAGTTCTTGTCTGATCTCACTGTAATATTCTATATCAAATCCCCATTTATCAATTATCTTCTGTTTATTTACCGCTAATTGATTTGTTTTATCCTCCGCCTGAAAGCTAGCGCTACCATAGTGCAGCACGAAACTATTTCTGCATAACAACTGCTTGCAGCCGGCTCTTGCAATCCGTATTCCCAAATCAGTATCTTCATAGTACCCTGGGGAAAACCGCTCGTCAAACATACCAATCTGTTCCAGAAGCCCATGGCGCAACAGCAGGGCAAACCCGCCCAAATAAAATTTGCATTCATACGGATTTTCACAAGGAACATTCGTTTCTTTTGCATAATTTCTCCATTCCTCTATAGAAAAATTATTTTTATGCACTGCCTGTCCGTTTCCTGCATAATTCGTAACACATCCTGCCGCGCCCACCTGCCCGGATTCATACAGCCCCATACGCAGACAAAAAACCGAATTGGGCTGCAACTCAATATCATTATTCAAAATCAAAATATCCTGGTTTCCCGCCGCCTGGATTCCCTGGTTGCACCCTGCTGGAAAGCCCACATTCTGCTGATTACGTATCAGCGTAATATCCTCCTGTTCCTGAAGCCATTCACATATACCATCCGAAGACGCATTATCAACCGCAATAATTTCATAAGAATCCGGCAAATTGTTCTTGCGGACGCTCTCAACACACTGTATACATATTTGCTTTAAATTATACGACAAAATCACAATAGCAACAGGCCGCACCCCATAATCTTCTTTTTGGGCCATTCTTTCTTTTTCCGTTCGAATCTGTATTTTTGCTTCTTCATCTGTACAAAAGAATTCTGCATTTTCCATACACAAAAATGCCTGGTTTATATTTTTATCCTCCAGATACTTTCCAAGTTTATAGTATAACTTATAATTACTGTAATCCTTCTTGAGATCCGCATAAATCAGTTCGGGCAGATTGCCTTTATTTTCCTGAGAATAAAACTCACTCTGTTTTTCATCCACTTTAAATTCCCCATTTCATTTTCTTTTTGTTTATTATATAATAAATTAAGGACAAAATAAAGTAAGAAAGAGGTTTTCATATGAATCTTGTAATTTTTGGGGATATAGACAGATGGAGCGACGCTGTAAACATTCTTACAAAATATCGGCCGGATATCCACATCATAGGACTTTGCAGCCTGGATCTGGGTGATTACAAAAACTCCAGCGCGACGGTTACGCTTCGGGAAGCTTTAGATCTTTTTCATCAAGGCCAGATTGACGGCATCATTAATATTAACGGCGAAAATTTCCATTATTTTTCTTTATTGGAGAATCTGGGTTTTTTTCCCGTTTACGTCCTTCCTTCCTATTTTTCATTACAGGAAGAACTTGGAAAAATTGCTTCTGGCGAACGTTTTATCTATCCTTATAAAGACATTCTTCCAGAACTTATGCAACTGGAATTTCATCTTGCAGATCACTGTAACCTGAACTGTAAAGGCTGTACCCATTTCTCCAACCTGGTTCCCAGCCCAGTATTTGCAAACTTTATTCCGTTTCAAAATGATATCAGACGCCTGGCTTCTCTATTTTCACATATTCATACATTCTATTTATTAGGTGGAGAACCGCTGTTAAACCCTGACGTAAAAGATTATGTCAATGTAATCCGGGATTCTTTCCCTTATTCACAGATTATTCTGGTTACAAATGGAATACTCCTTCTGTCCATGAAACCAGAATTAATCTCTTTTTTGCGTACAAACCGGGTACATCTGAGCATATCGGCATACGACTGCCTAGATACCGAAAAAATCGCCGCTTTTATAAGGCAGCACGGCCTTCTAGCCGATCTCAGGGTAGAAAAGGGTTGCTTTAGTAAATTTTTAAATCCAAAAGGCGATTCCAACCCTCTGGAAATATTTGAGCAATGCAGCCGCAAAAACTGCACTTTCTTAGGGCAAGGACGTGTTGCCGCCTGCTGTATGCCCTTTGTCATCCAATATTTTAACCAGTACTTCCACGAGTCCATCCCAGAATTGGAAAGCATTGATTTATATGAGCCAAACCTAACCGGACACGAACTTCAAAAAAGGCTAATTGCTCCTATGGAACTTTGCCGGTTTTGTAGTAAAGACGTTGATTTTCCTTGGGAAATATCAAGCCCTCCCTACAAAAAAGAGGACTGGTGCGTATAACGCCAGTCCTTTTTCACATTAAACTAAGTTCTATTAACTTTATAAACTGTTCTTTTCTCCCAATCCTTTCCGCATTTTCAATAATATTTTCAATCCTGTGATTCAAGGTATTCGTCTTTAGATAATCCAATTTATATCTCTGGAGCAGGCAGCAGCTTGCAATTAAAAAATTGCTTGAATTTCCTGATACGCCGCTCGTTGAATATGTCGCTTCCAGCAAAACCTCGTCTATAAAGAATGCATGGTTATTTTTCGCCATTTTAAGCGCCAAATCATAATCTTCCAATGCTTTTAACGTTTCATCAAATCCGCCTGATTTTAAAATGCATTCTTTTTTGGCAAGCACAGACGGACAAGGCACCAGATTATCATACAAAAGCTGCGCATAAATATCCCCTGATTTCCTCTCAAGTCCAATATTTTCAAGCGGCAAAACCGCTGAATAACCTTTCCCCATGTTGTATCGTATTTTATGGTAAACAAACCCCACTTCCGGGGGTGCTGAAAGCATTGCATCTACCTGCTTGGACAATTTCTCAGGATTCCAAATATCATCTGAATCCTGAAATGCAATATAATCATACCTCGCATGCCCTATTCCACAATTACGCGCTCTTGCCTGTCCCCTGTTTTCCTGCATTTTCAGATAGATTATCCGCTCATCCTGATATCCTGCGACTAGTTCTTGTGTTTGATCCGTGGAACCATCATCCACTATGATCAATTCAAAATATGGATATGTCTGCATTAAAACACTTTTAACCGCTCTATCCAATATATATGCCCGGTTATATGTTGGCAATACCACACTTACCATCTCTTTTAACATAAGCCCTCCCTTTACACAAATCCATTTCGCAGAAAGTCCTTTATATATCCTTCTTTAATGAACTCTAATTCTTCCGTTGTGTATACTTCTTCAGGTTCTAACATTTTCAAAACCATTTGATCCAAAAGGGGCAACCTGCATATATGCGGATTCTTCTTATAATCCGGAAACAATTCATAAACTTTTTTACGCATAACGGGCAATACATCTGGAATCGTATCCATTTTTAGAAATATGGCAAACCATGTCGCGCAAAAGTATAACCTTAAAAAACGCGCCTCAATCCTGTCATGATACTTATCAAATAGCCCTTGTTCCTTATATAGCTCCACAATCATCTCTTCTATTTTCATCCGATCTAAATGATATGCTGCATTCCTGGACGAAACAACCGAGTTTTCATTTTTATAATAACAGTAAAGTACCTCGTCAATAATATATACATTTTTGGAGAAAACACTGCACTTTGCCCCCCAGAAGTTATCCTCATACATAAGGCCCTCCGGAAAATATATTTCATTTTCAATAATTAAACTCTTCCGGAAAATCCGCGACGGTAATATCCCAAATTTCCCATTATACATACCACTGTCAAGATCTTTAAAAATTATACACTCCTCCTTTGGGCAATGGTATTCTTTATCCTTTTTTGTAAGAGGCTGTTTAAAATCTGGTTTTAGTTTTGATGATAAATGTATAAATTTTGCACTGACCCAGTCATAATTTCCTTCTTTTATCTTCTTATATAACTTTTCATAGAAAGACTCTGCAATCACATCATCAACATCCAAAAATGCAACAAAATCTGCTTGGGCATAGTTCAGGCCCGTATTTTTGGCAGCCCCCTGCCCGCGGTTTTCCTCACAATTAATAACTACCATTTGCTCCGGAAACATGTTTTCATAAAACAACATTTTTCCTAAGGTAAAATCCGTAGAGCCGTCGTTCACAAGAATAACCTGCAAATTTTCAAATCCAATCGTTTGATTTCTCAGACATTCCATACAACGATCGATGTAATTCACAGCATTATAACACGGAATTATGATACTTAAATATGGCACATCTATCATCTCCCATCTTTGCGTCATCATCACAGCCTTAGCCAGGCTTTTGCTGCATTTCATTTAAAAACTCATGCGCTCTGCAGTCCCATGTATGGTATTCCAATGCCTTTTCATAACCACTACTAGCTACTTTCTCCCGTTTCTCATCATTCTTCAGATATTCTTTTAAAATGCCCGGCAATTTCTCCAACTCATCTAACTGAAATGCCAGCAAGTCCATCCCCCGGCAAAACCTTCCGTCCAGATAAGACGTATCATCTGTAACCAACACTGCTTTGCAGAGCATAATATTTGCCATCCGCTCAGTAAATCCGCCTTTATGCCATGCCATAATATTAAGCGATATCTTCGACTGCAAAAAAACCTCCAGGCTTTGTTCCACCGTTACATCCGGATGACAAACCAGGTTCGGATATACGGCAAGCGCACAATTTGCCCAACTGTTTCCAAACACATCCACGGTCATACCTGCTTCCAACAGCGTTTTTATTACTTTTACCCGATAATAATACATCACACAACAAACAACGCGCTTGTACGCAAAAAATATATCCGTATATTCTCTATCCGTATACCGTATCCTTTTTTCATCAAGCGTCTGCCGAAACGCTTCCTCTGATGTAAGTTTGGGGTTTTTTCTCATTTTCAGCAGAAAACGGTTTGCAATAAACCGCATGTTTCGCTCCATGGAATGAATCAACATCGCCTCGTTCCAGTAATCCCCATACGAACCGACAAAAGAAACCGAAAACACTTTTTGTTTTACATCCCCATTCGGCCTTTTTCCCGACGGCGGAAAAAGATACGCTTTCCTATGATAATACCGTTCACAAAACCTTACATAATTTAGATCCAACGTAAGCACCACCAGTTTCTTTGGTGACTGTAGCATGTGGGGCTTTACCCAAATCGGATGGTCAAATACAAAATTATAAATCGGGGCATGAATCAAATCATGTAAATACGTTTGGTCATCCTTCATTTTAATACTGAACAAATAAGTCTGCATGCCAATCACCGCCTGATAATGTTTTCCAATATACCTGGTCAGCGCTTGATTCTCTTCGGATTCCGAATCAAAATATTCCACATTTTTCCCTGCACGCATCAGCGCTTTGCCAAACTGCTCCGCAAAAACATTTAACACATTATAGCAGATATCTTCCCCCTTATATATCAAAATGGGTTGTACGGCATCATCAATCTGGTAATACTCCTCTCCCCGCTTTAACATTTCCTCTAAAAAGCCTACGGTCTTATCGCGCAGGCCGCACGCCCCCGCCGCTTCCAAAACGCTTCCTACAACCTCATTAAAACACGAATGCTTTATCAATGTGTTTCTATAGCGGGATACTACATAACAGTCTGTTCGGAGCCCCTCCCAGTCCAAAGCCGTGTTCTCCTCTTTCAGTTCTACATACCCAAATGGGCATTCCGGCGCTTCCGTAATTTCCACAAGCCAAGAATCTGCAAACCGCAGCAGCAATTCATACTGCCGCTTTGCCTTTAACCTGCTGTTTATCCCGCCGGCTGTCCGAAGCTGTGCTGCAGGAATGCAAATTGTTCCTTCCGCAAGTCTCTCGTCATATAAAAATTCTAAAAAACGCTCTTCTTTATTCTCCTGATTTTCTGATAAATGAACAATCTTCATGAATTTCTGCTTCTAATGCTCCTCCACATGTTTAAGCCGATTTGTAATCTCTTCCACAGACATCCATTCGGTATTTGTTCCAGAACTGTATTCAAACCCCGGTTCTACTTTTTTGCCGCCCGCCTGTATTCTGCTCTCCTGCCACCACTCAAAATGAGGATACACAATATAATGTTTCTCATATTCGTACGCCAGCATGGAATCTTCTCTGGTTACCATAACTTCATGCAGCTTTTCCCCTTCGCGGATTCCAACTTCTGGCATTTCACATCCCGGCAAAATTGCCTGTGCCAGATCTGTTATTTTAAACGACGGAATTTTCGAAATAAAAGTTTCCCCACCCTTTGCTTCGGACAACGCCTTAATCACAAGCTGTACCCCCTCTTCCAGGCTGATCCAAAAACGGGTCATCCTGTAATCCGTAATCGGCAGCTTTGTCCCTCCTTCTGCAATGATATTCCTGAAAAACGGAATCACAGATCCGCGGCTGCCTGCTACATTTCCGTACCGTACAATCGAAAAACATACGTCTTTTGCTCCTGCATAGGCATTTGCTGCAATAAACAGCTTATCTGAAACCAATTTTGTCCCACCGTACAAATTAATGGGATTGACCGCTTTATCGGTAGACAGAGCCACGACACGCTTTACACCACGATCCAACGCCGCGTCTACAATGTTCATAGCTCCGTTAATATTTGTCTTAACAGCTTCCATCGGATTGTATTCGCATGCCGGCACCTGCTTTAAAGCTGCCGCATGTACAACGTAATCCACACCGTCAAATGCCCGGCGCAGCCGCTCTTTATCCCTTACATCGCCAATAAAAAAACGCAGCTTCCCCTCATACTGCCTGAATTTATTATTCATGACAAACTGTTTGTATTCATCCCTGGAATATATAATGATTTTCTTCGGCTCATAGTGCTCTAACACATATTTGGTAAATGCATTTCCAAAAGAACCCGTGCCGCCTGTCACTAAAATTGTTTTTCCATTTAACATATGTATCAAATCCTCCTGAATCTGCAGCAACTGGTTGCTGCTTTTACTGTTTTAGTATATAATGTTTGTAAATCTTTGACAACTGATAAAAGAAGGGAATTTCAATGAATTTATTATTTTACCGTTATGGGAGCATTTGTGAGCCGGACATCATTTCAGGTTTTTCAGAACTAGGCTGCAGCATAGATGAAATAACCGTTGAAATAACAGAAAAAAATCTGCCTGTCACAAAGCGCGTTACCATTTTTCATCAGGCTCTTACAAAGCGCTCTTACGATTTTGTTTTCAGTATTAACTTTTATCCGTTTATTTCGGAAGTATGCAACATACATGGCATCCCTTACCTTTGCTGGACAGTGGACTGCCCGGTTATGGACTTACTGTCCCATTCGGTAGAAAACAACTGCAATCGTATTTTTCTGTTTGACGCAGCACAATATCGGGACGTTGCGCCGCGGAATCCGGATCATGTGTTTCATCTTCCCCTTGCGACAAATCCAGCCCGCTGGGATCGGGTTATCTTACATTCCACTGCCGACGACCGGAGAAAATACCAAAGCGAAATTTCCTTCGTGGGCTCCCTGTACACAGAAAAATGCCCCTATGACCGTCTTACAGGTGCATCCGATTATTTATCCGGCTACTTAAACGGCATTATGGACGCCCAGCAAAAGCTGTACGGATGCTATTTTTTAGAAGATGTGTTAAGCAGTTCTGTCATAGAGGAATTTCGCAGCCATCTTCCGGGTTTTTATACACCTACGGAAAAAGCCATACGTGATGACCGTATGGCCATGGCCCGGCTTTATCTGGCTCCCAAAATCTCCGTTTCCGAGCGCAGGCGAACCATGACGGTTTTGGGCGAACGCTTTCCCGTAGATTTATATACCGCCAGCGATACTGCCGGCCTTCCGGTACAAAACCGCGGGCTTGCCAAAACCTTAACCGAGATGCCTTTAATCTTCCATAACAGTAAAATCAACTTAAACATCACATCCAAAGCCATCCGTGAAGGACTGCCGCTTCGTATTTTTGACATTTTAGGCTGCGGCGGCTTTCTGCTGACCAATTACCAGACGGAACTGCCTTCGTGTTTTACGATCGGATCTGATCTGGAATGCTACGGCAGCGAAGAAGAACTGTTAGAAAAAACAGAATATTACCTGACTCATGAAAAAGACAGAGAAGAAATCGCTCACAATGGATATGAAACCGTAAAACAATACCATAATTACCCCAAACGACTTCTTGAAATGCTTACGCTCGCGTTCCGTATTCCAGCATCCGGCCATTAAAATACGTCTTCTAAAACAGCTTTTTGAAAGTCCTCCTCAAAAAGCACGGCTGCCGCCTGATAAGCTTCCATCAGGCGGATGCTTTGTTCCATCATTTCCGGTATATCCATATCTTCTTTGGTACAAATGTTTTCCTTCAATTCACGTTCTTCTTTACTGGAATAAAATTCTATCCAGTTGATAAACGGATGCTGTTCCAATTTTTCATTCTGCTCCATAATCTTCTTTAGTTCAAATGCAATCTGGCTGCTATCCATAAAGCAATACTCTTCCGCCAGCTTTTTCTCCTGCATGATTTCAGTCTCAACCAATGCATAAAACTCTCTTTTTAAATCTTCTAATCCCAAAATCTTTTTGTTTAAGCAATTTTTCTGCACTTCATTAAATGCAGGCGGTATTTCTTCCAAAATTCTATGTAAACCAATCTCCCGTTTACATTCTTGTTCCAGCGTTTCGCTTAACGGTTGAATTATTGTCCCTTTGATTTTCGCGCCACCTTCTGTCGCGTCTATCACCCGCAAACCCGTTCTGTCTTTTTCGATCTGCTTCTCAAACCATCGCCTGTAATAATCCATTTGAAAATCCGTCTCTAATAAATTGCCATCCGCATCTTCAACCTGAACAATCTTCCGGCTTCCGATATAAGAATCATTGCCGCCTAATATATCCCCAATCCCTTTTGTATGTGACTGTCCCCCGGTAAAGGCAAGATCCTGTCCTACAAAAATAATGGTGCGAAACCCAAAATAACGAGCCAGCTGAAATGCATCGGTTGAAACGGAACCTCCCGATTCCATAATTGGCAACGGCTCTTTCGTTTCTCTTCGTAACGCCTCATCCCACCAATGCATCAAAGAATTATAGTAAAACACCTTCCCGCCATATTTTTTTATAACCTGGGGACTTGTCCAATAGGTACACGCCCATAAAAACTTGTGAGTTTCTGCTGTTTCGAAAAACCGTTCCGGCACTCTGGGATCTGTCGTACAAACCAAATCCGGTCTTATCCCCTCACGGATAACCGTACGCAGTGCAGCATCAACCACAAAAATAAACGCTTTTCCCTGTACCGATTTCATTCTATGAATATTCTTATCCAGCGATGGCCCCGCAGCAATAATAATTGCCGGAATATTTTCATGCTCTATACATTCCAGTTCTTTCTTTATTTGAAAACAATTTCTCTGGTTTACGATATTTCTCATATGAAACATTGCATTTACGGCCAATTCCCGGTTAAAATTCTCACTTGTTTTCATTTCTGCTATTTCATAGTGAATCCGTTCAACCACCTCATTGATATAAGTTTTGCATTCGTTTGGATAAAGAACATTATAAGCCGGCAAAATACAAAATTCTACCAGTTTAATATAGCTAAATTCTACAACGCCCGCAACCAGATTCTCAAGCTGTTCCCAAGTTTCCGGAATCCCGATCCACACACGATGATCTAAAAACAAATCTTCCAAATCATACTGTAAAACTGCCTGTGCAAAAATTTCTTTATCGGGTTCGTAGATCAGAAGCAAATTACTGTCGTCACATTTCTCCAAAAGCTGGCGGATAATCCTGCCGTCGCTGAACCCAAATATAAAATATCTGTAAAAGGGCTTTACCTGATATTGATCTGCATATAACTTAGAAGCTGTCTGAGGATCTAAACAACTGTTTAAACGCCATTGGTACCCATCTTTTGACAACTTTAAAATACTTGTATTGTCATTCAGCTTTTCTGCTTGAATACTGTATGCGTTATCTTTCAGGATCCTCTGTTCTAATACAGCTGCTGTCTGCCAGTTTCTCTGCGCTAAAGCTCTGATATTTCTTTCCCACCTCTTCATCTTTTCCCTCCCAATGCATCTGTAATCTCACATTACTATCTGTTTCAATATTTTGGTTCCGTTGTCTGCCGGAAAGCATTTTACAGACAACTTGTTGCCACTTTTACAGATTTACTATATAATGGTCACATACAAATTCCATCTTATATCAATTAAGAAAGGCTTGATCCTCCAATGAAAATTCTTTTTCTTGATTCACCTGCATTTGCAAAACAAGATATGATAGAAGCATTTGAATCCTGCGGCATAGAATGCACGCTGTTTTTTCATAAAGCTTACAACGAACGCCACAGCAACGAATTTACAAAAGCTTTTGATAGTTCCGTCAGTAAAGCCGACTATGACTTCGTTTTTTCATTTAATTACTTTCCAAACCTTTCCGTCTGCTGCAAGCGGCACAGTATAAAATACGTTTCATACGTTTATGACAGCCCATTGGTCTCTCTATATTCCTGCACTTTAATCAATTCCTGTAATTATGTATTCATTTTTGACAAAGTTACTTATCTTGTCTTTAAAAATGCTGGTATTTCTACGGTCTATTATCTTCCCCTGGCCGCAAATGTCAACCGCTTGCACAACAGAAAGGCTCCTTCAACGCTTGCCGGTATGTTACGCGCCGATATTTCTTTCGTAGGTTCACTCTACAACGAAGAGCATAATCTTTTCGAACGCATGACTAATCTGTCTGATTTTACAAGAGGCTACCTGAACGCTATTATGACAGCCCAGCAAAAGATTTACGGCCGTTTTATCCTGGAAGAACTTCTATCTCCGGCCATACTGGCTGATTTGGAACGTTCTGTCCCATATACTCCAAAATCTGACGGTACGGAAAGCAGCGCTTATATTTACGCTAATTATTTTCTGGCACGAAAAATTACCAGTGAAGAACGAATTTCCCTTTTAAATAAATTATCCGCACAATTTCCATTAAAATTATATTCCCATAAACCTGCATCTCAAATTCCAAATGCACAATTTATGGGAACAATTGATTACTACGAAACAATGCCTTTTGTTTTTCAAAACAGCGATATTAACTTAAATATTACATTAAAAAGCATTTATTCTGGTATTCCACTCCGTTGTATGGATATTATGGGAACAGGCGCCTTTCTTCTAACAAATTACCAGTCGGAATTTAATGATTTTTTTCTTCCCGACGAGGACTTTGTTTTTTATGAAAGTGAAGAAGACTGTATCAACAAAACACGCTACTATCTTTCCCACGAATCCAAACGCCTGCAGATTTCAAAAAATGCCCTTGAAAAAATGCGGGATTCTCACACCTTTATTCACCGGGTAAATACGATTCTTTCTGTTCTTCCATAATAATTTCACAAAAGTCTTCCTCAAAAAGCGGTATGGCCGCCTGATAGGATTCCATCAGGCGGATACTCCGTTCCATAATCTCCGGAATATCCATATCTTCTTTGGCACATATTTCGTCTTTAAATTCAAATTCTTCTTTACTTGCATATAAGCTGATCCAAAATATAAACGGATGCCGCTCCAATTTTTCATTTTGAATCATAAGCTGTCTCAGCTGAAATGCAACATGGTGTTTATCCTTATGCAATAAATCATCTGATAATTGTTTTTCTAACAGGATGCATTCCTCAGCCATTTTGCTGAATTCTGTTTTCATCCTCCCCAGTTCAATCATCTTTTCATATAAACGCCTTTGCTTCACTTCACTCAAAGCAGGCTGAACGTTTTCTAACTTCTCCCGAATATTTACTTCACGTTTACATTCCTGTTCAATTGTTTCCTTTAACGTCTGTATTTTTGTATGTGCAATTTTTGCCCCGCCTTCTGTCGCATCTATTATCTTGAGAGACATTCCTTCCCTTTCAATCGTGTTTTCAAACCATTCCCGGTAGAAATTCATTTGAAAGTCTGTATGCAGTACTTCACCGTCAATACCTTCTATCTCTACAAGATGCCGCTTTCTAATGTATTCGTCATTTTTACCCATTATGCCTTTGATTCCGTCTGTATGTGACTTTCCACCAGTAAAGGCCAAATCCTGTCCGACAAAAACAATCGTCTTAAATCCCAGATAACGTACTAATTGAAATGCTTCTGCCGAAACGGAGCCTCCTGTTTCCATCTGAGGCAAACTATATGACAATTCTTTCTTAAGCGCATCATCCCACCATGGCGTCAGTATATTATAATAAAACACCTTTTTTCCATACTTTTTTATTGGCTCTGGATTCGTCCAATAAGAACATGACCACAAAAAGTCATGGCCATCCACCGTCTCAAAAAACCGTTCTGGAACTTTAGGATCAATTGTACACACCAAATCAGGCCTAATGCCTTCTCGTATTACAGTCTTTAGCGCAGCATCTACTGCCACAATAAACGCTTTTCCCTCGGCCGCTTTCAACTGCCGGATATTTTTATCCAATGACGGGCCCGCTGCAATTATAATTGCAGGGATATCATTTATTTCCATATTCTCTAATATTTTTTTTATTTGAACGCAATTTCTCTGGCCAAGCATATTTTTCATATGAAACAAGGCATTCGCAGAAATTTTTCGGTTAAATACTTCAAATGTTTCTTTCTGGACGATTTCATAACGCTTTTTATCGATTATTTCATCCATATATTTTTTACATTCTTCTGGGTATAGTACATCATATCCTGGTAAAATACAAAATTGTATCAGCTTAATATAACTGTACTCTACTAATCCGCATATATTTATGATCACTTTTCTCCATGTCTCCGGAATGCCAACCCACATCCGCCGATCAAAAAACAGATCCACCAAATCATACTGTTTCAGCGCTTCTGTCAAAATTTCTTTACACGGTTCATACACCAAAAGTATGTTGCTATCATCACATTTTTCTAAAAACTTTCGAATCACCTTTCCATCGCTAAATCCAAAAATAAAATATATATAAAAAGGTTTTATAGGATACCGTTCTACATACAAATTCGCTGCGCTGTCCGGATCCAGCCGACTGTTCATATGCCAAATATAGTTGTTCCTTTCCATCGCTAATACCCGGACTCCATTGTCCAGTTTCTTCACCTGTACACCGGACTCTGTATTTTGCAATATTGCCTGTTTTAAAATTTCTGCCGTTTCCGCATTTTTTTCATTTAATGCGCTCAGATTCTTTTCCCATCTTTCCATAATGTTTTCCTGTCTACTATTAAATTCCGGCTATATCTGTTATTATTAACGCATACTCCTGCAGACAATCTGCCATGCCAAGCATATCCCTGTTTTCATAACTGAGCAATAATTCCTGATATATCTTATACATCGCCCCAATATATACATGGTCCGCCAAGTTTTTCTGAAGCAACTCTTCTGTAAGTTCTTTCATTTTTCCAAAAAAACGGCTTACCTCATCTATTCCTTCCTGTTCCCTGTTTTGGTATAAAAGAATACTTATCCCGTCTATTTCTTCTTGTATCGCTGCAATATCCATTTTATTTTCTCCTAAAAAAAGCCGACGTATAAAACGTCGGCTTTTAAATTTTAAATTACTGTAATAAGGATAATACACCCTGATTTGACTGGTTAGCCTGAGCAAGCATAGACTGTCCTGCCTGAGCAAGAATGTTGTTCTTGCTGTACTGAACCATTTCAGCTGCCATATCTGTATCACGAAGACGGGATTCTGCTGCCTGAGTATTCTCAGCTGCAACGTCTAAGTTCGCAATTGTATGCTCTAACCTGTTCTGTAAAGCACCAAGTTTGGAACGCTGAGCAGATACCATTGATAAAGCGCCTGCAATTGCAGAAATTGCTCCACCAGCAGCCTTAAAGCTAGCAACTGTAATGCCATGAACACCAATTGTACTTGCATTCATGTTACCAATTGTAATTGTAATCTTCTGACCGCAAAGAGAACCAACCTGAAGATTCTTCTGTGAGAAGCTACCATCCAACAGGTTCATTGTGTTGAACTGTGTTGTAGACTGGATTCTGTCGATTTCTTCTACTAACTGATTAACTTCAGCCTGGATAGCGCTCCTGTCAGCGCTGGTATTCGGGTCATTTGCAGCCTGAACTGCTAACTCGTTCATACGCTGTAAGATAGAATGAACTTCGTTCAAAGCACCTTCAGCTGTCTGGATTAAGGAGATACCATCCTGTGCATTAGCAGAAGCTTTGTTCAAACCACGAACCTGGCTTCTCATCTTCTCAGAAATTGTCAAACCTGCTGCATCATCAGCTGCACGGTTAATCCTGTAACCAGAAGATAATTTCTCAGATGATTTTGCCTGTAAGGAAGTTGTAATTCCTAACTGCCTGTTAGAGTTCATTGCTGTAAGATTGTGTTGTACTACCATAACTATTTTCCTCCTTGAATATACTGCAGCTTCCATGCTGCAAAACTTGTTGTGTTGTATGATGCTCCTCTGCCTGGCCGTACGCTCCATTGGGATTCGCATCTCCAAGTAACAATTGTTATCTTGTTTACTTGAAATATATATCGGACGAATGCCACGATACTTTATAGCAAAAAATATTTTTTTTACTTTTTATTATCAATCACCTGAGGCGAATAAGTCTGCTGCTTCATCATCGTCTGATAATACTGCTTGACTACTTTTTGGCTGTTGCGGACGCCTTTGACCTGCTCGCGGACATCTGCAAATTTCCGGGATGCTTCTTCCCGGTTCCTTGCCTCCTGCGTCTGTACAGTATTTGTTTTTGCGGTAATATCTTTGATCAGGGACTGCATCTTTTGAATTTCATCGGCATACTGCGCGCGGTTTTCGTTTAAAGTATCCCGCACTTTTGCATATAATTCCTCAAATCCGGCGTCAAGCAGGCCAAGCCGGTCTACCTGCTGGGATTTATACTCCATATTTTTTTCAAAATCATCCGGCAGAAGATTCGGATCCTGAAGCAAAAGCTTCTGCTGGCGGTTCAGCTCTATAATCTGTTCCAGAATATCCCTTTTCTTTTCCAGGCTTTCTACCATAATTTTTATGTAATTTGCTTCCATTTTGTCTCCTAACCTTTCACGGCAGG
>CAJTLD010000003.1:0-27008 GCA_910577065.1 uncultured Lachnospiraceae bacterium | reverse complement strand
AATTTGCCCTGCCGTAAATAATCTATGCCCTGCTGCCGGCCTTCTGCATGACCTCTTTCCAAGTATCACGCATCGTCCTTAAGTGCTCAAGCACTTCTTCCAGAATTTCTGGATCTTTTTTGATATTGGCGTCAATCAGCCTCTGCCTCAGATAGGAATATACATTTTCAAAATCCTTTGCTACCGGATATTTGTGGTTTAAAGTGGCTGTAAACTCCTCTATAATATTTTCCACCTTAACAATATTGGTATGCGCTCTCTCTATATCTTTCTTTTCAATAGAATCAAGCGCAATATTGCAGAATTTAATCGCCCCTTCATAAAGCATCAGCGTAAGCTCCGCCGGGGATGCGGTCATGATTTTATTGTTCGCATATGCTGCGTATCCCTGTTTGTTTGTCACTATATAACCTCCCTGTTAAATGACAACACCTGTATTTTATGCAAATAAGTTTGCAAGGCTGTTCTGCTGGCTCTGCAGCGTTGCAAGGGCTTTTTCCATTGCAGCAAATTTCTTGTAGTAGGAATCTTCCATTTTCTGAAGCTTTTCTTCCCATTTTGCAATGGTTTTGGTGTAGTCGCTGTACTCCCTTGCCATTTCTTTGTCATTGTATACGTAGTTGAAACTGCTTAAGCTTGTGGAACTCATTTTCTTGTTGATAACGTCGTACACTCCGCTCGTCAGCTGCTTCATAAAATCTATTACTGCATCCGGATCCTCTGAAAGAGCAGCCATCAGCTTATCTGCATTGCCTGACGTCAGCGCATCATCTGCATCTCCATCAATATGATATGCATTCTGCTCATTGTCGGCGGAATTTAAGACGCCAAGCGTATGGATTCCAAAACTGGAAAGGCTGTAATTCTTCCCGTTGATATTATATGATTTCATCATTGCCGTTGACATGCCGTTTAACAGGCTTGATAACGAATCGTCCCTGCGCAGAAGAGAATCTTTGATCTTCTTTTCCCACTCTTCTACTTCCGAATCGGTCAGGGCATCTTTTTCCTCTGATGTTAGAGGCTCATAGCCCCTGGAGGATCCGGCATTGTACAATTTTGTCATTTCATTGATCAGTTCATTGTAGTCTTTTATAATACCTTTGATCTTATCGTAAAGCCCCTTGGTATTATTACCTACAGTTATGGAAATCGAATCGTTTCCGGTTTCTCCCAAAGCGTTAATCGTCAGTCCGTTAACTGTAATGTCATTTGAAGTGGAAGTATATTCTGCATCATTTATAACGAAAATAGCATCCCGGCCTTCGACACGGGTTGCCCCTGCGCTTACAGGAATCTGGATAGAACCGTCTAAAACGCCTATAGCGTTTGTAATCTTTCCCGCAACACTGGCCGCGGTAAAAGAAGCGTTGTCTAATAATGCGTGATCCTTTAAGGTCTTCTGCGCATCATCAATATCCTTCTGCAAATCTCCTACTAAGGTGTCTAATGTCCCGTTTCCATACGCTGCCTGCACGGCGTCAATCTGCGCCTTATTTGTCTGTACGCCGTTTGCATCGACCACTTCATACGCCGCCACTGTCGCACGCGCGCTCTTATATGCGTTTACCTGGCTTTCATCCACTACGGTCTGTTTGATTGTACCGCCGGATCCGGTCTGTTCCACTTCTTTCGTAAATCCGGCTTTTTTCTCAAGTTCTTCCAGCCTCTTAGAAGATTCGGTTAATGTGATGCCGTTTGCTGCTAATCCCGCATCTGTATAATTTGTCTTATTTGCGTCTCTGGCCGTATACGTGCCGTCTGACTGTTTGTCATAGAAATTACCGTTTGCGTCTACATAAACGTTTTTCAGATTCTTCTCGTCCAGCAACGCATGAAACTCCGTTACTTCCTGTGCCGACAACTGATTTAACTTATTTGCCTTGGCTTCTTCTACTGCCTTGTATGCATTTGCATATTTGATTTCTGCCGAATTATTTGTAACCGTAGCCGGAGCCTTGCGTACCTGATCCAGCAGGCTGCTGATATAGGCTTCCGTCCCGGCCGCATCATAAGTTCCAACCTGATTGCCAGACGCGTCAAACAACGGATCGCCGGCCGTATTGCGCGCATATGCCGCCCACTGTTTATAAAGCGCATCGTCCGCCGTGGATTTTACACTGAGCCCCAGGCTGTTTAATGCGCCGATTCCGTCCGCATCGCTTCCGGTCAGAGAAAAGTCGCCGTCTTTGCCCATCTTAGAAGAGGCAACATAAATCCGGTGATGTGTGGAATCATAGCTGGCTTTCACACCGGCGTTGTTTAAGGATTTTACAAAATCGGAAATTGTCGTATTGCCGTCAACGGCAATATCTGTCGTCTTACCATTGGCATTGACGGTAATCGTACCGTTCCCGCCGGTATAACCCAATTCGGACAGCTTGCTTCCTTCTGTTATGCCGCTGCCCAGGTTAGCCCCGGTTAAATAACCGCTTTTCGCCATCTGCTTAATCTGTACGTTATAGGTGCCGTTCACCGCAGCGGAAGACGCCGATACCGTAGCCTTGGTCGGATCCGACGCGGTTGCCGTCCTTAAATTATAAGCAGCTGAATATCTTAAACTGGTAAGTTTACTGTAAAATGCCGATACTTTACTGTTTAAGCCCTTCCATATTTCCTGTTTCCAGGACAGCTTTTTCTGTGCTTTTACGTATTTCTGGCTTTTCATCCGGTATGCGCTTACTAACTCTGAAACCAACGCTTCCGTATCCAGGCCTGAATTCATTCCTGTTATCCTGATTGGCATAATAATTCCTCCTATCCTTTTTCATCTACCATGATTCCTGCAAGTTCCCATATCTTAGCGATTGTGTCTAAGTTCTGTTCCGGCGGATATTCCCGCAGGACTTTTTTAGAATCTTTGTCTACAAGTTTAATCGTGACGCGGTTTGTTTTGTCATGAATCCCAAAAACAATTTCTGAATTTTTCATATGGCGGTTGATCTCGTCCACCGCCCTGCGCATTGCTTCTGTTCCCGTATTTTTCTCCGCAGGCTTTGCGGCTTCATTCTGCTGGGCAGTGTTTTCCGGTTCAGTTTTGTCCTTTGCCTTTTGTTCCGTAGTAGAAATTACGTTTTCACTTACCCTGCCTGCTGCGGGAGCGTTTATCTGCGGCGCTTTTTTTGCACTTTCAGATGATACCGGTACGTCCGCTTTGGGCACACTTCCCTGATATGCCGCCTTTGGACTTGAAATTGCTTCTACTGCCATCGTTAACCACCTCCGTGTGATTCACTGGGGACATCCTGCGCCTGAATGTCCATTTTTACGTTATTCTATTTCATATATCGGATCGTTCCCCAAAAACGATTAGAATAATTTTTTGAGCGCTTCTACGCCCTCTGTATGAAGCGCAGCCTTATTTTCGTCTTCGATCTGAAGATAAACCTCTTTCCGATAAATAGGTATGTCTTTTGGTGCGGAGATGCCGATCTTAACCTGGTCTCCACGGATTTCAAGCAGCGTAACCTCGATATTATTGTTCAAAATCAGAGATTCGCCTTTTTTCCTGGTAAGCGCCAGCATCTCTATTCACCTGCCTTCTCTTTGCCGCTTTTTAAGAGCGCATAGATCTTATGGCGGACTGCCAGATCATCTTCTACAATTACCTGGCTCCCTTTGTTGGAGTCTGTATTGATAATAATCGGAGCCTTTAAGTTTACGGAAATATCCTCTATATTTTCCGGAACCCTGACGGTTACCAAAAGAAATGTGTTTTCCGGCGTCAGGTTCCCTAATTTTTCTAACAGTTCATTATTTACGGTAGGCTGATAATCCGGAATCAGATCCGTTGGAACCATTACCGGCATGGCAACGTCCCCGTCGTCCATGGACTGCAGCCATATGATTGCAGATTTCTGTTCACGTTCGGAATCGTAAATCAGGGTGAAATGCTTTAAATCAGGAAATCCGATAAGGCCCTGCTCCATTTCTATGATTTTTTCCGGCTCAATTTCAATCTGCCCGAATAGCCTTGTGTCTGCTTTCATTCTTTATCCTCGCTTTAAACATAATCTAACAATGTCTGCTGGTTGATTTTGCCCGCCGACATCAGCGACGCCGTATATGCGTTATAGGCTGCCGTATATTCAATGATAATATCCGATAATTCTTTGTCCTCGTTGCTGGATTTTAATTCCTCGATTGTAAGCTGCTGGTTGCTCATACGGGCTTCCACCATCTTTAACTGTTCGCCCCTGGAACCGACTTCGGTATAGGCAATGTTGAGTTTTTCAAGATATTTGTCGAATTTTCCAATCCCTGCGCTGTACTGATCCGTCAGGCGCTTATCGGCATAATCCGCTTCCTTCTGCGCGGCGTCTAACCATTTCTGCAGTTCTTCTTTGCAGTCTGCGTACTGCGCTTCATTCATCATTTCCTTTAACCGGTCCACCTTGTCATGGGCATTGATGGCCGCCTGCACCGTATCCGTCAGTTCTACGACGTCCTGATAAATATTCATATCAAAAATCTCGTCCGCCTGCAGGTTTACTTTTAAGGTCTGGTTTAATGCTATGGTATAATTAATATCCTCATAAATCTTATTGCCGTCTTTATCAAACTTGGCATACTCAATCGGATTGGCCGGATCGCTTACGTCCGTACAATTGTAATAGTATTCCGGACGGAGCACGCCTTTTTCAAAGCCGGTCTTCTGATAATCAATTTCAAACGAAGCTTTACCGGATTTTAATTCCGTGCCAATCTCACTTCCAACGATTAAGTCGCCCGTGCTTTTAATGAAAACCAATTCGTCTTCGTTGACCGTTTTCATTCCGTTATTGGCAGCCGCCCATGCGTCTTCCGAATCATATACGGTCATGATGACGTTTCCGTTCCCGGAGACTGCATTGTATACCAGATTTCCATTTGCATCCGGTACGCCGTTACTGAATGTTACGGTATTGCCGCCATAACTGTAGCTTAAGCTTTCAATTCCATCTATACCGTCATAAGCCAGGCGGATCCTGTCGTAGCTTTCTTTGTCAATCTCAGGGATATTCCCCGTTACCAAAACTTCGTCCGCAGTATTCGGCATATCCACGCGGCCGCTGTAATAGGTAAATTCCTCCATATCCTTATACGTAAAATTCTGGGTTATTTTATAAGAGGTTTTTTCCTCCTGCGTCATAAACGTCAGCTTGGAACTGGTCTTATATCCTGTAAAAATCGTCCTGCCCGCATTGTCGGCGTTTCCTTCGGAATAAAGCTGTTCTTTTAATGCCGTTAAGTTTTTTAAAATTGTATTCCGGTCGTCTGCCGTCAGATAAGAGTTGGTTCCGGTATTGCACTGGGTCTTTACGTCCGTTAATATTGCATTCATATTTTTAAGAGCCGTATCCGCCGTTTCCAGCCAGGTTTCCACGTCCGGGACGTTCTTCTCATAATACTGGTTTATCTTGCTCAAAGAAGTACGAAGCCGGAGCGAACGGATCGCAATGACCGGATTATCGGATGGACGCTGAATTTTCTTCTGGGACGTCATCTGGGAATTTAAATCCAGAACGTTTCCCTTGTTGCCGTTTATATTTTTTGATGTATTGTGAATCATCATATTGTTCGTTATCCGCATAATATTCCTCCTAAATTCAATACTGCCGCTTATACTCCGGTCTCGTTTATTAATTTATCATACATCTGGGTCATGCACTGTACCATACGGGCTGCCAGGTTATACGCATTCCGGAATTTCAGCAAATCCAGCCCTTCTTCGTCCTCATCCACACCGGAAAGGGAAAGCCTCTGGTTTGTGATGGCGCTTGCAATATCCGTGAAGTTCTGCTGAAACATCTTGACTTCGTTTGTATCTACGGTAATATCCGTATAAATACAGCTTAAAAAGCCTTCCGCACTGCTCCCGCGGAACATCTTGACTTCATTTTGCAGTTTTAACATAGCGTCGATAATATCATGCGCATCTACGTTCTCCCCTGTTACGTCTTTTGCAGTGGCGAAAATAGAAGAATCCCTGATACTTGCATCCGCTACATTAAAGTTAAATGCCGTAAGCTGATAATAGGAACTTGATACGGAAGTAATGACCGACGCAGAATCCGTTACGCCGTCCTTGTCAACCTTCTGATCCGCAAAATCAAACTCCGTCCCGTCAATGGCGTCCGCCACAAAAAACGCTCCCATAGGATTGCCGTTTAAATCCACGCCTTCTGCCTGATAAGCGTTGAAACGCTCTGCAAAGCAGCGGATAAACTCGTTCATCTGGCTTTGATAGTATGGGATGCCCATTGCTTTCACGGAATCACCGATCCGGCCGTTCTTCCCCATCATGCCGCTGATTTCGGATGCGTCAAGGTTGCTGTCTATATCAAATTTATAAGATGCCACGCTGCCGTCCGCATTTAACTCTGCGGTAAACCCGGTATAATGGTATTGTTTATTCTTGATGGTGATAACGCCTTCCTCCGGCATTGTCATAGACTCTATACTGAGCATAGTAGACGGTTTTAAGGTAATGCTGTAAGCCGACGCTTCCGTTACCGTCCCCTGCAGGTTCTCTGCGTTGTTTCCGTCGCGGACTTCCAAAAGGGCTTTTAAGGCGCCGTCCATAGAATAGGAATTCATGTTAAAATTCATCTTGGTATCCGACCATATGATATCGTATAAGCCGTCCACGTCGGACTGGTTCGCCTTATACTCTCTCGGAACGCAGGTCAGCGTACGGTATTCAAAGGTATTAACCAACATCTGGCCGTCGAGTTTTACAACAAAATCCGTCCCGCCCAGATACATATCCGGATAGTTGCTGTTGCTCACCGGAGTTTCTTCTACGGTAATCGGGACAATCTTGGACAACTCGTCAATTTCAAGAGCCCTTTGATCCCTGAGTTCATTGGCCGCCCCGCCTTCTAACTCTATAATGTTAATCTGTTTGGTCAAAGCGGCAATTTTGGACGCGCTTGCATTGATCGACTGCACATAAGCCTTCACCTGCTCATTGCAGCCTTTCTGGATATCGTACAAACCGTTTGCCACATCATGAAAATAAGAAGTGAACACCTGCGCCTCGCTGATAAAGTTTTTACGGCGGTTCTCATCGCCCGCATCGCTGGTTAAGGCGTTCATCTGATTGAACATATTTGCAAAAATAGTGGAAAATCCGGGTCCGTCGGCTTCATCATCTATAAAATAATTTTCAATCTGATTCAGATAATCCAGCTTCGTATCATAGCGCCCTACCGAAGACTGGTTATTCCAGTATTTTGTATCGTAATAACTGCTGCGGATCGCCGTAATGGAGGTCGTCTTAACGCCGGTACCGGCCGTACCGTATTTCTGGTACACCCGGATTGCTTCGGAAGCCTCCCGGTTGGCCACCTGTTTGCTGTAGCCCTTTGTCTGTACGTTTGATATATTGTTCGCCGTAGTGTTGACTGCGACCTGAAATGCATTAATAGCTGAAGCCGCTATATTTAACCCAAAAAATGTGGATGGCATATCCTTTCACCTCTTTCTATCAACCTAACCTGTAAATAATTGTTTCAAGCATTTCGCTGATAACATTAATAAACCGACTGGAAGCATTGTATGCATTCTGGAATTTGATCATATTCGTCAGTTCTTCATCGGAAGAAACGCCGATCACCTGCTGCCTCGCATTGTCTGTCGCAAGCGTCGTCCCCTCCAAACCGGCTGCCGTCGATCCAAATACATCGCCCAACGTCCCAAGTTCCCCTATCATTTTGGTGTAAAACTCACTGAATGTACAGGGTGTGGTGTCATGCGGGCTTAAGAACATGCTGTCCTGTTCCCAGAGTTCCGAAAGGGCTTCTCCCAGCTTATAAGCAACCGGGCGTTCCCCGTCTTTTCCGTTCTGTGTATAAGACGGAAGCAGCGATTCGCTTTCGAGCAGTTTCTGATTGATAGTGATGTTACTGGTTGTATACTGCAAAGAAGTATCCCCCGGATCTTCTTCGTTGTAAACGTAATATGTCTTACCGTCGTCTCCGGCCACCTGCGTATACCGGGAACATCCAATCCGCACAAACAATTCCTGCGGCGGCAGAGAACCGTCTGCGCCGACGCAGCAGTTTTGCGTGTCGAGAATTTTGGTTCCGGGCGGGTATGACACAGTGTTCCCGTTTTCATCCGTGCCCGTAATTGCTGCCGCAGACCTTATATTCGGCGCCAGCAGATCGTTGATTTTTGTAACTACGGTATGCACAAGCATATCCAGTTCCGCTTCGATATTCATCATTACGGAATTTCCCAGGGTGTCGTCGTACTCTTTCATGGAAATCCCGTCTAAATCCTGATAATTGGCGTTTTTGTCTCCTCTTGCAAAAAGGAGC
Source organism: uncultured Lachnospiraceae bacterium (assembly GCA_910577065.1). Classification (GTDB taxonomy): domain Bacteria; phylum Bacillota; class Clostridia; order Lachnospirales; family Lachnospiraceae; genus Roseburia_B. The sequence continues at coordinate 18,702 of CAJTLD010000003.1, read as the reverse complement.
GCTTTTAATGAACCGATATCGTTTTTATTGGCGGTCGAAATTTCTTCCGCAATATTATACACTTTGTAATATTTTCCCTCGGCGGGCTTAGACAAATGCGTCCAGTAAGGCGTAATGAAACCGGTCTGCTTGTCGGTCTGCATACCTATTTCGTATACGTGTTCTTCGTCTACAAAGGAAACTCCCTCAAAATTAACCTTCACCGTCCCGTTTGCCAGTTCGCTGCAGGAAATATTCCCATAAGATGACAGCTTGTCAATGGCCGTATCCCTGACATCCCTGAGATTCATCGCGGTTTCCACGCCGCCCGCTTCAATTTTCATAATCTGGAGATTTAGATCCCGAATCGTATTGCCGAGTTCGTTAATATCATCAATCGCATCGGCAACCTGCTGGTTCAGATTTGTCTGGTAGGTTTTTAAACCGTTATATACCGCCTTTGCCCTGCTGGCAAACAGGCTTGCTTTCTGAATTACCAGATTCTGTGTGGCGCTGTCCGAAGGATCCTTGGCAAATTCCTGAAAGGCTACCCACAAACCGTCGTCGCCTGTCAGGATTTCCTGAAACGCCGTCCCCTCTAACTCCTGAAACAGCGTCTGGACTTCGTCTATCGCTTCAAATGTCGTGGAATAAAATCCTGACCGCCCGTTCTGGGTACGGTACATTTTGTCCAGGAAAATATCCCTTGCATGTATTACGTCGCCAATCTTTACACCCAGGCCAGTCTGCTGGTAGCTTATGGCTGTGGATGTATTGACGGTGAGATAATTGCGGTCTTCCTGCAGTATCCGCTCACGCACATACCCTTCCGTATCGACGTTCGCAAGATTATTTGCAGTCGCATTCAGGGCATTCTGGCTGGTTTGAAGCCCAGATACCCCGATAAATAAACTTCCCATTGAATTGGCCATAATTCTTCCTCCCTGTCAAACCACCTATTGTTTTGCATCAAATCCGCTGCTTCCAAGCAGCTCGCCCGTATTATAGGCATTTTTGTCGTAATTCGCAGTTTCAGGCGCCTGCCGCATACTTTTAAACAAGGTGAGATCGAATTCTACCATTTCAAGTGCCTGTTTTAAAAGAGCCTCATTGCGCACATTCCATTCGTGCATCTCATTGCCCACCGACAACAGCTTTGCACGAATTTTAGAAAGGCGTTCCTGCTCTCCTTTTTGCTGTTCCAAATACCCAATCAGCTTTGTAATCGTCATCTCTTCAAAATCTTTTCCAAGAACGTCGGACATATCTTTTAGCACCGCGTCACGCTTAAGATCCAAATTGCGGAGCACGCTCGAAACATCTTGCTCCTGCCCCGTAATTTCATCTAACTTTCCGATATTCGCTTCAATAATCGCCTGTTTCTTGACTTTTGAAAGCTGCACAAGCTTCTCGTACTGCGTGTACTCTTCTTCTAAAACTTCTACAAGATTATCCATTAAACTGGCCACTGGTATTCCTCACTTTACGCACTTATTTCTGCAGAGCATTGTATTTCTCTAACAGTTTGCTGGCAAAATCTTCAGGGTCAACTTTGTAACTCCCTGACTCCACTCTTGTTTTCAGTTGAGCGACTTTATCTTCCCTGATATCCGAAGCCTCTGCTACCGCCTGCTTTGCATAGTGATAATCGTGACCTGTCCGCGAGATGGTCACTTCATCCCGCCCGGCCGCGGTATCGTATGATTTTTGTAATTTTCCTGACTTACTGCCCTTATAAAGCTGGGCCACCTGATTATAAGCCTCTATACGCATGACAGCATCCCCTTTCTTCCTTGAAATTATAGTATAAACCGAACTATTTCTTTCGCTCTTACACTATTTATCGGCCGATTTCCCAATTTTATTAGAGGAAGCCGGATTTTTTTACAACCTCCTTCTTCTATTCTTCCTCAAATTAAAAATATGAATAAAGTGAAAATCTCTAATCTTGAAAAACGGCTTTTTCCGAGGTAAAATTATTTCCGGAAAAAACAAATATATAACAGGGGTGATTTTTATGAAATTTCTGGCAAACCGGAAACTTGCCACACGTATCAGCATTATTACCACAGCCATCACCTTTGCGGGGATGCTGCTGCTCTGGTATATTGTTTCAAACCGCGTTGCCGCCATGGTGGAAAGTAATATTACCAACCAGATGATCGACGCCGTGGAATCGCGCGCATCCATTATCAATGATTATGTAGCTTCCGCCGAAGAATATATGGCGGCATTTGCGTTAAGCAGCGAAGTGCACGAACTTCTTGCGGATCCGGATAATCCGCAGCTCATTCAGAAGGCACAGAAATATACGGAAGATTTTGCCGCCTTAAAAGGCATTTTTGAAGGATTGTATATCAGCACTCCTTCTACATACGTCCTGACCCATACGTCCGAACAGGCGATTGGCATCACGACACGAACCGGGGAATCGTTAGACGAATTCCGCAAAACGATTTTGGCGGAGCCCAAGCTTACGAATCTGGGAATTATGAAATCCCCGGGAACCGGAAGCATGATCCTTTCCATGTATTATCCGATTTTTGACGGCGAAACATGTATGGGCTATGTAGGCGCCGGCGTGTATGCCAGCCGTTTGACCGACGTTTTACTGGATTTGGAAATCAAGGGCCTGCCGCACAGCGAATATGTTTTTTTAAACGTAGATTCGGGCGCCTATCTGTATCATCCAGACGAATCGCTTCTAAATACCGAAACAACCGATAAAGGCTATCAGGAGATTATCCGGCGGATCAAAGCGGACGGCGGCACGGAGGCAGGCACCTATTCCTACCAGGATGAAAATCAGGTGAGCCAGCTGGTTGTCTACAAATATTTAGAAGACCGCAACTGGGTGTTTATGGTTCATGACGACGCCGCAGAAGTTTATGAAAAAGTCATGGACGTGCGTTTTTCGGTGGGTATTTTATGCGCGTCCGTCGCGTTCGTCGTAATACTTGTTACACTGCTGATTTTATACCGGGAAGGCCGGGAGCTTATGGTCATGGAACACGCGATCCGGCGCCTTGGCAATCTGGAGCTTTCCGCAGACAAGGAATTAGAGCCATTTTATGGCAGGACAGATGAAATCGGCATGATTGCACAGACGATCCACCTTGTCTGCGACTGCCTGCGGAAAACGATCGAAGATATCGGGCGGATTCTGGGCGAAATGGCGGACGGCAATATAGCGGTGGATGTAACGAAAAACGAATCTTATTATATTGGCGATTTCCGGGCGCTTGCGGAAAGCCTCAAGAGTATCCGTACCCATCTTACGGATGTTATGCGGGACATTTCCCATATTGCAAACCAGGTCGGCAAGGGCGCGAACCAGGTTTCCTCCGGCGCGCAGGCGCTGTCCCAGGGAACTTTGGAACAGGAGGCTTCTATTAACGGTTTGATTGCCAATGTGACGGATATCACGGAACAGATCCAAAACAGCGCGGTGCGCTGCGGGGATGCCAACAGCCTGGTGGATAAGGCTACGGGATTTGCAGCCGAAGCGGACACGAAGATGGAACAGTTAAGCGTTGCGACCAAAAACATTGACCGGTCTTCGGCACAAATCGGCAGTATCAGCAAGACGATTGAAGATATTGCATTCCAGACCAATATACTTGCGCTCAATGCTTCGGTGGAAGCTTCCAGGGCAGGCAGCGCGGGCAAGGGATTCTCGGTTGTATCGGGCGAGGTCAGAAGCCTTGCTTCGCGGTCTGCAGAGGCGGCAAGGGATACCAGCACGCTGATCGGACGTTCGATCCATGATGCAAAAACCGGGACGGAGTCTACGGATCTTGCGATTTCCGCAATGCAGGTGATTAATGAATGTATCTCGTCGATTAAGACGCTGATGGATGAAATTTCGCTTGCGAGCGTGCAGCAGTCTGAAATGATCGTTTCTGTGGAGAGCAGAATTAAAGAGGTTTCTAAAGTAATCCAGACCAATGCGGCAGCGGCGGAGCAGAGTGCGGTTATTTCGTCAGAGTTGTCGGAACAGGCAAGCACCTTGAATCGGTTGATTGGGCAGTTTCGGATTCAGTAAGAGATTGTGACAGAGAATGAGGGCTGTCGTGTTGAGAAGTAAACATACAAGATACCATATTTTGCAAGTACAAATGATACTATATCTTGTTGTTGTATTTCTTAATACGACAGCCCCTTTCTACTAAAGGCTCCTTCTGGATGCTTATTAGCTGTGTGCTAATTTAGAATATACTGTCCCGAAGCTTGCGGGTTGTTATCCGGGAATTGAATGTTATGCACATTTGTGTTTTTTCCCGTTTTTATGGGTTGTTTGATGTTTTTTACAATATTTTTTGCAGTTGCTTTTTTTCTTGTGTGTTTTACAATGGTAAGAACAGTAATAGCCATTCGACGTACTCTTTGTGCTTGTGCAGTTGTTTTGATAACTGCTTTCGTGATGTGTACTGCTGCTGTGATGGCCGCCTCCATGTCCATGAGCCATGACGGGCACAGCCGCGCTGCTTGAGAGCAGAACTGCTGTCATTGTTACAACAAGCGCTTTTTTCCATTTCTTCCATAACTTCATTTACGTTTCCTCCTTGTTATTTGTAATTGTTTTTTGTCTTTCATATAGAATACGATTCAGAATGCGAAATCCTTGCATATTTTGCAAATTTTTTTACTATTGAATAATTAATTTTGATGTGGTTTTGGCGCTCCTTGTTTTAGTATTATAATGAACATTGTTGGCAAAGTTCCGTCAGCCAAAGGGCAGGGGGCGCGGCGTCCGCTGCCCTTTGGCTGACTGCGTTTTTGGCAGGCTTACAGGGTTCCGCTAATTAAAGGTTATTTATGCCCATCTTTTCTATGGCGTTTTTTCTCTGTGCGGTTTCCATGTTCTGCCGGGTTTTTCTGCTCCACATGCTCTATGTCTTCTACGGAATTTTTTTGATTGATCTGATTGCCATCTTCCGCAGAATTTTCTTTACGGGTATGCCTGACGTCTTCCGGATGGTTTTCTTTGCGGATATGATTTTCATTTTCTATATTGTTTTGCTGATTTATATGGTTTCCATCCTCAACATACTGTTCCTGTTCTATGTGGCTGTCTTCTTCTATATGGTTTTCAGGTTCCACGTGATCTTCTTCTGGGTGGCTGTCGCTTCCTTCATGTCCGTTTTCATGTTCTTTCTCATGTTCTGAAATCAAATCATGTATTTCTGACATACTCATATCCTTACAGGCGTCAGCCGTCACTGTATCGTCATATTGGATCAACTGCCGCCATGCGTAATATTTTCCTAAGGATATCCCGTTGTCATGAGCCTCGGAAACAGTATCGATATCCACACTGGCGCTTTGGCTTTTATACTGGGAATGCCCTGCGCATCTTTCTACTCCGGCTTTTAGTTCCATTTCACGGCTGCGGTCTGCCGCTACCGTAAAAACAAGTTCTGCCCCTTCCGCCAGATATGCGCCCATTCCCTCGCTTTCTACAATGAGATCAATTGCTTTCGTATAACTTTTCCCTTTTAAAGCTAATTCTTTTATTACTTCTTCTCCTTCCGCGTTATATGCCTTTACGGATACCACCTTATCAAAACGGTTCAATGCCAGTTCTATAGAAGGATTTACGTCAATTCCTACATATGATACAGGGATCTGGCTCCATGTGTACCCTCCGGCTCCCGCTGCCAGTACGACAATGATACAAACTGCTGCCAGGGCGATCTGAACTGCCGGGCGGGGCGTACGCCGCATATTCTTTCCCCGTTCTTTTGAGAGGAATTGCTTGGTTGATTCTACCAAGTGAGGTTCCGCCTGAACGTTGTCAAATGCGTCTCGTATTTTATTCGCCAATTCCTTCACCTCCCTGCCTTCCCAAAAGAATCCTTTTCATCTGTAAGAAAATTCTTTAGCATACCGCGCCCCCTTGATAACAGAGAATACACGGTGTTTTCTTTTTTATCCAGTATTTTGCCGATTTCCGATGCGGAATATCCCTCGTAATAGTGCAGGTAAATAACGTCCTTATATTTCTTAGGCAAAGACAACACCGCCTCCAGCACTTCCCTTTGTTCATCTGAAACTTCTGCCTCTATCTCGCTTATAACATCCAGGGGAACTACATTGCGCCGGAAAAAACTTTTTAATAAATCCTTACAGGCGTTGATGGCAACGCGAAGCAGCCATGCCCGTTCGTGTTCCTTATCACAAAACGGCTCCTCACGCAGCATATACTTCAAAAACACCTCCTGGAATACATCCTCGGAATCCGCCTGGTTCTTCAAATGATAAAAACAGACCCTTCGGATCATATCGGCATATTCTTCTACTGCACGGTTAACCTCCGTTTCACTCCGCATTCCTGTACTACCTCCCCAATCCCTCTTACAACCCGCTTTCCTGCGCCCATTATACAACAGCCGCCAATTATTTTAAACCCTTTCTGTCCCCGTTTCAGCTTAGAGCGTATTTGAAAAATGCTTTTCGGCAGATGTATTCCACACTTAGCCCCCAAAGGGTATGATGTGGAGGATGCATCAAAAGCCTCTTATCGTGCAAACCTGCCAAAACCGCAGTCACACAGAAAACGCCGCAGCATTATAATCTAACTATCTCTCCGAAATTTTAATCAAACGTAAAACATCATCATACAACTCTCCTTTATCCTCTAAGTCAATCATTAACTCTCTTTGTCCGTTTCCCTCCTGCGTCTGACTATAAATACGATACCATTTGCCGGCGCTTTCCGGCATTATCGCCTCAACGAAATTTAATATTCCAGCCCTTTTCCCAACTGCATGAACTATATTCTATTTTTTCATAACTCCTATAAATATCTTTTATTTCCGAACAAAATTGCATAAAAACAGGATTTCTAACACATTCGCCTATTTCCCCAATTGTCGGACAGTAATTTGGGGTTCATGCCAGAAAAGGATAAATTTTTAGATTGTCAAAAGTATATTGAAAAAGATTTCTGCATATGCTATAATGCCTGTAGGCAAAAAAGATGTAAGAAGTCCACGTTGACGAAGAAACGAATCCCTCGACCGTACTGCAATACAGTCGGGGGATTCTTCTTTTCTTTTATAGCGGCAAAGCACCCACTAGGCTAACTGTTGCCCTTGTCGTCACCGTCTAACCATTTGATGATGTAGTGGCAAGCTACACCGCCCAGGACGGCGAGTTCTGGTTTTATACTTATCCTGTAAATCAATCATATTAACATCATCTTCCAGATCCCCCATTCCCTATACAATTATAAGCTACCCACAAAAAACAAACAGACACAACTCCAAAAACCAGAAAAAAAGAGCTTCCGCAGCCCAACTCAAAACCGTACATCCTGCCAAAACGTAGTCAGGGTGCATCCAGGCGTCCGGACAGGGGCTGTGTGACGGCGCATTTTGCCGCCACCCACTCCAGCATCTCCTCCGCAAACACCTCCCCCTCCCGGACATATGTAACCCTTTCTCCTTCTCCCAGTTCCCCGCAAAGCCCTTCCGGCGCAATCCCAAAATCCGCCGCCCGGATCATCGGCACATCAAACACGCTGTCCCCCGCCGCAGCCGTCAGTTCCGGCCGCAGCCTATCACAAAGCCTTCTTACCGCCGCTCCCTTATTCAGCGCCTTCGGCACAATATAAACCTTTCCCCCGTTCCAAAACACATCGACCAGTTCCCCGTCCAGCCCTTCCTTTAAAAATTCCGCCGACTCCTTTGGCCTTTCGCTTTTCGTAAACAAAAACAGCCCCCGGATATCCCGCACTTCAAAACAGCGGTTCCGATCGCCTTCCATCAGCCGTTTTCCCAACGCAAGCTGCTCTCTGCATCCCGCTATAAGCTTTTGCGATTCCAAAAACCAGGAAACGTCCTCCCTGCCGTTTGCAAGAAGGACGCCCCCGTTACAGGCCAGGGCATACGCAGGCGTCTGTATCCCAAGATTGACCCTGGCATACTGCCCCACCGTCCGGGTTGTCACCGGGACAATGAGCGCCAGCTTTTGAACCCGGATTAACAGCCGAAACGATTTTTCCGTCAAAAAGGAAATTTCCCTGCCCTGGTAGATCTCCGCGCACCGTTTGGCGCTTCCGATCGCATGCTTATAGGAATAGATTAACGTATTGTCCAAATCCGTAAATAAAATGCGCATCTTACTGTTTCCCGCCGCCCACGCATATTTTGCGGATCAAATCCACCGGTATCATTGTGGCCGCAAGCACGGCGACAACCGCCCAGCCCACTATGCCGAACGGGACGCAGCTGAACATATTGCCGATCCACGTAAAGGCGACAAACGGAATCAGCCCGGCGTTTACGATCAGCGCCTGTACCAGTATAATTGTAAAGAACACTTTTAAAAATCCGGTATTCTCGTTTAGTCCTTTGAAAATGGCAAACCCGTCGTCGCGGACATTAAACCCGTTAAACAGCGCGCTTACAATAAACAGCACAAAATACCCGGTCAGATGCTCTGCATTCGGCGTACCGGTTAATACGTTCCCGGCTTCGTCTACGGCCCATCCGCCGAACAGTTCCGCAAAAAACGGCAGCTTTAAGAACAGAAAGCTGATAAAGGTAAGCCATGCGCCCATTGTGATAATCTGCGCCATCATTTTTTTGCTGACAATGTTTTCATCCCTGCGGCGCGGCTTCTCGTCCATATATTTCTTAAGCGCCGGTTCATTTCCGAGCATAATCGCGCCCAGGCCGTCCATAACCAGGTTGACAAACAGAAGGTGCGTGACCTTAAGCGGCTCTTCCACCCCGAAGAACGGGGCAATCGCGCTTACCACAACCGCCGCTACGTTTATCACCAGCTGGAACTTACAGAATTTTAAAATATTGTGATAAATCGTCCTGCCGTACCAGATCGCGTCTTTAATGGATTTGAAGTTGTCGTCTAAAATTACGATTTTCCCGGCCTCTTTGGCTGCCTCCGTACCGCTTCCCATTGCAAAGCCGACGTCGGCGCGCTTTAGCGCCGGGGAGTCGTTGACGCCGTCGCCCGTCATGCCGACCACCAGGTTCATTTCCTGGCACAGGCGCACCATCCTGGATTTATCCGTAGGCAGCGCGCGGGCTATCACGCGGATATGCGGGATGATTTTTTTCAGATCGTCGTCGGACATTTCGTTTAGCTGCGCCGAAGACAACGCTTTGTCGGCATCGTTTTTCAAAAGCCCCGCGTCTTTTGCAATCGCAACGGCAGTCTCTAAGCGGTCGCCCGTTATCATGACAACCTGGATCCCGGCGTTTTGCACCTCTTCGATGGCTTCCCTTGCCTCCGGCCGCACGTCGTCGCGGATGCCGACAAGCCCGATTATCACAATGTCGTCGTTGATGGTATTTTCTGTCAAATCGCGTTCGGAATAGCCGAACGCAAGCACACGCATTGCCTTTGCCGCCAGATCGTCGATTTTTTTGTTCAGCGCGGCCGCGTCAATCGGCACGACCTGCCCGTCCTGGCTTAAGCATTTTGACGCCTTTGCCAGAAGGCGCTCGGGCGCTCCTTTGTAGAAGGTTTTGCCTGCGCTCTCAATTCTGGCCTGGCTGAATTTGTTGGTGGAATTAAAGCCCTGGGCTTTTGTAATAATGCAGGTTTTGTCGGCCTCCAGCGCGCGAAAAGCCGGTTCGCCCAAAAATTTCATCAGCGCCTGATCCGTGGCGTTTCCGCCGATGACCCGGTGTTCGCCGTCGTACATGGACTGCGTGTTCTTGCCGATGGCAAGATCCAAAAGCCCTTTTATGGCGCTGTGTTTGCTTAAAGCGGAAAGCTCAATGGAACCGCCGTCCGCCGTAAAGAAATCCACGACCTCCAGCATCCCTTTGGTAATCGTACCCGTCTTGTCGCTGAATAAGATATTGAGCGAGCCCGCCGTTTCGATTCCTTCCGCCTTGCGCACCAGGACGTTGTGATCCAGCATCTTGCTGGTATTTTGCATCAGCACCAGGGAAATCATAAGGGGCAGCCCTTCCGGAACCGCGCATACGATAATAACAACCGCCAGTGATACGGCGTTTACGATATCCTTGATAATCTGCTCGGCGCCCTGTGAAAAGTACGCGGACACGCCTCCCTGCGACAGAATGAAATATCCAAAATAAAGTACCGCAATTACGATTGCCCCGATGTACCCGAATGTGGAAATCTGTTTTGCCAGCTTTGCAAGCTTTACTTTTAACGGGGAATCCGGCTCGTCTTCCTGCATTTCCTCCGCCATTTTGCCCATCATGGTTTTTAAGCCGACTTTGCGCACGTCCAGGATGCCTTCGCCGTCGAATACAACGGCGCCGCGGAACAGGGAATGTTTATCCACAAAGGTATCCCCGGTTATGTCTTCGGCAAGCTGCACGCCCTCGTCCGCCGCGGTTTTTTTGCACTCCTCGGCTTCTCCGTTTAATGCGGAGTTATCAACGGCCAGCGCGCCGGAAACCAGGATGCCGTCCGCCGGGATTTTATCGCCTGACTGCAGCAGTACCTTGTCGCCTACGACTACGTCGTCTACGTCAATTACGGTTACGATGCCGTTGCGGTGTACTTTACACTGGTCTTTTTTGGCGCTGTCTTTTAACTCCCGGTATTTGGTATCGCTGGCGACGCCTGTTTTGGCGGATACGAACGCCACGATCAGCACGGCTACAATTGTGCCGAGCGGCTCGTAAATCTCCGCATAGCCAAAGAAAAACATCACAATCATAAGCGCCGCTATGGCAAGCAGTATCTTAATCATGGGATCGCCAAAGGTTTCCTTAAACTCTTCCCAAAAGGTCGTCGGTTCGGAATCCGGAATGGCGTTTGAGCCGTACTTTTGTCTAGAATCCTCAACTTCCCTGTCGTTTAGTCCTTGAAATTTCATGTTTCCTCCTCCTGGCGCACCCGGGCGCCATCCAGGCAGATTGTCAAGCCTGCGTTTTGGCTTTCTCTGCTTTTTTTGTGTTCCCGCCTTCCTGCTTCGGACGGCGGATACGGTATAAAACCGTTGGAAATGCCAGTACAGGAATGCTGTACTGGCCTGTTTCTGTTCCTTATACGTAGCGGTTTGCAAGCTGCCCTAAGCCGGGATCGTTTGTTCCCTGCCCGATGGCGTTAAATTTCCATTCGCCGTTATGACGGTAAACCTCGCCAAAGATTACGGCGGTCATACCGGAATAATCGTCGGTCAGGTTGTACTTGCACATTTCATTATTATTCCTGCCGTCCACCAGACGGATAAACGCGTTCTGGATCATCCCGAAATGCTGGTTGCGCTTCATGGCTTCATAAATGTTTACGACCAGCACAATCCTGTCGTATTCCGCCGGAATTTTAGATAAGTCTACGATGATCTGCTCGTCGTCGCCTTCTCCTGCGCCGGTTAAGTTGTCGCCCATATGCTGTACCGTCCCGGTTTTATGCGACAGGTTGCCGAAATAAACGATATCGGATTTATCCCGCAGCTTTCCGCCCTGCAGCATCAGTACCGATGCGTCGCAATCAATCGGCTGCGGCTTCGGCGCGAAAAACCCGCCTTTGGAACGCTTTGCCTCGTCCCAGCCAAGCCCGATTAACACTTTGGAAAGGCCCGCGTTATCTTTTGACAGACTGACTTTCTGCCCTTTTTGTAAACTTACTGACATCTGATTTCCCTCCTATTCCAGTTCTACGCCGAAGTTGGCGCACAGCGCCGCAAGGCCGCCCTGGTAGCCGCTGCCGATTGCGTTGAACTTCCATTCGCCGCCGTTTTTGTACAGTTCGCCGAAGACCGCCGCCGTTTCGATGGAGAAATCTTCCCCCAAATCGTAACGCAGCATTTCTTCCCCGGTCGCTTCGTTATAAATGCGGATAAACGCGTTGTTTACCTGGCCAAAATTCTGGCTGCGCTGTTCCGCCTCGTAAATGGTTACGGTAAACGCGATTTTGGTGATCTCCGCCGGCACCGCCGACAAATCTACTTTAATCTGCTCGTCGTCTCCTTCCCCTGCGCCGGTGCGGTTGTCGCCTAAGTGCTGCACGCTTCCGGACGGATGGTTTAAGTTGCCGTAAAATACGAAATCTTCGGATTTTGTAATTTTGCCCGTGTCCGCCAGCAAAAATGCCGCGGTGTCCAGATCAAAATCGCCTCCGGTGTCAAATGCGTTTACATCCCAGCCTAAGCCGACGACAACCTTTGACAATCCTGGGTTATCTTTGGTCAGGCTGACTTTCTGTCCTTTTTTTAAACTAACTGGCATAAACTGCCTCCTTTCGGTTTGCTGATTGTTACGCTACTTCGATGCCGTAATGCCCGCAGAGCGCCGCAAGCCCGCCCTGGAACCCGCTGCCGATGGCATTGAACTTCCACTCGCCGTTGTGGCGGTATAATTCTCCTACGACAATCGCCGTTTCAATCGAAAAATCCTCCCCCAGATCGTAGCGGATAAGCTCTGTCCCTGTCGTCTGATCCACAATCCGGATATAGGAATTGGACACCTGGCCGAAATTCTGCCGCCTGGTTTCCGCTTCGTATATGGTAACCGTAAACGCTATTTTTTCGACATTGGCGGGAATTTTGGCAAGATCGACATGGATTTCCTCGTCGTCCCCTTCGCCTTCCCCGGTTAAGTTGTCGCCCATATGTTTGACGGATTCGCTGCTATGTTCTAAGTTCCCGTAGAAGATAAATTCTTTTTCGGTCGGGCACCTGCCGTTTGCGCCCAGCAGAAACGCCGCGGCGTCGAGGTCAAAATCCGCGCCGGAATCGAACGCGTTTACGTCCCACCCAAGGCCGACCATAATACTTTTTAAGCCCGGGTTCCCTTTGGTCAAATCCACTTTCTGTCCTTTTGATAAACTGATTGGCATAGAAATTTCCTCCTCCTATTTTTTGTTTGGCATATGATACATCCTGTTAAACTCCTGTTTGATGTTCTCAAGCCTGACCTGATCCTCCGCGCGTTTTTTCCTTGCGTCGTCCTGGATCTGCTTGGTTTCGTTGATCCCGTCTACAATTGTCTTCCAGGTTGTTTCTAAGGTTTCAATCTTGATCGAACTGCCGGACGCCATACGCGCCGTCATTTTCGACTGCTCTACGGTATTCTGTGCGTTTTTGATCAGCATTTCGTTGGTCTTTTGGTCAAGCGCGGACATGGCCTCTGCCTGGATACGCTGGCGTTTTAACATAATTGCCTGCGCAAGCGCCTGCTTGAAGACCGGAAGCGTTACGATAAACGCGGAATTGATTTTACGGACCAGGTTCATATTGGAAAATTCCATTGTTTTGATCATCGGCACGGACTGCATCGCTACGCTTTCCGCCGTCCGCAGATCCTGTGTCCGCTGCTCTAACATCTGCAGCGCCTGGTTTAAGCTCTGCAGCTCGAACTGAATCGACATGTCTCCTGTACTCTGCATATCTGCCTGCCGCTGTTCGATATACGCTTCGATTTCGCGGCAGCCCTGTTCCCCGGCCAGTATGTATTTGACCAGATCGTGATAGTAATTGACGTTTGCCACAAACATCTGTTCCAATTTGCGGTTGGACTGCTTAATTTCCGATTCGTACTGTTTTAGCTGGACATAGATTTTGTCTACCTCTTCGCCCATAGTATGATATTTTGCCAGAATTTTATCCAGCTGCTTTCTCATGTTCCCGAACAGCTTGTTAAACAGCCCCGGATTTTCCTGAAGCTCTTCAATGTCGAACTTGGACATAATTTTTCCGAGCGTATTTAACATTTCGCTGGAATCGTCGATTTGGGACATGTTCATGCTGTTTAATACGACGTCGGACGCTTTGGAAATTTCTTCCGCCGCTTCCGCGCCAAACGATACGATGGTTTCTAAGTTGTCAAGTTCAATGGCGCTGACAAGCGCGTCGACTTCCTGGGTGCCGGTCAGAACCTCATTCATCTGCTTTCTGTCTTCGACAATGTCGTAGCTTTGCACAATTTCGTTTTTTGATTCTGCGGCGGGCTGCTGCATTACCGCCGCTTTACTGAAATTTAATCCCATACTGCCTTCCTCTCTAAAATGCATCATGCCGGGACGGCTGCGCCGGCCGCCCCTTTATGTATTATTAGTGCGTATCCTTAAGCCGGAATGAACGCATCAGCCCCTCTAACAGCCCTGCCTGGGCGCTCAGTTCCTGGCTGGCGGCGGCGCATTCTTCGCTTGTCGCAGAGTTGTTCTGCACAACGGCGGAGATTTGTTCCATGCCGCTTGTAATCTGGGTGATGGCGGTCGTCTGATCTTCTACGGCGTCCACCACTACCGTCATCCGGGACGTTACGCCGCCGGCAATCCGTAACCCGTTTTACCGCGCGGGCCCCCTCCGTAACGGCGGTAATGGAACTTTCAATCAGTTCCTTGGTCGCCTTGGCGGCTTCGTCGGATTTGGCCGCCAGGCTGCCCACTTCATCGGCTACCACGGCAAACCCTTTGCCGGCTTCGCCCGCCCGCGCCGCCTCTACCGCGGCGTTTAATGCCAGAATATTGATCTGGAACGCAATATTCTCAATGGAAGCGATAATGGCGCTGATTTCTTTGGATGAATTAGACATATTTTCCATTGCAACATTTAAGTCTTTGGTATAGTCCATGCTTACGCCCAGCTGCGCGCCCGCCTGGTTGACCAGCTTTCCGGCTTCCACTGCATTATCCGCAGTCTGCCTGGCATTTTCGGAAAGATTTGCAATGGTGGCGGATATTTCCTGCACCGAGCTGGCCTGTTCGGTGGCTCCCTGGGCCAGCGCCTGGGCGCTGCCGGATACCTGCTCGGAACGCGAAGACACCTGCTCGGCGCTTGTCGCAATCTGTCCCATTGTGTTGTTCAGCCCTTTTTGGATGCTTTCTAACGATTGTTTGATGGACAGAAAATCGCCCTTATAATCCTGCTTTGCGGTTCCGGTCAGGTTACCGTCTGCGATTGACCCGAGCACCTCGCCGATTTCGCCGATATATCCCCGCAGACGGTGCATGGTATCTTTGAATATTTCTCCCAGCATGCCGATTTCATCATTGGAACAGACATTGACACGCACCTCTTCCCCGCTGCTTAATCCCAGATCGCCTTCCTCAAGGCGCAAAGCCACCTGGGTAATTTCTCCCAGAGGCCCGGATACCCGCTTCTTTAAGTATGCAGCCAGAACGAGGACGCAGATAAAAATCGTTATAGCGCTCACAATCCCCGACCAGAAAATAGCGCTGAGCGTTTCATGCCGGGACTGTGCCATGGAGATCCCGGCAAAAACCAGGCCGTTAACCTGCCCGTCGGCTCCCTTTGTCGGAACATAGGAGCACAGATATTCTTCATCCAGGATATCCGCCTCACCCACATATGATTTTCCCTGTTCTAATACAATGGCGCTCAGTTCCTGTGACAGCTTGGTCCCTACCGCCCGTTCCCCGTCCTTAAGGACTGTGGTATAGGCTCTGGTATCGCCCTCGAATACCGTAAATTCACAGCCCATAAGTTCTTTTAAGTTATCCAGGGTCTGCGTCATATCTTCTCCGTCTTCTCTGGCGGCAAATTCTTGCATCAGCATATTTGTACCGTTTGTGCACCGATCCTCCAGCATGCCTGTAATCAAGGAATTGAATATTAAGACACAGACGGTTACTGCCAGCAGGCCGGAAATCAGCTGCATAATAACAACGACGCGCCCTACTTTCATCCCGATTCTCTTATACGTTCTTTTCTTTTCGCCCCTTGGCAACCGGACGTTACTCATGTTCGTTCCCTCCAACTTTTACATTTTTTATTTCTAAAACAAAATTCTGCCTTTTCCTGCGAAATGCCGTCTGCGCAGCCTTTGCCCAAATTACATCCCTTCTTACCTCCCCCGTTTAAAAATTTTATCGCGCCAGGTCGGTTTTGCCCCGGCAGGCTTTATTTTAAAACCGGGAACTTTTAAATCATACATATAATCCCCGATCTGGTGTTCTTCCATGCCTTTTTTGCTGAAATATTTTTCTATGCTTAAGTATCCGGTGGGTACAAAAAACAGGATATCAAACCCCACCAGGTTTAAAAACGCCGCAAGGATGGTGTCTTCTAACGACAAAATCTGCTCGGCCGTCAGGATAAACACCAGCTTCGGGTTCTTTTTGGTGAAATCAAACCGCTGGATCATCCTTATGATGTCTTTATTGAGGTTGAGTACGGTTGCAATGACCGTGTATTCCGTACCGTTTTCAAACATCCCTTTAACGGTTTTCTGTGAAAGCAAAAGAGCCAGCTTATCGAATATATGCTCCTGGATTTCCTCCCGCAGATAACCGTACTGATATGCCGGATGGGCTTTGATTTTATCCCGCAGCAGCCTTCCGTTTTTCAAAAACTCCACGGCGTGCGCCCGCATCGGGTTCGGATCGGAAGAGCCGATATACGGGACGGATGAAATCACAAGCGTATCCTGCGTCACAAGCGCTTTCACATCCGCCCAGTACTGCTGGATCATACCGTCTTTTACGCCGGAAATTTTGGCATAGAGCACCGGGACATTGACTACGGAATCCGTAACGTCAAAATTCGGGCGGTATTTTAACTCCTGATCCCAAAGCAGCGCGATTTCTTCATAGGTCGTCCGCAGAGTGACCGTGTTTGCCTTCTGGTACTGCCGGTTTCGGTACATGCCGGAATCCTGGTACATAATGGAATCCAGTTCCCGCTCGGCATGGTATGCCGCCGTCCCCGCCGTAAGTTCCCCGTCTTCGGTGGGAAAACGGGAAAGCGCAAGAGACTCTCCGAAGCTGATTTCGTAGAGCATCTTATCCTGCAGCATACAGGTTATGCTTAAATCCGGAACCAGCAGCAGCACATCTACCGGAAGGCGCGACAGAAACCGGACAAACAGCGCTTCGTGTTCATTCCGGCAGCCGCCAAGCAGGATAAAGCAGCCAGACGGCATAATTTTGCTTCCGGCGAACAGCCCTGCCTGGTACCGCTTTAAGAAACATAACAGATAGACGGCTTTATTGGTCAGCCTGTTTAAGTTCACGCCGTCTTCGCCGCCCTCTTCTAAGAGGATATCCACAAACGCTTTGCGCATCAGGCGTTTTAATTCGGTGTTGCCGTTATCTTTTAAATTGGCTGACAAATCCAGGATCATCTGATCCTGCTTTGTGTAATTTTTGCGGCTGATTGCGCGGATTTCTTCCGGAGACGGCGGGGCAATCCCGTTTTCCACAATGACAGGCTTCCGCCCGGCGCGCTTTAACGCAAGCTGGAACCGGTACAAATCGTTTCCGTAAGTCAGCTTATCCTCCACGCCTTTGATTCTGAGAAAGCAGTTGTAAAACAGGTTCGGATCGCTGCCGCGGCTTTCCGGGCTTTTTTCGATATCCGAAAGCCCGCTGCCGCTGATCCAGGCGTTTGTACAGTTTAAAAGCTGCGGCTTTGTGCCGTAAAGCCGTTCTTTGTCTGCGTTTGCGCGCAGCTTATCCTGCAGCCATTTTAAATTAAAGTACGGCGGGAACGCTTTGCCGTCCGGAAGCGGGAGCGCGTCCGAATACTGCGAGCCGGGATCGGTTTTTAAATAGCCCGCATCTCCGCGGTACTGCAGCAAAATGACGTCGCATCCGGCGTCCGACAATACGGAAAGCATCAAAAGCTCATATTTGCTGATTTCCCCTTCGTATAATATTTTGGGAAGCGCGTCGTCGCCGAGGCGGTTAACAATCCGCTCAAATTTATAATAGAGCCAGCACATAAACTTAATGTATGCGTTTTTGAGCATGTTTTCGTTCTTCCCGGCGGCTTTCAGGCCGTTTAACGTGCGGCAGATACAGGACGCGACGTTGTTGCGCTGGCGCGCATCCATACGCGGCAGCCATTTTTTGAGGCTGTCCGCAAAAAAGTCTTCCCGCAGGGCGAAGGAAAGCCCCATGACTTCTTCAAAATACGACAGGTTTTTTTCGTCCGGATTTTGGATCCTTCCTTCTATAATAACACCAAAACGCCTGGCTGTTTCATAAAAATTTATTAAAAATTCCTCAATTGCCGGATTATGGCTGTTAATCCGGTAAAAATAAACCCCTTTTTCACGCCTGCCGGACAGGGGCAGGAAATAATCTTCAGGTTTTTGAATTTTTCTACGCTCAAACATTGTTTTTTCACTTCCAATACGTGTCTGGTTTTCTACACAAAACCGCTGATAAAGCGGCTGATGCACTCATACCCCATTGCCAGGTTGATGTTCTGGCCCGCGTCAATGCCTGCGGTGCTGATGCCGATGACTTCGCCGTACAGATTTAACACTGCGCCGCCGGAGCTTCCGTGGGAAGTCGGGGCGGTAAACTGGATCATATCCACGCCGTCGATGTTGCGGAAGCCCGAAATGATGCCGTCGGATACGGAGTTAAACAGCCCTAAGGGGCTTCCGATCGCAACTACCTTCTGCCCGCGCACAAGCGGGGCTTTGCCCCGGTAAACAGGCAGCGGCGTCAGCCTGCGGTCAATGCGCAGGATGGCAAGATCCAGGGTGGAATGGTATTTGATCAGTTCATCCGTCGTATATACCGTTTCGTCGTCTTCGATACGGACGGAATAGTACCTGCCGCCGGACGCTACGTGGTTATTGGTCAGAATGTAGCCGTCCCTGCCCACCATAATGCCGGAACCTGTGCCGATTACATCGCCGTTTGCGCCGTGTATGGCAATCATAACGACGGACGCGGCAAGAAGCGCAAGTTCCTCAAAGCTTTTTTCTGCGGGCGGGCCTGCCGCATTTGACGCAGAACCTGTTGTGGGGCGGGAGGATACAGGCGCGGCCGTTCCTGCTGCCGGGGGGG
>CAJTLD010000002.1:53183-57380 GCA_910577065.1 uncultured Lachnospiraceae bacterium | reverse complement strand
AGCGCAAAATATTCCAAGATTGTCTGGAAAAAAAGATAATAGAACATGCAGCCGGCAGTTTCCTTCAAAACAAGGAAACTGTCGGCTTTATCTTTTCCAACTCAAAAAAGAAGCTGCCGCAGCAGCCCCCTTTCTATTTTCATTACTTCTTTCTCCTCATAAATTCCTCATATTCAAAATGCTCTGATAAATATCCAGCCTCCCGTATCCTTCCCGCCTGTTCGGATAAAGCTGGTTATCTATCCTGCGCGCCCCGTTGATAATCTGGTTTCTAAGCTCAATCGAATTAACCGAACGGTTATCCATATAAGAGATATTCCACTCCAGCAAAAGCGCGCACGCCCCGGCGGAAATTGCGGCGGACGCGCTTGTGCCGCTCATGCGGTCGAAGCGCCCATACTGGTTCTGGGTAAAAACATTGACCGCCGGCGCGGCAAAATCCGGCTTTATTACGCCGTCTACCGTGTAGCCCCTGCCGGATTCAATATAGATTCCGTCCGTCACCGAATCGTACCCGCCGACTGCCATCGGAAATTTGGCGTTGGACGGCACCATCAGGGTCATATCCGGATTGGAACGCACAAAAAAAACATCCGCATAGAGGAAAGAAGAAACCGGCAGGTACATATTAAAATTCCCGTCAGAAATACGATATGGAAATACCTCGACTATCCAAAGCCCCTTGGACGGATTTTCAAAATCAATATGGATCAGCTGCTCCCTGCTGCGTTCTGAACCAAGCTGATAATTGACCAGAACCGTTGTATTTTCTAACAGAAACCGCTGCTTTTGCTGCTGCCCGTTCCATACGGAAACCCGCGGGAGCACCTCCCCGGTCGGAGAAGTAACCGACACCGCAAATATCTCCGACGAATGTCCCCAAAGTTCTACCATAAATCCCGGCATATCTTCCGTTACATTGATTTCCACCTGTTCCGACGAATCCTGCGTCACGCTTCCGTAAAAATGATGTCTTGCATTCGCCTCATCTCCCACCGCAATACAGACTGCCCTGCGGTAAAGGGCGGCAATATCGTCTAAGTATGCCGTCCTGCCGTTGCTGCCGCGGTGTCCCTGGTTTGTACCAAGGCAAATGCAAAGAACCAGCGGCTGCCCCCGCTTATCCGCCAGCTGATCCAGATAATCAATAGCGGTAAAAATATCGTTTTCCTGGAACGCCACCGCCCCGTCCGGAATATAATAAAAATCCCTCAGATTCTGCTTGGCGGGCTTTAATTTGACAACCGCAATATCTGCCTGCGGCGCGGCGCCGATAAAATCATATTCCGTATCCTCGCTGCCCGCCGCAATGGCCGCTACCATTGTCCCATGCCCGACTTCGTCTGCCTGCGGCACATATTCCCTGGGATTTTCCTGCTGCAGCGCAAAATCAATCTCCTGTTTGGTATATTCCGTCCCGTAAATAAAGCCTTCCGGATTCGGCCCTTTTGCATCGCTCTGATCCCAAATTGCAACAATCCTGGTGCTGCCGTCCGTATTCCGAAACGCGCTGTTTTCATATGCAATCCCGGTATCTAAAAAACCGATCAAAATCCCGCTGCCGCTAAGTTCTAAGTTACGCTGCGTCTGTACCCTGGTAATCCCGCTGATATCCAAAGCATTTTGCTCTAATACGGTAAAACATCTGGGAATATTGATGTACTTAAACCCGCCCACCGAAAGCGGCGGCACTTTTTCCCTGTTTAAATAAAATACCGTATAACGGTTCGCAAGATTTTGCGTACAGACGCGCTCGAACCCCGGTATTTGGTAGAAAGATGCGCCCATGATATCATAATAGTCGTTGGAATAGACCGCTTCCTGGCAATCCATGGTTTGTTTTCCCGCCCATTTCTTCTTTACCGCCAATATATGAAGCAAAAGCTGATTTTATGCACGCATCGTAATTAAAGGGCCTCCGCTTCCTTCTATATATTCTTTGGTAATGGTCACTATGCCGATATTGTCGTCCTTTGGAATTTCATACATAATATCCAGCATAAGTTCTTCCAGGATAGCCCGAAGCGCCCTTGCGCCTACTTTTTTTTCTTTTGCTTTTCCCGCAATGGCGTGCAAAGCCGCCTCTTCAAACTCCAGCTTTACCTCGTCCATTGCAAGCAGCTTCTGATACTGGCGGACTATAGCGTTTTTCGGTTCCGCAAGCACACGCGCCAGCATATCCTCCGTAAGGGCTTCTAACGAAAACAAAATCGGCATCCGGCCCAAAAACTCCGGTATCATTCCGTATTTGCGCACGTCTTCCACTAAAACCTTCGTCAAAAGGTTTTCTTCTTTATCGTATTTGTCTTTCAAATCCGCCCGAAAGCCAATGGAAGCTTCTTTGTTCAGGCGCTCCTTAATAATCTCTTCCAAATCCGGAAATGCGCCGCCGCAGATAAACAGTATATTTCTTGTATTTACCGTAACCATAGGCACCATGGCGTTTTTACTGCTTGCCCCGACCGGAACCTCTACTTCCGCCCCTTCTAAGAGTTTTAACATACCCTGCTGCACGGATTCCCCGCTGACGTCCCTGTGATTGGTATTTCTCTTTTTGGCGATTTTATCAATTTCATCTATAAAAATAATTCCGTGTTCCGCCTTTTCCACATCATTATCCGCCGCTGCCAAAAGTTTGCTGACCACGCTTTCTATGTCGTCGCCGATATACCCCGCCTCGGTCAGGGATGTGGCGTCCGTAATGGCAAGAGGCACGTCTAAAAGCTTTGCTAATGTTTTCACCATGTATGTTTTCCCGGATCCGGTCGGGCCTATCATCAGCATGTTGGATTTTTCAATCTCCACTCCGTCCGTGTCATCCGAGGCAACCCGCTTGTAGTGGTTATACACCCCCACCGACATTACTTTTTTGGCATGCTCCTGTCCGACAATATATTCGTCCAGGCTGGCTTTGATTTTGTGCGGAGCGGGTATCTCACGGATATCAAACGCGCGTTCCGGCTGTTCTTCTTTTTTCTTCTTTTTGATCTTTTGCTGATACGGGGAATAACCCTGTAAATCCGCAAGGTTTATCATACTGATATTCGGCATCCGGTTCATTTCAGGCAAATTGTCCACCGGAAACCCAGTATGATTTACCGCGTCAAACGTCTTTTGCATACAATCGCTGCAAATGCTTAAATTCCCCGGGATCCGTATCATCTTCCCCGCAACGCGTTCCGGCCTGCGGCAGACGCAGCAAACCTGTTCGTATTCGTCTTTTTCCGGTTCCTGCTTGTTATCCTCCTGAAATTCCCCGTCCTGGTTTTCGGTTGGTTCTACTTCATAAAAATCCTGTTTTGACATACCATTCTCCTCATTATTTCTATGTAATATCATCCAAATCAGCCCTGCCGGCCGTCTTGCTCCGGACACCGGGCTACTCACCATTCCAAGTATAAAGCATCCGATTGCGGATCTCAACGCAATTTTACATTTTTCATATTTCTTTTATATTTGGCAGAAAATATTTATATCCACACTTTTTTCCACATTGTATCCACATTTTGTGGAAATATTTGTTCTTTTCCATCACAAAACCTGAATTTACGCCATCTTTTGCCTTGCGCAAAATGTGGATAACTAAAAAAGGTTTGTGTATATCCTGTGAAAAGATATCCCTTACTCCGTCAGCGTCTCTTTTAATATCTCTTTTATCCGCCCCGGGTTTGCCTTTCCTTTCATCGCCTTCATGGCCTGCCCGACCAGAAATCCCATCGCCTTCTCTTTTCCGTTTCGGTAATCTTCCACTGACTTGCGGTTCTCATTTAACACCTTTTCCACTACGCCGCGCAGCGCGCTTTCGTCATGGACGGTCTTTAACCCATGTTCTTCCACATACCGTTTTGGATCCGCATCCTCCGCAAACACATGCCCAAACACGTCCTTTGCCACCGTACTGTTAATAACGCCCGCATCCAAAAGTTCAATCAGCGCCGCTAAATTTTCCGGAGAAAAACGGATATCTCCGGCATCCATCCCGTTTTCTTTTAACAGGCGCATCGTTTCGCCCATCAGCCAGTTGGACGCCTTTTTGGGACTTTTGCTTATAGCGGCCGTTTTTTCAAATAAATCCGCCAGCTTTTTTTCCCCGGTTAAAATTTGGGCGTCATAAAGCGGCAGGCCGTATTCGCTCTGATAACGCGCCATCTTTTCCTCCCGAAATTCCGGCTGCCTCTCCCTGATTTTCATCAGAAA
>CAJTLD010000002.1:44810-53173 GCA_910577065.1 uncultured Lachnospiraceae bacterium | reverse complement strand
TCGATCCAGGCGTCCGAAATCTGCAGCGGCGCCAGATCCGGATCCGGAAAGTAGCGGTAATCCCTGGCGTCTTCCTTAGAACGCATCGCGTAAGAATATTCTTTCAAATCGTCCCAGCGCCTTGTTTCCTGGACAACCGTCCCTCCGGATTCAATCAAATCGATCTGGCGGTTTTTTTCGTTTTCAATTGCCCTTGCAATCGCTTTAAAGGAATTGAGGTTTTTCATTTCCGTACGCGTGCCAAACCCGACGGCTCCCGCTTTTCGGACGGAAAGGTTGACATCGGCGCGCATGGAGCCTTCCTGCAGTTTACAGTCGGACGCTCCCAGATACTGTATCATAAGCCGAAGCTTATCTAAGTATGCGATCACTTCTTTTGCAGAACGCATATCCGGATCTGAAACGATTTCGATTAAAGGCACGCCCGAACGGTTAAAATCCACATAAGAGCAGTCCTCCCATTCGTCGTGAATCAGTTTGCCGGCATCTTCTTCCATATGGATTTCATGGATTCCAATATATTTTTTATCTCCTGATTCCGTTTCGATTCCTATTTTCCCGTTTCTGCAGACCGGCAGGTACAGCTGGGAAATCTGGTAGTTCTGCGGATTGTCCGGATAAAAGTAATTTTTCCGGTCAAATTTACAGTTTTTCGTGATATCGCAGCCCAGCGCAAGCCCGACTGCCACCGCATATTCCACCACCCGTCTGTTTAAAACCGGAAGCGCGCCCGGCATCCCGGTGCAGACCGGGCAGGTATGGGTATTTGGCGCGCCGCCGAACGCGGTGGAACAGCCGCAGAATATTTTGGTTTTGGTGGCCAGTTCTACGTGAACCTCCAGGCCGATTACGGTTTCATATTGCCTGTCCATATCATGCACCCCTTTCTGGCAAACCATCCCCGGCGGCAAGCGGGCTGCGGCGGTACGTCCCGGTACACTCCAGGGCATATGCGGCGCGGATGATTTTTTTCTCTGCAAAACAGTCTCCGATTAGCTGTACGCCGACCGGAAGCCCCGCTTTATCTGTCCCGCAGGGCGCCGATATTCCAGGCAGGCCGGCTAAATTGACGCTGACCGTATAAATGTCCCCCAAATACATCTTTATCGGATCGCCTGTTTGTTCCCCCAGCCGCGGCGCCGTGAACGGCGCTACAGGCCCTAAAATAATATCAAAACGGGCGAACGCTTTGTCAAATTCCCGCTTGATCAGGGCTTTGGTACGAAGCGCCTTTAAATAATACGCGTCGTAATAACCGGAACTTAACACAAAAGAACCTAACATAATCCGGCGTTTCACTTCCGCCCCAAAGCCTTCGGAACGGGTTTTTTTGTATAAATCGTGAAGCCCCCCGTACTGCCCCGTACGATAGCCGTACTTAATACCGTCAAATCGCGCAAGATTTGAACTTGCCTGCGCGCATGCAATGACATAATAAGCCAAAACGGCATATTCCACCAATCCAAGGTCAAATTCTTCCACAACCGCACCGCAGCCTTCGAGTTTTTTTGCCGCGGAAAAGACAGCCTCTTTTACTTCCGGTTTCAGGCCCGTTCCAAAATACCCCCTTGGAATGCCGACTTTCAAACCGGATGCGTCTTCTTTAAGCGCGGACGTAAAATCCAAATCCTGCCGCTTAACCGACGTTGCATCTTTGTTGTCATAAGACGCAATCGTTTCCAAAACCGCAGCGCAGTCGGCCACATTCCTTGCGACAGGCCCTATCTGGTCTAAAGAAGAGCCATAGGCAACCAGCCCGTAGCGCGATACCGTGCCGTAGGTAGGTTTTATGCCCACAACGCCGCAAAAAGAACTGGGCTGGCGGATCGATCCGCCGGTATCGGACCCCAGGGCATACGGGCATTCCTCCGCCGCAACCGCCGCGCACGACCCTCCGGAAGATCCGCCCGGAACATGCTTTGTATTCCAGGGATTTTTTGCCGGACCAAAATAGGACGTTTCCGTCGTGCTTCCCATAGCAAATTCATCCATATTCGTTTTACCAAACACAATCGCCCCTGCCCGGTTTAAGTTTTCCACAGCCGCCGCAGTATAACGCGGAACAAAATTGCTCAGCATTTTCGAGCCGCAGGTAGTCAGAACGCCCTTTGTGCACAGATTATCTTTGACTGCAACAGGCACGCCGGCAAGCGGGCCGGTAAGCGCGCCTTCGTCAATCTGCTTTTGCACCTTTCCGGCGCGCCTGCGCGCCCCTTCCTCATCTACCGTAATAAATGCGTTTACCGCAGGTTCTTTTCTGCGCACGGACTCCAAAACAGCCTCTGTAGCTTCCAGAACCGAAATTTCCCTCGCCCGGATCTTTTTCCCCAGTTCCAAAGCGGACATACCCGTAATACTCATACGCCCTCCCCTTCCTCCGGGTGCGGTACGGCAGACCGATCCAAAATAGTCTTCGGCGCCAGAAAACCTCCCTTTTTTTGCTCAGGGGCATTGGCAAGCGCATCGCAGCTGCCGTCGCCGTTTGTAACAACATCCTCACGGAACACATTATGGAGTTCAAAAACATGCGACACAGGTTCGGCGCCCGACGTATCAAGTTCATTCAGTCTATCTATATAATCCAGCATTTCAGCCATATCTTTTTTTGCGCGTTCCCTTTCTTCTCCCGACAGTTCCAGTTTTGCCAGAATACCCACATATTCAATTGTTTCGTCCGAAATTATATTTGCCATTGTCTTCTCCTTTAATCTAAAAAACGCCCCGGAATACATAGCTGCATTCCGGGGCGAACCGTCTGGCCATCCGTACCAAGCCCGCATTGGTAAGCGGCAGCGCCGCCGGATTTCTGCCGTCACCCAAAACCAGGCGTCTTTTTCATCGCTTTCACTCTTTATTCAGGTAAATTTATATCACATCCCCTGCAAAATTGCAAGAACAAATTACGCCTCCGCCCGCAACGCATTCCCCGTCATAAAAAACGGCTGCCTGGCCGGGCGTAATGGCGCGCTGCGGTTCGTCAAATACAAAGCGTACCAGCCCTTCTCCCTGCGGATACAAAGCAGCGGCCGCTCCCTTATGCCCATAACGTATTTTTACCGGAAAACGGCTGCCCGGTTCAATCCCGGGCACGCCCATATACTGTACGTTTTGGGCAATAAATTCTTTTGCAAACACATCATTTGGCCCGCCTATCACTACCTCATTGGTATCCGGACGGATTTGAGACACAAACACCGGGTAGCCCATGGCAAGATTTAATCCTTTGCGCTGTCCGATGGTATAATGCGTAATTCCTTTATGCCTGCCTAAAATTTCACCGTCCGCCGTAACAAAATTACCGCTTCCTGGCGCCTTTTCTCCGGCTATGCGTTCAATAAACGCCCCATGATCGTGATCCGGGATAAAACAGATTTCCTGGCTGTCCGGCTTAGCCGCTACCGTAAGGCCGATTTTTTCCGCAAGCGCGCGTATTTCATCCTTCGTATATTCCCCGACCGGCATCCGCGTACGGGAAAGCTGCTCCTGCGTCAGGCTGTAGAGGGCATAGGTCTGATCTTTTCTGGCTGTTTTGGAAGCCGCAACGGCAAACCTGCCGTTGTCCCGTTTTACTATTCTGGCATAATGCCCGGTTGCAATACAGTCCGCTCCAATTTCCATTGCCCGGCGAAGCAGCGATTCCCACTTTACATAGCGGTTGCAGGCGATGCAGGGATTCGGCGTCCTGCCCTTTATATATTCCTCCACAAAATAATCCACTACGCTGCGTTTGAAATCGTCTGCGAAATTCATTACATAGAACGGAATGTCCAGTTTGGCGCATACCCGCCTCGCATCTTCCACCGCGCCCAAAGAACAGCACTCCTGCCCAGACGCTTCCCGCTCTGCGTCTTCCTGCCAAAGGCGCATGGTAACGCCGGTCACTTCATACCCCTGTTCTTTTAAAAGATAGGCGGCCACCGAAGAATCCACTCCGCCGGACATACCTACCACAACTTTCTTTTTTGCCATAATTTATACTCCTGTATTTTTCTTTTTGCAGCCCCGCCATCTATGTTATACCATCCAGGCAGACAAATGCAAGCAGATTCTTCCCGGAATGCCGGTCGATAACTACACTCCCGCATTCTTCGCATACACCTCTACCGAAAACCGGTAGCACAAAAAGAAAAACAAAGCTATCACGCCCACGCTCGCCGCATATACCGGCATCAGGTTCGTATACATCATCTTTTCCAGCGCATGCACCGCAAAATAAGCCGACACCGCCATAACCGCAAACGGCAGCCCGTATGCAGCCTTTAACTCATGGGAAAGCGATTTTTTCAGCGTCCGATGCGCCACGCCCAGTTTTTTGAGCACCGCATAACGTTCCTGCTCCTCAAACGCGTCATTATAAAGCTTCATAAACAGCACGCTCCCGCTTGCCAGGACAAATACCAGAAACATAAAAATACATACCGTATACAGTACCTTAATCCACTCAATATCGCTGCTGTTTGGATCGACCGTCACCCTTGCAATCTCCCCATTTCCTTCCGCGTTTAACGTATCCAGTTCATCCACGGAAGCCGCAAAATTATAAATATCCTCAATCCGGTAATTGTACGTATACATCTGCTCCCCGAGCGGCAGAAGACGCGCGTACTCCGCGTCGCTTACCATATAAAAACTCATGATTTCCTGTAAATACCCCATATAAGGCACATTCACCTCCGCCACCTGGCGGTAGGTTTTCCCATTCAGCGTTTCGGTCCGGCCCGTCCTGGCAGTCAGAAGCGAAAGCAGGTACAAATGGGAAATCTCAACCATTTCATCATCCTGCAGCGCCTCCGTTTCAAATTCCAGCCCGGTCAGTCCCGCCAGCTCCTTTACCTTTGAATACGGCAGGACGGCATAATTGCGGCTCGTAAACGCCGTATCAAACAAAGAAGCGTCAATCGCCAGAAACGGAATCTGCGCGCCATACGAAATCCGGTTGTCTTTTTCAATCAAAGGGCGGATCACCCCGTCCAGATCCTGCCTTGCGCTCAAAAACTGGTACGTATACGTATTCCGGAAATGGACAATGGAACGGTACCTGTATTTCATCGCAACCCCGGTTGCAAGCGCCGTCACGGAGCACAGCATCAGCACGCAGGTCATGGCATACGTACGGTAATTCTTCTTCATGCGGAAAATCACGTTATTGACCCAGAGGTTTCTCTGTTTTTGATATAAAAACGCCTTCTTTTTTGCAAGGCTTTGAAACAGCATCGGCAAAAACCCTCCAAAGAGAAGGTACACGCCGATAATCACCAGAACAACCGCCGCAAACACATTGCCCATAACCTCCTGCCCGCCTTCCTTTACGGCAAGGAAGTAGCCTGCCGCAAGCGTGCCGATTCCCAAAACCGCCTTAAACCACAGAACAACCGGATTCTGCCTGACAAATTCGTTGACCCGCGATGCGGATACCAGTTCAAGCACGCTGCTCCTTACAATATTGACATATCCTTTTACGGCAAACAAAAGATACATCACCAGATAGACCCCCGCCGTAACCAAAACGGGCTTTACCGCAAAGCGAACGGAAATATCGACCGAAATCTCAGAAACGGCAAGCAGTATCATCTGGAACAGATATGTGGTAAGTATGCCGAAGCAAACGCCCAGCGCCAGCGCACAGCTGCCGATAAACGCCGTTTCAATCAAATACAGAGTACCGATTTTCTGGTTGTTTAACCCCATAAATACATAGATGCCGATCTCCTTTTTCTGCCTGGTCAAAAACACGTTCGTCGCATACCACAGAAAGAAAAACATAAAGCAGCCGAGCACAAAGCAAATCGTTTGCACCAGAATATCGATATATTCCCGGTTATGCTCTCCAAGCACTTCAAACAAATCCGACGAAAGAATATTCTGGAAATTTAAAAACACTAAAACCGTAAACGCCAGCGACACGATAATTGCAAGATAATTTTTAAAGCTGCTCTTAAAATTCGCCATTGCCAGTTTGGTCATGCTCACGAGAAATCACCTCCCATGGAAGCCTGCATGTCAACGATTTTATCGTAAAACGCCTTCCGGTTGTCCCCGCGGCTGATCCGGCACCGGATCTGCCCGTCGCTTAAGATATAGACGTCCTTCGCGTAAGATGCGCTGAACGCGTCGTGCGTCACCATTAAAATCGTCGCCTTGCCGCCGTCGTTTACCGCCTTAAGGCATTCGAGCAATTCCCTGCCCGAACGGGAATCAAGCGCCCCGGTCGGCTCATCGGCAAAAATAATTTCCGGCTCCGTAATCAGCGCCCGGCAGGCCGCGCCCCTTTGCTTCTGCCCGCCGGACAGCTGGTAGGGGTATTTTCTCAGATGCCCCTTTAATCCGAACGCACCGGCAAGCGCTTCGGATTTGCGGATGCACTCCGTCCCGCCCGCGCCGTTTAAGGATAAGGGCAGCGCAATATTGTCCTGCAGCGTCATCGTATCAAGCAAATTGTAATCCTGAAAAATAAAGCCGATTTTATCACGCCGGATTTTGGAAAGCTCCCGGTTTTTTACCTTGCCAAGGTCAATCCCGTCTAAGATTACCTGCCCCTGCGTGGGCTTGTCAATGGTAGACAGGATATTTAAAAGCGTCGTTTTGCCCGAGCCGCTCGGCCCCATTACCGCAATAAAATCGCCCTTGCAGATTTCCAGGTCAATGCCCTTTAATACCGTAGTGCAAAAACCGTTTGTCCCGTAATTTTTTACCAAGTTTTTGATTTCAACTACTTTTTTTCCATTCATATGCTTCATCCTCCTTACGCTGTTTATTATAGAGGATGCCTGTGGAAAAATCCTTACATTCACATTACAAAGCAGGAGCGAATCTTACATTTTTTGTAAGGTTATGCAGGCTGCCCTGTCCTCAGATCTGTGAATGCCCTTCCTTCCCCAGCCGCACCGCAAACCTCGTATACCGCATCGGCTCGCTTTCCACCGAAATCCTGTGACCCAGCCGTTTTATAATTTTAGCCGCCATATAAAGCCCCATCCCCGTGGATTTATACTTCCCGTTGTGGTGGCTGCTCCCGGTATACCCTTTTTCAAACACCCTGTGAATATCCTCCGGCAAAATCCCCTCGCCGTGATCCTCCACATACAAACACACCGCGTCCCCCTCGCTGACGCTCCATATCTTTAACACCGCATTCCCTGAAACATACTTTATGGCATTGCTGATAAGCTGGTCAAGCACATACACCAGCCAGCTCTTATCCGTATAAACCTTTACATCCTCCACGGCAAGCTCCAGTTCAAACCGGTTTTTAATCAGAAAAAACTGATTGTTTCTGACCGAAGCCTTCACGCACTCGGACAGGCTTACGGCCTTCACCTGGATGTCAAACAGCTTACTTTGCACCTTGCAGCCCAAAAGCGCCCCGTTTAACTGCGTATTCATGCGCTCTAACTGCTCCTGCATCTGTCCGCGCAGTCCGCCGTCCTTTATGTTCCGGTTCATCAAAAGGCATGCCGCCAAAGGGATTTTCATTTCATGGCACCATTTCGCAATATAATCCTGCAAATCACAGTTTAAATCAAACTGCTCCTTTAACTGCCCGGACAGCACCCGCACGTCGTGCTCTGCAATCTCATAATGTTCCATTCCCGCAAATTCCTGAAAAATAACGGATTCGTATGTTAAATACTCCTGTTTTTTCGCCTCATTTTTCCGGTAAACCAAATACCCCGCCCAGCCGTAAACCAGGGCGCATGCCGCCAAAAGCGCATCCAGATAAAGCAGGTACCCGACTTTTACGTCCGGCAGCAGGCAAATAAAATAAAGATTATACGAAAGGCACAAAAACCCGCCGAACAAAAGCCGCTTTCTTATTTTTTTCACCCAGTCATACAATATAATATCCCAACCCTTTCTTCGTGCGGATCACCTCGTCGCCGCCCGCCGCCTTTAGCTTGCTGCGGAGCCTGGAAATCAGCGTGGTGAGCGTCCCGTCCGAAACAAATTCATCCGTACTCCAAAGCTCCATCATCAGTTCCTCCCGCGTCACCACCTCCGGCTTTTGCTCAAGCAGCCGGGAAATAATTTTGTATTCTGATTTGGTCAAATCGAACTTCCTGCCGCGGCACACAAGCAAAGCCGTATCCTCTTCCAGATAAAAATCCTCTCCGAAATACTGCCGCCCTCTCACCTGGTACTGATACGTCCGCCTTAATACGGCCTCCATTTTTGCCTTTAACAATTCGAGCCGAAACGGCTTTTCCACATAGTCGTCCCCGCCCTGCGCGATTGCCATAATTTTATCCCGGTCGTCGTTTTTGCTGCTGATAAACAGAATCGGGATATCCGAAACCGCGCGGATTTTACCGCACCAGTAAAACCCGTCGTAAAACGGCAGGTTGATATCCATCAAAACCAGATGC
>CAJTLD010000002.1:15834-44749 GCA_910577065.1 uncultured Lachnospiraceae bacterium | reverse complement strand
CAAAACCGCCCGGTAGCCCCATTTTTCCAGAAACTGCCGGATCTCCCCGGCCAGAATTTCATCGTCCTCTACCAGTAAAACCGTCATATTAGAATCCAAATGAATCACCTTCTTTTCCGTCTTTTGTTCTATCATAACGAAATCAGAAAAAATGTCAATTTTTCTGTTTACAAACCCCTGACGGCGTGTTATATTATTTCCATGCCAATTTGCCGCATCTTCCTTCCGTTTCGGAATGGAGGAATTATATGTCACACAGGCAAACATCTTATCGGACGGCATTCGCCGTCATCTGCATGGTTTCCATGCTGTTTCTTTCCGTTTTACAACCGGACGCCGTACACGCATCCTTAGCCGGGTACGAATTTGTCGTACTGAACACGTTTTCCAAAACGTTAAATATCGGGGATGAATTTTATCTGTCCGCCGTCACGTCTACCGGCAAAAAACCTGCTTTTTCATCCAGTGACAAAAGCGTCGCTTCGGTCAATACCTACGGCAAAGTCACCGCAAAAAAAGCAGGAACCGCAATCATTACAGCCAAAATCAAAAACGGGGAAGCAAGCTGCAAAATCAAGGTAAATAAAACCGCGATCCGGCTGAGCGCCAAACAGATTTCCTTAGAAATCGGCTACAGCGCCAAATTAAAGGCTTCCGTTTCTACCGGGCATCCGGTCAAATTCAAATCCGCAAAATCAAGCGTTGCATCCGTAAGCGAAACAGGCGTAATTTCCGCCAAAAAGGCAGGAACGACGACGATTACGGCAACTGCCGACAAGACCTCGGCAAGCTGTAAGGTAACGGTCAAAACGCCAAAACTAAAGATAAACCGCACTTCTGTTTCGCTTTACCGCAAAGGAACGGTAAAGCTTTCCGTCACATCCACCTCCAAGCATACACCCAAATGGAAATCAAATAAAAAAAGCGTCGCCACCGTCGATGAAACCGGTATGGTGACGGCAGTCAAAAACGGCACGGCGGTAATTACCGCCACCGTAGACGGCGCCAGCAAGACATGTGAAGTAACCGTGAAAAAACCGGAGGTTTCATTTGAAACAGAGAGCGTTACGCTTTCCGTCGGGCAAAAATACGAGACAAAAGCGAAGGTTTCTTCCAAGAACAGGCCGGAGTATTCAAGTTCCAACACCAGTGTCGCGTCCGTAGACGAACATGGCGTGATTACTGCGGCCAGCGAGGGAAAGGCGTATATTTATGCCAAAGAAGACGGCGTAAAAGCACGCCTGACAGTTATTGTAAAAACAAACTAACTTTTTAGATTTACGGTAAGGAAGCGCGGCAGATTGGCCAATACAAGAACATAGTACGACAGACGCATGAAAAGTAAAAGCAGACAAAATTTTGTAACAGTGAAACCGGAAGGACAAACTGTTCGTTACGGTGAACACCATGGGTGTGAACAGTAACAACTGTTACAAAACTTTAGGAACTTGGGCCATGAGGGTCTTGACATCCCAAGAAAAAACGTATACTATATATCTTGTTTGCGGAAATGACGGAATTGGCAGACGTGCAGGATTTAGGTTCCTGTGCCTTAAGGCGTGAGGGTTCGAGTCCCTTTTTCCGCATTAGGCTGTTTTTTATGATAGCCGTTTTCATATATTCTGTTCAGATAATCTGTAATTTCCTCCAGCGACTCCGCAGTAAACGGAAATGTCTTCCTGCATTTATCTTCCTGCAAAGTCGCCTCAAAATTATACGGCTGCGGCCACGTGTAAACAGCAAACAACTCCGCTTCCCCTTCGGTTGTTTTTTCTATCAGATAACGCATGCCGCAATAACTACCCGTGAATTTTTCTTTCTTATAAAAATGAAATGCCAGTAAATCACTTCGTTCGATCATAATACTTTCATCCCTTCCAAAAAAAGACGGCTATCTTCCGACGCCTTCCGCCTTCATGCGCATCCTCTGTATGGCATTGTCAACCGCTTTGGGAGATTTCCCCATTTTTTTTGCAATCTGGCGGTACGGAAGGCCTTCTATCATATAATCAAATACCTGTTTTTCCATTTTGCTTAAGCTTTTTTCAAGCGCCGCAAAACGCTGTTCTATTTCTTCCCTACCTATCAAAAGGCTTTCCGGATTTTCATTTGCGCTGCCGGAAAGTACGTCCGCTAACGCAACGCCCCGGTCGTCCGAAGCGTCAAACGAAATGTAGGTGTTCAGCGGCGTGTGTTTTTTGCGCCGGGACGCTTCGACTGCCGTATACATCTGCCGTTCAATGCACAGCCTCGCGAAATGGGAGAACGAAGCGTCCCTTCCCGGTTTGTATTCCTGGATTGCTTTAAACAGTCCAATCATACCCTCCTGGATCAAATCGTCCGTATCCCCGCCAATCAAATACAGTGCGTTTGCCCGTTTGCGCACAAACGGCTTGTACTTTCCCAATATATACTCCATAATCCCGGCTTCATTATCCTTTAGCCTTTCAATCAGTTCTTCGTCCGAACAGCATGTATAATCTGCCATTTATTTTTTTGCACCCCTCTGGCGTAAAATTTCAAATGCCAATACTCCGGCGGCTACCGAAGCGTTTAATGAATCAATATCCCCTTTGGTCGGTATGGAAGCGGTAAAGTCGCAGTGTTCTGCAACCAGCCTGGAAACGCCGTCCCCCTCGCCGCCTATCACAAGCCCGACCGGCCCGGTCAGATCCTGATCATACATAGATTTTCCGCCCATATCGCCGCAGACAAACCACATTCCTTCTTTTTTCAGTTCCTTCATGGTATTCGTCAGGTTCGTCACCTTTGCCACCGGCGTATAATGAATCGCCCCCGCGCTTGCTTTCGCGGCAACGGCGGTCAGCCCTACCGCCCGGCGTTTGGGAATAATAACGCCGTGCGCCCCGGCCAGATTCGCCGTACGGATAATCGCGCCTAAATTGTGCGGATCCTCAATATTGTCAAGCAATAGAAAAAACGGCGGTTCGCCTTTTTCTTTTGCCCGGTTTAACAAATCCTCCACCGTTGCATATTCGTACGCCGCGCAGGATGCGATAACGCCCTGGTGCTTCCCGGTTTCCGAAAGCTGCCCTAAGCGTTCTTTTGATACGAAACTGACAACCGTATCCCTTTTTTTGGCTTCGCGTAAAATCGTCTGCATAGGGCCGTCCTTTAAGCCCTCTAAAATATAGAGCCTGTCAACGGTTTTTCCGGAACGGAATGCTTCTAACACCGCGTTTTTACCTTCTATTTTTAATGTCTCGTTTTCCATATTATATCCTTTCGTTTATCAAAACCAAACCTTCTTTGACCAGCGCCAATATCCGCTCAAACTGATCGGTCAGGTAGAGGTAGCCCAAAAGCGCTTCCAACCCGGTTGCTTTCCGGTAATCGGACATGCTGGCATTTTTGGCAATCGTGGCCGAATGGGCGTTGCGCCCGCGCCGGTAGACGTCCGCTTCCTCATCCGTCAGCTGTGGAAGAACGCTTTCGATTAGCTTTGCCTGCGTTTGCGCTTTGACAATACGGCTTGTCCTGCAATGCAATTCGTTTGCCCTGGTGTTTCCGCGCCCGACCACAACGGAGCGGATCACCAGGTCAAAAATCCCATCCCCAATGTAGGCAAGCGCAAGCGGGGAATATGTGCGGATATCCGTATCCTTTACGTCAAACTGCCGTCGGATAAAAGCGTTTATACCCGTTTCCATTGTACGCCTTCCCTGGTATCCTTTAACTGGATTCCTTTTTCTAACAGAATATCGCGGATTTCGTCTGCACGGGCAAAATTTTTCTCTTTTCTGGCCTCCTGGCGTTTTGCAATCAGCGCTTCAATTTCTTCGTCTAATATTTCCTCGTCCTGTTCCAAAAGGATACCGAGGATGCCGCAGAGCGTATTGAGCTGCGCATACAGCGCTTCCAGATAAGATGCGGTATGCTCCGCCGAAGCGCTGGTATTGATAAATTTCACCAGTTCAAATATTGCGGAAACCGCGTCTGCCGTATTGAAATCGTCGTCCATTGCGGCTTCAAATTTCTGCGTAAATACAGCCGCTTCCGCCAACAGCGCCTGCTCCGCCTCCGTCCGTTCCCCTTGCTGCGCCGCCTTTTTCAGATGCGCCAGATGTTCCGCCGCCGTTACTATCCGCTCTAAACCGTTTTTCGCCGCCTCCATCAAATCCGCGCTGAAATTCAGCGGGCTTCTGTAATGCGCGCTTAACATGAAAAAGCGCAGCGCCTGCAGGTCGTATTTCTCACTGATCTCGCGCACCGTGAAAAAATTTCCGACCGATTTGGACATTTTCTTATTGTCCACGTTCAAAAACGCATTGTGCATCCAGTATTTAGAAAACGGCACGCCGTTTGCCGCTTCGCTCTGGGCAATTTCATTTTCGTGATGCGGGAAGATCAGATCTTCCCCGCCCGCATGGATATCGATTTCATCCCCCAGGTATTTTTTGGACATAACGGAGCATTCGATATGCCATCCGGGACGTCCTTTGCCCCAGGGGGATTCCCAGTACGGCTCGCCTTCTTTTTTTGGCTTCCAGAGCACAAAATCCAGCGCGTCCTCTTTTAACTCCCCGGTCACTTTAATGTCCCGGTGGCCTGCCTGCAGATCGTCTATGTTCTTATGGGAAAGCTTGCCGTAACCGGCAAATTTGCGCGTCCTGTAATACACCGTGCCGTCCGCCGCCGCGTATGCGTATCCGTTTTCGATCAGCTTTTCAATCATCTCGATCATGCCGTCGATTTCCTGCGTCGCAAGCGGATGCGTCGTCGCCGGGCAAACGTTCATGCCCTCCATATCCTTTTTGCACTCGCCGATAAAGCGTTTGGCCACTTCATCGGCCGTCGTGCCTTCTTCCATTGCCTTCCGGATGATTTTGTCGTCCACATCCGTAAAATTGGATACAAAGTTTACGTCGTAGCCCTTGTATTCCAGATAATGCCGCACCGTATCAAAAACAATCATCGGCCTGGCGTTTCCGATGTGGATATAATTGTACACGGTTGGCCCGCAGACGTACATCTTTACCTTCCCTTCCTCCAATGGGACAAATTCTTCTTTTTGCTTTGTCAGCGTATTGTATAGTTTCATTTGCCTGTGTTCTCCTTTTCCAGTTTTTTTATCTTCGATTCCAAATCTATGATTTTATTATACAGCGCCGTATTTTCATGCTGCAGGGCGGCAATGTCTTCCTTTACCGGATCGGGCAGATGGATTTGATCCATGTCGCTGCGCGGCACTTTCCGGTTGCCGCGCTTTACAATCCTGCCCGGCACGCCTACAACGGTACAGTTCGGCGGCACTTCCTCAAGCACTACGCTTCCCGCCCCGATTTTGGAATTTTCCCCGATTGTAAACGAACCCAGTATTTTTGCGCCCGCGCTTACCATAACGTTATCGCAGAGCGTCGGATGGCGCTTGCCGGTTTCCTTGCCGGTACCGCCAAGCGTCACGCCCTGGTAAAGCGTCACATTGTCCCCGATAATCGTAGTCTCCCCAATAATAACGCCGCTGCCGTGGTCAATAAAAAAGCCTTTGCCAATAATGGCTCCCGGATGGATTTCAATCCCCGTCTTCCTCGCAGCGCGCTGGGATATGTACCGCGCAAGGAGGAAATGCCCCCTTTCATAGAGCCTGTGCGCCCTGCGGTAGCTTAACATAACGCGGAACGTAGGGTATAAAAATACCTCCATCGGCGATTTGATCGCCGGATCGCGTTCCTGTATGACCTGAATTTCTTCTTTGATAAACCCGAAAAGTCCCATATTTACATCCTTTTTTTGAATATGCGCCCAACCGGCCGCTTTGGCGCGCCAAAAAGACAAAAAAACCCCGTCTCGGATTAAGAGACGAAGTTATCCGTGGTTTTTCGGCTCCCGGTTCGCTGCTTTTGGCTGTTCTTTTATAGTTTATGCAGAGATCTAGGTTTTGTCAATAGTTTTCACCGCAGTCCTTCCCGGGGCAGCTTAAGCAGTTTTTACATGCATGCCCGGACACCGCGGCGCTGTTCTCATAAAACCGTCCCAAAAGACAAACCGCCTGTGCCGAAATCCCCTCCTGAGCGCCGGTAAACCCAAGCCCTTCTTCCGTAGTCGCTTTCACATTCACCTGATCGTCCAAAAGGTGTAATTCCCGCGCGATATTCTGTTCCATTTTCTCAATAAACGGGCGCAGTTTTGGTTTCTGCGCAATTATAGTAGCGTCAATATTTTCGACGTAATACCCGTTCTTTTCTATCAGCCCTCCCACATGCGAAAGCAGCTTTAAGCTGGAAATCCCTTTATATTTTTCATCCGTATCCGGAAAATGCTTTCCGATATCCCCCAATGCCGCAGCCCCAAGCAGCGCGTCCATAATGGCGTGCACAAGCACGTCCGCGTCCGAATGCCCTAAAAGCCCAAGCGTATGGCTGATTTCTACCCCGCCCAGGAAAAGTTTTCTTCCTTCCGCCAATTTGTGCACATCATAACCGATTCCGATACGCATAAAATTCTCCTTCCTGTAAATCCCGTTCGTTCTCTGTTATCACTGTGTTATTATAACACCAAAGATCCTGGACAACAACTGAAAAAACATGCTCCATCTTGATTATTCCTTCAAAAGGCATTAAAATAAAAAACAGTGTATTTATATTTTTTACAAAAAGGAAGGAGAACATACCATGTACGAAATGAAACCGGATTATTTTACAGGAATTGAAGCCATTGACCAAGAACACACCCGCCTTTTTGAACTGGCGCAGGATACGCACGATCTGTTAAACGACGATCTGTTACAGGATAAAACAGAACAGCTTACCTGTCTGATATCAGAACTAATTGATTACACAAAAAGCCATTTCTCTCATGAAGAAGCTTTCCTTGAAAACATACGCTACGATCAAATCCAGCAGCATAAACAGCAGCACCGCGATTTTGAAAGCAAGCTTATGGAATTTGATTTAGACGCAGCCGAAGACGATTATGAAGCCCAGAATGAAACCGCCGCAAACCTGCTTTCTTTTTTGGTCAGCTGGCTGATCAACCACATTTTAAAAGTAGATATGCTCTATGTAGGATACGCCTCCTCTTCTGCATCCCCCGCTTAGCGTGATATTTGCGCCATCAGATTGAACATTAGTAGTTCAATCTGCATTCATTCGGTCAACGTAGCCCGCTACGCCTTCCTTATTTGGCACAAATCCCCGCTAAGTAGTCCGTATATCTGTCAGAAAACATTCGTCAAACACGCTCTAATCTTTATTATTTATTTTACATCATATGGCAGCTGTTTGAAAAGATGTATTATGTGTGAATTTTATAAAAAAAGGATGCCAGACATCTGAAAATATGATAAAATAAACGGAACAGGCAGCAATTGAAATATGTTTTACTGTGAAAAAAGCAGAGAACGGAGGAACTATGAAAAGAAATCAAAAAGGCGGTATGCCGCAGAGGGCGCTTAGCTTTGTACTTGCGTTTGCAGTTTGGTTTTCCGGGTTAAGCCTCGCGCCGGCGGGAGACGTCGAAGTACAGGCGGCGTCAAACGTAATTTCTATTTCCAGTGCAAAAGAACTTGCAAAAATTGGAAAAGACGCATCCTATCCGATGGACGGGGATTATGTGCTTACGTCAAATATTGATTTGGGAAGCGAAGGAAACTGGACTCCGATTGGAGGAGCCAACGGGCCGGAATATGCCCTGGTTGAAGGGGAACGCGTTTTTTCCGGAACGTTTGACGGGGCAGGCCACGTCATAGAGGGGCTTACGATTACATACGACGGAAGCGCCGGCAGCCAGAAATCAAATGCGTCGGGACTGTTCGCCATGATAGGAAGCGTTTCGGCACAGGATTATGCAGAAGTGAAAAACCTGAATTTTACGGACGTTTCCATCACGCATACCCTGGGAAGAGGCGATATTATCGGAACTCTGGCAGGGGATGTAAACGGTTATGCAAAAATAAACAACGTTGCGGTCTTAAGCGGCAGTATCAATATAAAAGGAAGCAGTGGGGGAGACTTGATTGGCGTTGGCGGCATTGTGGGGCAGACCAGGACAAACACCCAGAAGGTAGAGATGACGAATCTGTACAATGCCGCTATGGTGACGGTCGAAAATTCGGTTGCCAATACCCAGGAACGCTGCGGAGGTATTCTCGGAAGAATACATCAGCAGGGGGTAATCGGCTCTTTGTCTTCCTGCGTGAATGTGGGAGAAGTTTGGTTTAAAGGAAGCGCCGGCTATGCGATAAACGGCTACAGTTCCTCGCAGGACGCCCAGGCAAATACGGCGAATATTTCCAACTGTTATTATATTACCGGAAAAGATTTCGGTTCATCATCGGCGGTTTCGGAGGAGGAGCTTTCGGGAGAGACGGTGTTAAATGCCCTGGAACCGGAGTATTGGTCCGTTTATAACGGAAAGCTGATGCTTGTTATAAGCCAGGGGAAGGTGGTTACGCCGATTCCACTGCCGCAGTTCGCAGAGGGAGATTCGATGTCTTCCGTAACAAAAAGCTTTACGGTTCCTCTGGTATACGTATCGGAGGAAGGGGAAGAGTCGATTACATGGACGAGCGGGAACCCATCCGTGATTTCTATCGATCCCGCCAGCGGAGCGGCCACAGTAGAAGGCGTGCTTGCAGATACCGCAGTGACGCTGAACGCCGTTACCTCCGTTTCAAAAAGGACGAGGACCGTGACGGTAACGGTGCGCTCTGAACTTACGGTGACAGTGGACAAAGAATATGTAAAGCCCGGCGCAGCTATGACGGCATCCGTGGAAAGGGCGCCTGAGGGGACGGAATTTTCTTACACCTGGAAGGTAGGAGGCGTTATAAAAGCCCGTACGGCTTCGTATACGCCGGATACGTCGGCGTTAAACCAGTTTGTTGAAGTGACGGCGGAGTTAAACGGCAACATGGTGGGACAAAAGAGAATGTACTGCAGCAAGCTGCCGGTTGTATATATTGACACCAACGACGGAGCCGGTATTTATGACAAGCAAAATTATAAAGGCGCGGTAATGCATGTGCAGGGAAACGATACGTTTAACGGCGCAACGACAACGCTCTACGACGGCGGGATATCCATACGCGGGCGTGGAAACAGCACATGGAATACGAGTTTCAACAAACTCCCCTACAAGCTGAAATTAGACGAAAAAACAGATTTATTCGGGTTTGGCAAAAGCAAGCACTGGGCGCTTCTGGCAAATTATATGGACGAATCCCTGATCCGCAATACGACGTCGTATGACCTGGCAGGCAAAATGGGGATTGAGCCGTATTTGAAATCAACGCATGTCGAACTGATTTTAAACGGCGTTTATTCCGGAAACTACCAGTTTGTTGGAAATGTAAGGATTGATACGGGCAGGGTGGAAATCTATGACTGGGAGGATCTTGCGGGGGATGTGGCCAAAGCCATTGGGAAACAAGAAGGCATTTCCGGGGACGCAAGGGATGCGTTTGAGGATTACCTAAACGAGCATATGCAGTGGATTACCAGCGACAGCGTTACTTATCAGGGCAAGGCTTACAAAATTTCCGATTATTTTACGGAGATTCCCAAAAATCCGGACGGCAGCGTCAATTTATCCGGCGGGTTTTTATTCGAACTCGACGAATACTATGACGAGG
Source organism: uncultured Lachnospiraceae bacterium (assembly GCA_910577065.1). Lineage (GTDB taxonomy): Bacteria > Bacillota > Clostridia > Lachnospirales > Lachnospiraceae > Roseburia_B. The sequence goes on along the minus strand of CAJTLD010000002.1, from coordinate 35,157 downwards.
CATCCAAATTCCGCACTCAAAAAGGGCTTCCGATGATGTTTAAAAGCCCGGAATTTATCAGCACAAACAACGAACTGTTTTCTTCAGCGCAGAATTTTATCCAGGCGGTGGAGGACAGCGTCTGGTCGTCTGACTTTTACACAACATACAATGGGGAGCGGAAGCATTACACGGATTTAGTAGATATGGATTCCCTTGTGAACTACCTAATTATCAACGAATTTTACTGGAATACGGAAACCATGAAAAAGAGCAGCTTTATGTACAAGGATTTGGACGGCAAGCTTATGATTGGGCCGTTATGGGATATGGACTGGACGTCTAACAGTATTGTTAGTTCATCAGAAACCAATAAGCCGTATGTGTGGATGATAAAAGATCGCGGGTCGTCAACACAGACGCAAAAGGTATCCTGGTATCTTGCGCTGATCCGGGATCCGTACTTTGTCAGGAAAATGTATGAAAGCTATACAAAAAACAGGGAGTATTTTGGAGAGATTGTAGAAACGGGCGGAATCATCGATCAGGATATCGAATACCTGCGGGAATCCGGCGAGGCAAATTATAACGGGCATTTTATGCAATCGTTGTCTCCGTTTGTTACGGAAGCGGAGCGTCTGCGGACATTTTTAAAAACGCGCTTAAGCTGGCTGGATCAACAGTTTAAGACTCCTGAAACACTGCTTTCGTCTCTGGGCGGATTCAAAGCGTCCGGCAGTATTTCCGTAACAGCGGATACCAGCGATGCGGCGGCAACGTCTTATACGGCGTCTGTAACGGACAGTTCCGCCAAAAAAGTTGGTTTTTATATCAACGGAATATTGGCGGGAACAGCGGATATAGCGGGAGGAAAAGCTGTTCTTACGGCGTCGGACCGTTTTTTGGATCAGACGGAAGGCGCGGTGAATATCGTACAAGTAAGGGCGCTTGACGCTTCCGGGACTCCGTTGTCAAGCGGGTCTGTCACCAATTATATTTCTTTTACAAAAGAAGTCAAAGCTGAGGCGCTGACAGGTACGGCTTCTGTCCGCGGACGCGTAAGGGCCGGTTCGGTACTGACGGCAGAGTTTGGCAATACGAACAGTACAGGCACGATTTTTTATCAGTGGAAAGCGGACGGAGCAGATATTGCGGGCGCTGTGGAAGCGCAGTTTTTACTGACAGAAGCGCAGGTTGGCAAGCGGATTTCCGTTGAGATTACAAGTTCGGATAAAAGCGGCTCCGTCGTCAGCGAAGAGACGGAACCGGCCGCTGCGTTGGAACTGAAAAACGATCATATCATTATCAACCAGGTTTACGGCGGCGGCGCAAATGATGAAACGCCCGTATCGCACAGTTTTATTGAACTGTACAATCCGACGGATAAGGATATCAGCCTGGACGGCTATTCTGTCGGGTATATGTCCGGCGGTAAAAACGGCCCGGCGCTAGAAGAGGTTGTGCTGCCTCTGGAAAATAAAACGGTTCCGTCGCATGCGTCGTACCTTATCCGCTGTGAGGCGCAGGCCGATACCACGCCGGAATTAATCAAACTGCGTATTGACAAGTTTGACCAGGAATGGGATCAGGCGATTGACAATAAGCGGTATCAGATAATCCTGTATCATGGGGACGAGGCGGAAGACGGCGTTTCGGTCAATGAAAACCCTGTGGAAGGTTTTGCGCTTTCGGACGGTACAATCAGCAAGCAAAAGGCGATCCGCAGGAAAAAGTTTGTAGATACAGACAGCAATACGGCTGATTTTGAAGCTGTAAGCTATCGGGACGAGACCGCGCAGGTTATTGAACAAAAACGTCCGAGATGCCTGGAAGACGGCGCATGGGGGACGGGCGGCGACGAGCCGGACGAATTATCAGGATCGCTTTCCATCCGGGGAAACGCTTTATTAGGCGCTATTCTTTATGCGGATGACGCGACGAATAATACAGGTGAAATTTCTTATCAGTGGAAAGCGGACGGAGCGGATATTGCAGGCGCTTCCGGACAGTTTTTGGCTGTTGGTGAAAGCTTGAAAGACAAATTGATTTCCGTAACTGTCACAAGCAGCGTGGAAACCGGTTCCATGACCGCAGCTATGGAGCGGGCGGTACGGGAAGGAAAGGCGCAAAACGGCCATGTTATTATCCATCAGGTATATGGCGGCGGCGGAAAAGGCAAAACACCTATTTCCCATAGCTTTATCGAATTGTATAATCCGACGCCAAAAGATGTGAACCTGGACGGATACCGGATTTCTTATTTGTCAGACGGCACGCAGGAAGAACTTGCGCTTTCCGGTACGATTTGTTCCGGCGCGTCCTACCTGATTCAGTGCGCTCCGGAACAGGACGCTACGGGAGTGGTTACCATTTCGGATCCGGACTGCGTCTGGGATTTGACAATTGCAAATAAACGCTACAGCGTGCTTTTGAAAAACAAGGATACAAACGTAGACGGCGTTTCCGTGAATGAAGCGCCGGTAGAAGGAACGGCTCTGGTAAATCCGGAAGACGATGAAATTATTTCCAAGAATAAATCGATCCGGAGGATTGCTTTTATTGATACGGACGATAATGCCGCCGATTTTGAGGTTCTTAATTACAGCAAACTGCCGGAGGAGCTTTTGGCAGGCGTTGTTCCAAGGCGCGGCTCAGACGGCGCATGGGGACTGGCAATAGAGCCGGATCAACCGGACGAACAGTTAATCCAGCAGGCGCAGGAGGCAGTCTTAAATGCCGCTGCAAAAGAAAAGGATAAATATACGGCGGATTCTTACAAGGTTTTAGAGGCCGCGCTGCAGGAAGTTAAAAATATCCTTGAAAGCCCGGACGCTACGGCGGACGGTTTACAGAAGGCTCTTGCGAATTTGCAGAAAGCGATTGACGGGCTGAAGGAAAAGACGCCGGAAGGACCGGGCGTAAACCCGGGACCCGTGGAGAATCCGGGCGGCAATCCGCCTTCCGAAACGATAACCGTAAAGGCCGGGGATAAATACCGCATGGGAAAGGGCTGGTATAAAGTAACGAAGGTTACGGCGGCCGGAGGGACGGTTACATACGAAAAACCAGTGAAAAAGAACTATACCAGCGTTTCGGTTCCGCCAACAGTAAAGATCCAGGGAAAGACATTCCAGGTTACGGCTGTTTCTGCAAAGGCGCTGAAAGGAAACAAAAAGCTAAGTAAAGTTACACTGGGTAAAAATATAACCCGCATTGGCAATTCGGCATTTGAAGGCTGCGGGAAACTGAAAAAGATCACTGTGAACTCCAAAGTTTTAAAAAACGTTGGCAAAAATGCTTTAAAAGGCGTTCACTCTAACTGTAAGATTAAAGTACCAAAGCAGAAACTCAGCCTGTATACGCGCCTGTTCCGTAAGAAAGGGCAGAAGACGGGCGTGAAGGTAGTAAAGTAAAAGGGTTAAGCCTGGCAAGGGAGCCGCATAATAGCGGTTCCCTTGCTTGTATCAAAAGCGGCCCGCCATGTTGGTTATAAAGAAACGCAAGGGATAAAATCTGGAAAGTGAAATTTATATAAAAAAATTTGTAATAAATACTGGACAAACTCGGAAATATATGCTATTATAATTGAGCACGTTTGAGAAAATGTGTAATGACGATGCGTGGCTCAGTTTGGTAGAGCGCTGCGTTCGGGACGCAGAGGCCGCAGGTTCAAATCCTGTCGCATCGATTCTTGGCAGGGGCGCCGGAATCCTTAGAAATTGAGGGTTCCGGGCTTTTTTCTCTTTTCCAAGCGATCCTATCCCTTATTATAGCCTAGAGCGTGTTTCTGTTTTGATAGGGGTAACAACTGTCCCGGTAAACAATCCTGCATGGAAATTCAATCCGCACAGGGGAAACATGCCCTTTGGCAATGCGGTCAAGCAAAAGCATTACCGCCATATGCGCCATTTCCCGGTGCGGAATATGGATTGTAGTCAGATAAGGCTTCGTGTTTTGCGCGTCTGCAATATCGTCGATTGAAATAACGGAAACAGAACGCCGTACGCTTGCTTTCTGCCGCCCAAGCAGTTCTAATACACGGATAGCAGTATTGTCGTTTGCGCAGAAAATCGCGGAAAAATCTGCTTTTCCCGCCTGTTTGGCTAAAAACAGTTCTTCAAAAACCGCGTCGGTTTCATCTTTCGTCTGGTTTGTCTGTTTGATCAGGTTATAATCCATCGGTATTTTATTTTGAAACAGGACATTGCAGTAGCCTACATAACGGCTTTCGTAAGAACAGTCGCCGATGTAGGCGATTTTTTGGTGCCCGAGAGAAAGCAGGTGGTTCATTGCTAGTTCCGCGGCTTTCCGGCCGTCGCAGACGACTTCGTCAATGTCGAAATCCATCGTGTTACGCCAGATGCCGGCAATATTTTTATTCTGCAGCAGAATTTGCGAGAGCAGCGTATGGGAGCATCTGCCCATAATAAGGATGCCGTTTGCAGAAGATAGCTTCTTCTGGCAGATGTCCTCTGCGTGCACCATATCGTCTATGACGGCGCCCTGTTTTAAAAGTTCGGTTTCCAGGCTGCGGAACAGTTCGGAGAAAAAGGGATCCTCTTCGGCAGTGACGCGAGCCATGACGACGGCAATGCGCGGCAGTTTTACCGTTTCGCCGGAGCCTTTTTTTAACGCCCTTGCGGCCTGGTTGGGCTGGTAGCCGATTTCCCTGGCGGCGGCCCATATTTTGTCCTGCAGTTCTTTGGAGGCGCAGGAGGAGGAAGTATTGTTTAAAACACGGGATACCGTGGAGACGGAGGCGCCCGCTATGGCGGCAATTTGTTTTAAGGACATGTGTTCTCCTTTCATTTTTTGTAATAAGGACAAACGTTTGCGTAATATAGGGGTTGTAAATAGTTGTAAAATCAGGTAATAATATTTGCGTAATATACAATGTAACAAAATAAAACGGATGTGTCAATGAAAAAGAGCAAACGTTTTCGTTTGGTGCGGATGATTTGTATTATGGCGGACAATGTTGGAAAAGTTCCGTCACCCAGAGCACAGGGAATGCGGTTTTGGCAGGCTTGCACGATAAGTGACTTTTGCTTCTCAAATCTTTCGGATGGGTGCGGCTCTTTGCCATAACTTTTTTGCGTTGGCGCTATATAGGAATGATTTATAGACGTATCGTTCGCTGTAGTGTTAGACTGTGTTTGAAAAATATGTTCCGGCAGATGTAATCTATACTAAGCGGAAGGTGCAGATGACGGGAATGATTGTTATTTTATAGAAAGAAAGGGATTTTAAGATGAGAAAAGAGTGTTTGAAGAAATGGACGGCGTCGGTTATGGCTGCTGTTTTGCTGGGCGGTTGTTTGGCCGGGTGCGGGAATAAGGATGCGGAAGGAGACAGCGATACGGTTACGCTGACTAATGTTTCTTATGATCCGACCAGGGAGTTTTATGAGGCATACAATCGGATATTTGCCGAGCATTATGAGGAGGAAACCGGAAAGGCAGTTGAGGTGACGCAGTCGCACGGCGGTTCCGGTTCGCAGGCGCGTTCCGTGATCGAGGGGAATGAGGCGGACGTGGTTACGCTGGCGCTGGCGCATGATATTACGCTGATTGAAGAAGCGGGCTTAATTGAGCCCGGGTGGCTGGAGGAATTTGAAGGAAACAGCGCGCCGTATACTTCGACGATTGTTTTTCTGGTTCGGAACGGAAATGAAAAGGGGATTTCCGACTGGGACGATCTGATAAAGGAAGGGGTTGAGGTGATAACGCCCGATCCGAAATCGTCCGGCGGCGCGTGCTGGAATTTCCTGGCGGCCTGGTATTATGCAGATCAGAAATTCGGCGGGGACGAGGCCAAAATGAAGGATTTTGCGGCAAGCCTGTATGATAACGTGCTGGTTATGGATTCCGGCGCAAGGGGCGCGACGACGACGTTTGTGGAAAACGGGCAGGGCGACGTTCTGGTTGCGTGGGAAAACGAGGCGCTTCTGGCGATGCAGGAGTATCCGGACGAATTTGAGCTTGTGACGCCAAGCATTAGTATCCAGGCGGAGCCTTCGGTTGCAGTTGTCGATGAAAATGCGGACAAGAACGGTACGCAGGAGGCGGCAAAGGAGTATTTGTCGTTTTTATATACGCAGGAGGCGCAGCGGCTGGCGGGAGAGAATTTTTACCGGCCGACGGACGAAGCGGTTTTGCAGGAATTTGGCGATGTGTTTGATTTGAGTGTAAAGCTGTGTACGATTGACGATTTTGGCGGCTGGGATCAGGCGTATGCGGATTTTTTTGCGGACGATACAATCTTTGATGAAATTTATAACCAGTAACGCGGGGAGGCAAAAATATTTATGGCGGGAAAAAAACAGCAGGGCAAGCGGGTTTTGCCCGGGTTTGGGATGACGATGGGAATTACGGTGGCGATGCTTTCACTGTTGATCTTAATTCCCCTGGCGTCTATTTTGACCTATTCGTTCCGTTTATCACTCAGTGAGTTCTGGGAACTGATTGCGCGCCCGAATGTGCGGCAGGCGTTTTTGACCAGCACGGGGTGCGCGTTTTTGGCGGCGGTGATAAACTGTGTGTTCGGGCTGAATCTGGCGTGGATTTTAGTGCGGTATGATTTTCCAGGCAGGCGGCTGATGGACGCAATGATTGAACTGCCGTTTGCGCTGCCGACTTCGGTTGCGGGCATTACGCTTTCGCGGATGTATTCGGATCAGGGCGTCTTGGGACAGTTCCTGCAGAAAATGGGGATCAAGGCGTCGTATTCTAAGGTGGGGATTGTGATTGCCATGGTGTTTATCGGAATCCCGTTTGTCGTGCGGGCGCTGCAGCCGGTGCTGGAAAAGCTGCCGGAGAGCCTGGAGGAGGCAAGCGAGATGCTGGGGGCAAGCCGGATGTATACGTTTCGTCGGGTCATTTTGCCGGAGCTTACGCCTGCGCTATTAACCGGGTTCGGGCTGGCGCTGGCGCGCGGGATCGGGGAGTACGGAAGCGTCATTTACATATCCGGAAACAGCGAAAAAGCGGGGACGCAGGTGGTTTCTTATATCATTATGCAGAAGTTAAATTCCGGAAGCGTGGACTATGAAGGGGCGGCGGCGATTGCGCTGGTGCTTTTGGTGGTGTCGTTTGTGCTGCTGTTATTGGTCAGCATCGTGCAGATAGCGGCCGGACGCAGGACGAAAGGGTAAGGGAAAGGAGAATTATGGAAACAAAGGCACATTCTCAGGTAAAACAACAAAAACCGCGCAGGCGCGGATGGATTCCCGGCCTGCTGTTGGCCAGCGGCATCCTGTTCTTTTTTATTATGCTGGTATTTCCGCTGGGCGAGGTGATTTACCGATCCTTAAAAGACGGATTTGCAGTATACGCGTCTGCCATTACTGCAAAAAATACTCTGTCCGCATTGAGGGTGACTTTGATTGCTATGACGGCTGCCGTATTGGTCAATACGTTTTTTGGGTTATGCGCGTCCTGGCTTCTGACAAAATTTGAATTTCGGGGCAAGCAGGTATTATCGACGCTGATTGATATCCCGTTTTCTATTTCTCCGGTTATTGCAGGGCTTGCGTATATTATGACGTTCGGGAGGATGGGATGGGCTTCCCCGTTGATAGATTGGCTCAATGAACTGCTGGGGACGGATATTTCGTTTGTGTTTTCCGTGCCGGGCGTCGTGCTGGCGACGATTTTTGTAACGTTTCCGTTTGTGTCGCGGGAGCTGATCCCGGTGATGCAGGCGCAGGGCAGTTCGGAAGAGGAAGCGGCTGTTATGATGGGCGCAAAGGGCTTTACCGTATTCCGCAGGGTGACGTTTCCGCATATTAAGTGGGCGCTTTTGTACGGCGTGATTTTGTGCGCGGCAAGGGCGTTTGGGGAATTTGGCGCGGTATATGCCGTTTCTAAGGCAAGAGGAAAGACGTTTACGCTGCCGCTTGAAATTGACGCGCTTTATATGGCGGGCAGCGCGGAATCGATTACGCAGGCGTTTGCGGTGTCTTCGCTTCTGGTGCTTTTGTCGATTGTGATTTTAATCGTAAAACAGATTGTGGAATACCGTGGAAAACGGGAAGCATAGGGAGGGAACGGCAGATGTATGTGGAAATGAAGCATATCAATAAAAATTTCGGGGATTATGAGGCGGCGAAGGATATTAATTTTGGCATCGAAAAAGGAAAATTGGTCGCGCTGCTTGGGCCGAGCGGAAGCGGGAAGACGACGATTCTGCGCATGATCGCAGGGCTTGAGACGCAGGACAGCGGCGATTTGGTAATCGAGGGAACCGTGGTGAACGATATCCCGGCCGGTAAGCGCGGCATCGGGTTTGTGTTCCAGAATTACGCGCTGTTTCGGTATATGACCGTACAGCAGAATATTGCGTTCGGGCTTGAAGTGCAAAAAAAGCCGAAACAGGAGATTGCGGCGCGCGTGGAGGAGCTGATACGCCTGGTGGGGTTAGAAGGGATGGAAAAACGCTACCCGGATCAGCTTTCCGGCGGGCAGCGGCAGAGAGTGGCGTTTGCAAGGGCATTGGCGCCGAATCCCCAGCTGCTTTTGCTGGACGAGCCGTTTGCGGCGATTGACGCGAAGGTGCGCAAGGAACTGCGGGCGTGGTTAAAGCAGATGATTGCAAAGGTCGGCATTACGAGCATTTTTGTCACGCACGATCAGGATGAGGCCGTGGAAGTGGCGGATGAAATTATTATTGTAAATGAAGGCAGGATTGAGCAGATAGGGACGCCGATTGAAATTTACAAAAGACCGAAGACTTCGTTTGTGTCGCAGTTTATCGGGACGTCTGTGGTGCTGGACGCATTCCGCGGGTTCGGCGGGTTTGAAGAGTTAAAGGAAGGCTGTCAGGTCATTATCCGTCCGGAATTTGTGGAGTGCTTTAAGAGCGACAACCGGAAGTTTAAGAGCCTGATGCCGTTTTCCGAGGAAGGCGAAATCACGGGAATTGCGTTTCGGGGAAGCTATCTGGAACTGACGCTTTTTGTAAACGGCGTGTACCTGACGACGAACCGCTCGTTAGAGCGGAGGCCGGTAGAGGTCGGGGAGCGTATGCGCGTGCTTTTGTACCGTGTTTATCTGCTGGAAGAAGGCGACGCGCATTTGTATAAAAATAAACTTTTGGCTGGAGTGGATGTGGAAGGGCTGTAATTTTGGAGGAGTAGCAATCCGCTATTTGGGCAAACTAAGACCGAGAGGAGTGCATGACATGCTGCATACGGAAAACGAAAATGTCCGTTCCAGGCTTTTAAAGGGACGTTTTGGACTGGAAAAAGAAAGCCTGCGGATTACGGGAGACGGTTATCTGGCGCATACCAGACATCCGTTTCCAAAAGATCCCCATATTGTCCGCGATTTTTCTGAAAACCAGACGGAAATCAATACTCCGGCAGCGCAGAGTGCACAGGAAGCCGTGGAACTTTTGGGTCTGTATTACCGCAAGCTGCAGGCCGTTTTAAAAGGGCTTACAAAACGCGAATATCTCTGGCCGTTTTCCAACCCGCCGTATATCCGCAACGAAGAAGATATCCCGATTGCCCGCTTTTACGGCGCGCAGGCGGCGAAAACAGGCTACCGGGAGTATTTGTCGGATCGGTACGGCAGGTACAAGATGACGTTTTCCGGCATCCATGTGAATTACTCTTTTGACGAGGAATTGCTTCTGGCGGATTTTGCACTGAGCGGCGGGCGGGATTTTGCGGAATATAAAAACCGGCTTTATGTTGTTTTGGCGGAGCAGGCGGCGGTATACGGATGGCTTTTGGTGGCGGCTACGGCGGCAAGCCCGCTGTTGGACGGCTCCTTTGTGGAAAAAAAGCGGTATGACGAAGATACGTTTACCGGGCTTTCGTCAATCCGCTGCAGCGAACTGGGGTACTGGAATTACTTTGCGCCGATTTTGGATTATACGGATATCAGACGGTATGCGGACAGTATGAAACAGTTTGTGGACGACGGGCTTTTGCGGACGCCTGCGGAGCTTTATTATCCGATCCGGTTAAAGCCTGCGGGAGAGAATAACCTTTCTGCGCTCCGTGAAAAAGGCGTGGATCATATTGAACTGCGGATGTTTGATTTAAACCCGTTTACGTTTGTTGGGGTAGACGTAAGGGACGTGCTGTTTGCGCAGTATTTTCTGGTGTGGCTTTTATGCCGGAACAGGCAGGAATTTCCGAAATATGCGCAGGTGCAGGCGGTGCAGAATTTTAAGAATGCGGCGCATTATGATCTAAAGACAGTCAAGATTGTGATGCCGGACGGGACGGTTTGCCCGGTGGTGGACGCGGCGCTTTGCGTGCTGGAAGAGATGCGGGAATTTTACCGGGGATTTGGGGACGAGGTGACGGGCGTCCTGGAGTTTGAAACCGAGAAGTTTACAAATCCGAAGAAACGGTATGCGTACCGGGTACGGGAAGAGTTTGGCGGCGGATTTGTGAAAAAGGGACTTGCGCTTGCTAAACAGAGACAGGAGGAAGCGACGGTCGTATTGCAGGAAGGAAATTGTGAAAAAAGTGTGAACTTTGTTGTGGCGGGGTGGAAATGCTCCGATATAAATAAAAGTTAGCTAAGGATAGCGTCTGAACTCAAAGGATTGATAAAAGGTTCTTTTGGGTACAGGCGTTTTTTTTATCCAAAACAGCGCTATTTCTTATTTTTATGAAAGAAAGGGATGTGGAGAACATGAGGAGATGGAAGCGGATGCTGATGATTTGCGTTTTTGCGGTTCTGCTGACGGCGCTAAACGGCGGACAGGTACAAGCGGCGGATGATCAGGATTTTGGGGAGTGCGGGGCGAATTTGACGTATACTCTGTCAAATAATGGCGTACTTACCATTACCGGGGACGGAGATATGACGAACTTTACGGATGCGGGAAGCGTGCCCTGGTTTAAGCAGCGTACGAGGATATCGTCGGTGGTGTTTGACGGGAATGTGACGAGTATCGGGTCGTATGCGTTTAATTACTGTACGAAGTTAAGCCAGTGCGCGCTTCCGGAGAGCGTGAAGGCGATTGGCACTTATGCGTTTTACAGGTGCGGCAGCCTGACGGAGTTTCGGGTACCTTCTAAGGTGACGGGAATCGGCGCGTTTGCGTTTGCGGAATGTTCCGGCTTGTCGCAGGTTACGCTGCCGGACGGGCTTATCAGCATTGGCGTTTCGGCGTTTAGCGGATGTGTAAGCCTTGGGAATATTACGATTCCGGAAAGTGTGACGAGTATCGGAAAGGGCGCGTTTGATAATACCGGGATTGATGATTCCAATATAGCGTTTTCACGCGGCAGCTGCGGGGAGAACCTGAAGTGGGAACTGCTTGGCGGCAGGAAGCTGCGGATTTACGGAAGCGGGACTATGGCGGATTATGCGTCCGGCGCCGCGCCGTGGGCCGCAAACGCAGGGGCAATTACGGAACTGGCCGTGGAGGACGGAGTAACCGGGATTGGGGACTTTGCGTTTGCAAACTGTACTGCGGTCCGCGCGGTTTCTTTGCCGGAGAGCATCCGCCGGATTGGAAAATCGGCCTTTTCGGGATGTACGGGGCTTTCCGGAATAACGCTTGGCGTATCGGTTACGGAGATAGGGGATCACGCGTTTTTTAAATCTGGCATTGGATCGGTTGAATTTTTGGGTTCCGGTAAAGTTTCTGTGGGAGATTTTGCTTTTTCGGAATGCGAATCCCTAAAAAGCGTGCGCTTGGAACAGGGGACGTTTGAATTGGGACAGAACCTGTTTTCCGGCTGTACAAAGCTGGAGGAAGTATCCGTACAGGCTGTGATAAAACAGATGGGAAGCCATATGTTTTCCGGCTGTACGGCGCTTGCGTCCGTTATACTTGGACAGGGCGTGGAAGCCGTTGGGGCAAATATGTTTGACGGATGTACGTCTTTGGAACAGGCGGTGTTCCCGGAGGGAATTAAGGTTCTTGCGGATTATATGTTCCAGGGGTGCTCCGGCATGAAGCAGGTTGTTATGCCGGATACGGTAACGGCAGTTGGCAAAGGCGCATTTGCCGGGTGCAGAGGGCTTACGCAGGTCACGTTTTCGGCCGCAACGGAAACCATAGAGACGCTGGCGTTTCAAAACTGCGTGGGTTTAAAGGAAGTTGCGGTTCCGGAGTCGGTAAAAAGCTTCGGTATCGGGGCGTTTTCCGGCTGCAGCGGCCTGAGCCGTATCACGGTGCCGTTTGTTGGGGCGGACAGAGAAAAAGAAAAGGCTTCGGAGGAAACGCTGTTCGGTTATATATTCGGGACGACGGCTTATGAAGGCGGAACGGTTGTGACGCAGTATTTTACCGATAAAGGGCATTGCGGGTACATTCTGCCAGATGCCCTGACAGAAGTGACGGTTACGGGAGGCGTTTTGTTTGACGGCGCATTTGATCACTGCGCGAGGCTTACAAAAGTTACGTTAGAAGCAGGCGTTACGCGGATGGGCAGCGGGGTGTTCGGCGCTTGCGAGGGGCTTTTGGAAGCGGTTTTGCCGGAAACGCTTACGGCGGTTTCCCCAAATACATTCCGGGGCTGCGTAAAGCTGGCTGAAATTACGCTTTCGGACAGCGTGACGTCAATCGGGGCGGGCGCGTTTTCGGGATGTGTGCTGCTGAATGATATCGTGCTGCCGGAAGGCCTGCAAAGTATTGGCGCAGGGGCGTTTTCGGGTTGTACCGGGTTAGAGAATTTTACGTTCCCACAACAGATGACAAGGATTGAAAACGAAGCGTTTTCCGGGTGTACGAAGCTTGCGGCAGTGGATTTGCCGGAGCATATTGTATCAATTGGAAACGAAGCGTTTGCCGGATGTACGGGCATTTTGCGCGTGACGCTGCCGGAAACCATGACGTCGGTCGGAACGGGGGCGTTTCAAGAGTGCACGGGAATCACGGAAGTGCTGCTTCCGGGTAAAATAACACAAATTTCAGACGGTTTGTTTTCCGGCTGCGAGGCTTTGCGGACGGTTACGTTTGCAGGCGGAGTGGAAACGATTGGGAAAGGAGCCTTTCAGGGATGCGTTTTATTGGAACAGGTTGCGCTTCCGGCGACTTTAACTGCAATCGGGGACGAAGCGTTTTCCGGCTGTAAGAAACTTACGTCCGTTGTTTTGCCGGAAGGCCTGGAATCCATCGGTAAGGGAGCGTTTTTGGGCTGCTCCGGATTGTCGGAAATTACGGCGCCGGACAGTGTAACTTCTATCGGAAGCGGGGCTTTTTCCGGGTGCAGCGGGATTTTGCGCGTCAAACTTCCGTTTGTGGGCGGTTCGTCTGAAGCGGGAACGGCTTCTGCGGAGACGTTGTTTGGTTATATTTTCGGAACGGAAGCGTTTTCCGGGGCTACGGCTACAAAGCAGTACAGCGCCGCGGGAACGGTAAGTACCTATTATATTCCGGATGCATTGTCCGAGGCCGAAATTACAGGAGGAAAAATTCTTTACGGCGCTTTTTACGGCTGTAAAAATTTAACAAAGATTTTACTGACGTCTGCCGATCAGGTTACGGAAATTGCGGACAGCGCGTTTTATGGATGTACCGGCCTGCAGAGGTTTTCGATACCGGAAAGCGTGACGTCAATCGGTGCAAAGGCGTTTTCCGGCTGTTTGGGGCTGACGGAAGCGGTTATTCCGGCATCGGTTGAACGTATCGGCGCATATGTGTTTCACGGATGTTCGAAGCTGGGCAGCGTGTCGCTTTACGACGGCCTGCTTGGAATCGGTGCGAACGCGTTTATGGGCTGCGGCAGCTTAAAGGAAATAACGGTGCCGGAAACGGTTACGGAAATTCAGTCGTCGGCGTTTAGCGGCTGCGGCGCGTTAGAGCGTATGACGCTGCCGTTTATAGGGTTAAAGGCGGATTTGCCTGCGGCTTCTGCGCAGACGCTGTTCGGGTTTATTTTTGGTAAGGAAAGCTTTTTGGGCGCAACGGCCACCAAGCAGTATTTTTCAAGCAGCGCGGTTACATATTATATTCCGGATTCCCTTAAGAACGTAACCGTTACAGGCGGCAGCGTGCGGTATGGATCATTTTTTAACTGCAGCCGCTTAGAGAAGATTACGCTTCCGCAGGGGGCGGCGGAAATTGAAAGCCATGCATTCCGCAACTGCCAGGGGCTGACGAAGCTTGTAATTCCTGAGAATGTGACATCTATTGGAAGTTATGCATTTATGGATTGCGTCAATTTGGCTGCCGTTACCGTTCCGGACAAAGTGACGTCCATAGGGGCGTACGCTTTCCAAAACTGCGCCAAATTAACCGGGTTTTCGGTTCCGGAAAGCCTGACCGCAATTGAACCTTATACATTCAGCGGCTGCACGTCTTTAGGCAACCTGGTAATTCCGGAAAAAGTCACATTGATTGGAACATATGCATTTAAAAACTGCAGCGGCATGACAAACCTAAGCGTGCCCGATTCGGTTACAGAAATCGGCAGCGCGGCTTTTTCGGGCTGCAGCGGTTTAGAGCGCGTTTCCCTGCCGTACGCGGGAGCAAGCGGCAATCAGGCGAAAGCTTCTTTGCGGACGCTTTTTGGGTTTGTGTTCGGCAGCGTAAGTTATAGCGGCGGTACGGCGGTGAAGCAGTATTATTCCACAGCCAGCGCTACCTATTACATTCCGGACGCGCTCAAGCACGTGGAAATCAGGGGCGGGAAGCTGCATTACGGCACATTTTACGGCTGCAGCCGTTTGAACAGCGTTATTTTGCCCAGAAATTTAGAGCAGGTGGGAAATCTAGCATTCAATGGCTGTACCGCCTTGGATGAAGTTGTGTTTTCCGGTACGGCTCCGTCTTCTATTGCACAGGACGCATTTACGGGGGTAACGGCATCGGTATTTTATCCGGTAACCGATACATCCTGGGCGCGCTATGTCGGGGAACAGTTTGGCGGCAGGCTTTTCTGGGAAGAGCATACGCATCAATATGAGCAGGAAACAAATGAGCCGACCTGTACCGAAGCAGGCTATACGACATACCGGTGTATTTACTGCGGCAAATCCTACCAGGTGGACGGGGCGGAAGCGCTGGGGCATGATGAAACGGCGGATGAAGCTGTGGAGCCGACCTGTACCGAAAGCGGCAGGACGCAAGGGTCTCACTGCGCGCGCTGCGGCCAGGTTATGACAGCGTCGGAAACCATCCCCGCAACAGGCCATCGTTTTACGCAATACGTATCCAACCAGGACGCGACATACGAAGCGGACGGAACAAAGACGGCGGACTGCGGCAACGGCTGCGGCCAGAAAGACACGCGCCCTGAACCCGGAAGCAGGCTGACAGACACGAAAAACCCGGAAGTTGAAATTACAATGGGAGATCATCTCTGGAGTGAAACCGTCAGCCAGCCTACCTTTTCGCTGTGTTTCAGGGAAACGCAGACGGTAACCGTTACGGCGAGGGACGAAGAGGCGCTTCCAAACGGCGGTACGGTAAACCGTCTGGATAAAGCGTATTATTATATTTCAGATAAGGCTCTGACGCCGGCGCAGCTTCGCGGCGTTTCCTGGACGGAATATAAAACGGCGCTGCGCTTAAACCGGACGGCAAGTTTTTAGTTTATGTGAAAGCGCAGGATCGGTCGGGGAATCTCTCCTATGCTTCTACAGACGGCATCCTGATTGACCGGACGCCGCCGGAGTTGTCCGGTATAGCGGACGGGGCGAAATACTGCGGCGCAGTGCAGTTTACGGCGGCGGATCTTTCCCTGGTATCGGTGACGGATAATGAAACGGCACTGACGCCGTCCGGGGGCAAATATACGATAGCCGGCGACGGGCAGCAGCATACGGTGGAAGCTACAGACGCATGCGGCAATACGGCGTCCGTCACCATTACCGCGGAACAGGGACATACCTGGCTTTCCCCGGTATTTGCCTGGGGCAAAGACAATATGAGTTGTACCGCAACCTATACCTGCCGGAATAACAGCGGCCATGTCCAGAGGATGAATTGTACGGTAAAAAAAGAAACCGTGCAGGCGTCGTGCACACAGCAGGGACGGGACGTATTTACAGCGACTACGACACTGGACGGCGTAATAAAGACGAATATCAGGACAACGTATACGGAAGCCCTTGGGCATGATTATGAGGTTTCGTTCCGCTGGGCGCAGGATCTGCAGTCCTGTACGGCTGCGATGGTATGCAGGCGCGCGGGGTGCGGAGAGGATACGCCGGGACATACGGTAAATCCGCAGGCTTGTACTGTAGAAACCAAGATAACAGATGCCACCTGTACGTTGGAGGGATTAAGGGAAATCATTGCAAGCGTTTCCGTAGACGGTACGGAATATAGAGATACAGGTAAAAGCGAGCGTTTGCCGCTCAATCCGGAAAATCATGTGAATACGGTTGTGGTGGGAGAAAAAGAACCTACGGCGACGGAGGAAGGGTATACGGGAGATACGCAGTGCAGCGACTGTGGGGTTACCATTGCTTATGGGGAGAAAATACCGGTGAATCCGGATAAGCCAGTGGATCCGGATAAACCCGTGGATCCAGACAAACCCGTGGATCCGGATAAGCCGGTAGATCCAGACAAACCCGTGGATCCAGACAAACCCGTAGATCCAGATAAGCCCGTGGATCCGGATAAGCCGGTAGATCCAGACAAACCTGTGGATCCGGATAAGCCCGTAGATCCGGATAAACCCGTGGATCCAGACAAACCCGTAGATCCGGATAAGCCGGTGAATCCGGACAAACCGGTGGATCCGGATAAGCCGGCAGAGCCAAATAATCCTGGCGGTTCTTCAAATTCGGGTATAGATAATTCCGGTGGAGCCATACAAAATCCTGTAGAGTCATTTCCGAAAAAGGGAACAAAATTAAAAGACGGCAAGGGTAATGTTTATATTGTAACCAAAACCGGAATGGAAGCAGAGTTCAAAGCCCCGTTCAGTAAAAAGTTAAAATCCTTAAAAATACCGGAAAGCGTGAAAATAAACGGTATTTCCTATAAAGTGACTTCAATTGCAAAATCTGCTTTGAAAGGATGCAAAAGCTTAAAGACAGTAACGATTGGAAAAAATATTAAAAAGATCGGTGCGGCAGCATTTTATAACTGTAGTTCTTTGAGGAAGGTTACGATAAAAACCAGTCAACTGACCGTAAAAAGTGTTGGAGCAAAAGCGTTTGCAGGGCTTCATAAATGGGCGGAGTTTAAAGTGCCGGCAAAAAAAATGCCAACATACAAAAAGCTGCTGCAAAAAAAAGGAGTATCTAAAAATACGCAGATAATCCGGAAGTAGATAAGGATTTTTTGGATTGAAGCAGGGGGAAAGCCTCCCTTTGACGGTACGGAACACAATCCCTGTTACAGAATCCGGCCCTTTTAAAGTTTGCCTGCGGCAAAGGGGCCGGATTTCCTGGTCTTGACTTTCTGTTTGCAGCTTGTTAAAATACAAATAATATTGAGTCCTTTGCCGCAAGGCGGGGGCTTTTTCTATGTGAGGAGAATCAGATGAGAGATAAAAACAGTTGCGAAGAAATTGAACAGAGTATACGTAAAAGGTTCCGGAAATCTATCTGGAGGAAATTTACGAAAGCGCTGAACCAATATGATCTGATCCGGAAGAAAGATCGGATTGCCGTCTGCATTTCCGGCGGGAAAGATTCTATGCTGATGGCAAAACTGTTCCAGGAGTTAAAGCTGCATAATAAATTTGATTTTGACGTTAAATTTCTGGTTATGGATCCGGGGTATAGTCCGGCAAACCGCGCAGCTATTGAGGAAAATGCGGCGTGGCTTGGCGTTCCGGTTTCTATTTATGAATCGGATATTTTCAGCGCCGTTTACCACATTGAGAAATCGCCCTGTTACCTTTGCGCAAGAATGCGCAGGGGGCATCTTTACCATTTTGCTAAGGAATTGGGCTGTAATAAAATTGCTCTCGGGCATCATTATGACGATGTGATTGAAACGATTTTGATGGGGATGCTTTACGGCGCGCAGATGCAGACCATGATGCCTAAGCTGCACAGTGCCAATTTCCCCGGGATGGAATTAATAAGGCCGATGTATTTGATCCGGGAAGAAGATATTCAGGCGTGGCGGGATTATAATGGGCTTCGTTTTTTGCAGTGCGCTTGTAAATTTACTGAAAACTGTGAGGACTGCAGCATAGAAACTTCTTCGAAACGGCTGGAGGTAAAGGAACTGATCCGGCAGATGAAACTTACAAACCCTTTTGTCGAAGGGAATATTTTTAAAAGTGTGGAAAATGTAAATCTGGATACGGTAATAGCTTATAAAAAGGACGGCGTAAAGCATTCGTTTTTGGAAGGATATGAGGAAAAATAATACAGAAAGAATTTGAACCTAAGTTCATGACATAAATATGCCCGTTGATTACAAACCGCTGGAATTTGACGTCCTTTGCACCGATACCTTTTGTGACAGAAAAAATGAACAGGAGGGATTCTATGCGAATTACAAATCAGATGATAGCGCGGGCGGCGGTGAAAAGCGGCCTCCCAATCCATCAGAACACTTTACTGGACTATATGGGCAGCAGCGCTGTGACGGGAAACACGCTGCTTTCTTCACTTGGCAATACCGGCAAGGCTAATTCCGCACTGCAGGGCCTGGGTAAAAAACACAACAAGCAGTTGGAAGCTTCTGCACAGTCTTTACAGGATATTGCCGCGAAATTATCGGCTGACGGAGAAAATTCTCTGTTTGAAAAGGCGAAAAAAACCGGGGATACGTCGGAAATTGTATCGAATGTGGAGAAGCTGGCGGAATCTTACAATAAAACGTTAAAATATTTAAAGGAATCCGATTCTTCTTTAAATAAGTTTTATTTACAGGAACTGCAAAGCTATACGGCGGAACAGTCCGGGGTTCTTAAGGCGGTCGGCATTACGAGGAATAAGGACGGAAGCTTAAACGTCCAGAAAGACACATTAAAAAACGCCGATGTGGAAAACTTAGAAGCGGCATTTGGAAACGCATCCGGATTTTCTGATAAAATAAACTATGTCAGCGGGCGCGTGGCGGAAAATGCGGCGGCATGGGATACCGGTTATTTAAGCGGCTACAGCAATACCGGAAAAGAATTTTACAATGCTTTTGCAAAAAGTATGTATGACTTCTGGGGATAGGAGGCGCATATGATAGGAAATGTAAACGGTATTGTGGATTCTATGTTTGCGGCGGAAAATCTCAGAAGCCGCCAGAATACTGTAAATACCAAAAACGGAAACAGTTTTTCCGACTATCTGAACTATGCGCTTTTAAATGCGCAGTCGGGCGCTTTGTTTGGAAGCGGAAACGGAATTAGTTCCGGCTATGCTTATATGAATCCGCTGTCCGGTTCCATCTGGCAGACGTTTGCTTTAAAAGCGCTGGCAGACGGGCTTCAGAAAACAAATCCGTCTCCGGCGCAGA
>CAJTLD010000002.1:12583-15818 GCA_910577065.1 uncultured Lachnospiraceae bacterium | reverse complement strand
GACAGCGGCATGAGAATAAAAACGAATCGGTTCAGACGGCGCAGCAAAAGCCGGACTGGGCAAAAATACGGGTTATCCGTTATTACCAGTCTCCGGCGGAAAAGACGCCTGTAAGCAGAGGAATTTCAGTTTAATATGTATCAACAGGACAGCAGCCAGGTTTGCAGCCCGGCTGCTGTTTTTTTGTAACCGATCCGGCTTTCTTTTCATAAATTAACGGTATAGGATAAAAGGAGATTTTTGTTCATGGCTATCGGTTATCTTGTTGTACAGGCACGGACGGCTCACGATGCCATTCCGGTGGAGGGCGTGCAGGTAGAAGTTTTGGATCCTTTGGGAAACGGCGTCTATTACCTTAAAACAGACGAAAACGGGGAAACAGGGAAGGTTCCGCTGGAAACGGCGGATAAGAGTTTTTCTTTGAATCCGTATTATACCGGCATGCCGTTTGCGGGATATCAGGTACTCGCGCAGGCAGACGGGTTTGATTCGGTTTCTGTTTCGGAAATTCCTATTTTTGACGGGGAAACAGCGATTTTGCCGCTGACGCTTATCCCTATGCAGCGTACAAAACGCAGCCCCTCCCTGACGGAAATCCACATTGGGGCTCCCGCGGTTTCCATGTCAGAACCGCGTTTTCAGGAAGGGCCGGACGCGTTTTACGTACTGCGCCAGGTTATCATTCCAAATCCCATTACGGTGCATTTGGGTTCGCCTTCCTCTTCTGCCTCCAACGTCCAGGTGTCTTTTACGGACTATATAAAAAATGTGGCAAGCAGTGAAATTTACCCCACCTGGCCCAAGGCGTCTTTAAAAGCAAATATATACGCCATCATAACATTTGCGCTGAACCGGGTTTACACGGAGTGGTACCGAAGCCGCGGCTACAATTTTGATATTACAAACAGTACGGCGTACGATCAGTATTTTGTCTACGGCCGTCCGATTTATGAATCCATCAGCCGGATTGTAGACAATATTTTTAACGAATACGTCCGCAGATCCGGGCAGATTGCCCCGTATTTTACTTCATTCTGCAACGGAACGACAGTTACCTGCGGCGGCCTGTCCCAGTGGGGAACGGTAACGCTGGCTGAACAGGGGCTCACGCCGCTTAAAATCCTGCGTTCTTACTATCCGAAAGACATAGAAATTGCAGAGGCGTCCGCGATAAGCGGCATATTGTCCTCCTATCCGGGATCCGCGCTGCGGCAGGGAAGCCGCGGGCTGGATGTGGAAATCATCCAGACTTACCTGAACCGGATCCGGAAAAATTATCCCGCCATCCCTTCTATTACAGATCCGGCGGGGCAGTTTGGCAAAAGCACCAAGGATGCCGTAACCCGTTTCCAGAAAATTTTCAACCTGACGGCGGACGGCATTGTAGGAAAAAGCACCTGGTACAAAATATCCAGTATCTATACCGCTGTGGCCAGGCTTGCGGAACTCGACAGCGAAGGCAATACATTAGGAATTGGAACCGTGCCGCCGGAGAGCGTTCTGCGGCAGGGAAGCCGCGGACAGGACGTTATTACGTTACAGTATCTTTTAGACGTTATATCTGAATACTATCCCAATGTGCCGGCCGTAGCGCAGGACGGTATTTTCGGAAAGGATACAAAAGATGCCGTAACGGCATTCCAGCGTCTGATGCAGCTGACCCCGGACGGTATTGTAGGCGCGCAAACCTGGAAATCACTCTATGACGTATACCAGGGAATCCAGCAGAATATACCGCTTCCAAAGCCGGAACCGGGTATCATAGAATATACCGTAGTATCCGGAGATACGCTCTGGTCGCTGGCCAGAAGGTTTGGGACCACAGTAGACGCCATCAAACGGCAAAACGGCCTGACCGGAGATCTGCTGCAAATAGGCCAGAAGCTGAAAATACCCACATCACAGAATGCGGTTTCTTCTTATACTATAGTATCCGGGGATACACTCTGGTCGCTGGCAAAAAGATTTGGCACTACAGTAGACGCCATCAAGCGATTGAACGGTTTAACCGGAGATGAAATATTTACCGGTCAGACACTGCTGATTCCTGGGTGAAAAGGATATAAATGGATTGACAAAAGTAAAAAACCGTGACTAGGACGAAACCGGGTATTGCTGGGCAGTGAGACCGGTAAAATGCGCAGTCCGGTAAAAATAAAAGAGGCTCTTTTCGTAGAAACGCACTATGACGCAGAGACCTTACTGCGGATATTAACGACCCGCATTCTGGACGAAGTAGATTACGACTACAGCAACATACAGATCGCAGTAAAGACAGAATAACGCTCCACCTTCATACATACACTTTAACCGTGCGTTTTTATGTCAGTCTTGCGAAAACGCAGCCAGGGAGAGGAGGCGGGGGAGGGGCAGATTTGTGTCCTTGTGATTGGATTTAGGGCTTCTTAACGGTTCATCCGCAATCAGGAATTGGCGGACAGGACGTCCGCCAAAGCCCTTATGCGCCATGGACGGCGCATATAAGGGCGGTTTCGTCCGTATAGAACAATAACCAGAACCGTTTAGAAGCCCTTGATCCATGAACGCAGACACAAAATCCGCCCCTCTCCAGCCTCCTCCCTGGCGTACCCTCCGCACCCCTTCACTCCCGACATACCAAACCCACCCTTGCCCATTTTGGAGAGCAGGAGTATAATACCTTTGTTACCTACAAAAAAAGGAGGCATAAACCATATGCTTTTAAAAGATATAAAAAAAGGCGAGAACTGTATTGTAGAAAAACTCAATCTGCCCTTCTTTATGGAACAGCGCTTAGAATCGCTCGGCATGACTAAGGACACGGAAATTTCCGTCTTAAACCGCAAAGGAAAAGGGATTATGATTATTAAACTGCGCGGAAGCCGTTTTGCTTTGGGGTATAATATGACCAAAAATATTACCGTAAGGAAAGCAGGGTGAATAAAGTGAAAGAAAATCTGACGATTGGATTTATCGGAAATCCAAACTGCGGAAAAACGACGCTGTTTAACGCGTATACCGGGGCAAACTTAAAAGTTGCCAACTGGCCTGGCGTTACGGTGGAAAAGGTGGAGGGCGCGATAAAGGAGCATGATTTGAATATCCGCCTGGTGGATTTACCCGGTACATACAGCCTGACTTCATATACGATGGAAGAAACGGTTTCCCGGCAGTTTATATTAAGCGGCGAGGTGGATGTGATTATTAATGTCGTAGACGCTTCGTCGTTAGAGAGAAATCTTTATTTGACTTTACA
>CAJTLD010000002.1:0-12573 GCA_910577065.1 uncultured Lachnospiraceae bacterium | reverse complement strand
CCGCTTTGGACCGCAGCCTGTATCTGACGCTGCAGCTATTGGAACTTGGAAAACCGGTGGTGCTGGCTTTAAATATGATGGATATTGTGGAAAAACGCGGGATGGAAATCGACATGCACCGTCTGCCGGAAATGCTCGGGATTCCGGTAATCCCTGTTTGCGCCAGGAAACGCACGGGGCTGGATTCGCTTTTGCATGCGGCTGCGCACCACAAGGATAAAAACGCTCCGGATCGCCTGGTTCACCAGCACAAGAATGAGGCGCGCCATGTGCACGACCATCATACGGAGTTTGCCATGGTGTATTCGGATGACATAGAGGATAAAATTGACCGTATTATAGCCGCTTTACGGCAAAATTATCCGGGACTTTCCAATTACCGCTGGCATGCGATTAAGCTTTTGGAGCAGGATACGGAGGTGTCAGAAAAATGTCCTGTGGATTTGGGCGGGATAATCAAAAAAGCGGACCAGAGCCGGATTATCAATGAAAAGTATGATTTTATCGGGGAAATTATAGACGAATCGCTGCTCCATAAGCAGCGGCAGGATCGGTTTACGGAGCGTGTGGACGGTGTGCTTACGCATCCGTTTTGGGGGATTCCGGTTTTTTTGGGAATTATGGCGGTGGTTTTCTTTTTGACGTTTGCCATTGGGGACTGGGTCAAAGGGTATTTTGAACTGGGCATTGACTGGATCTGCGGAGCGCTTATCCGAGGGCTTTCGGCAGTCAATGCCGGGGAAATTATGGAGTCGCTTGTGATCGACGGGGTTGTGGGCGGCGTTGGTACGATCGTTACGTTTCTGCCGAATATTGTTATTTTGTTTTTGGCGCTGGCGTTTTTGGAGGACAGCGGCTATATGGCTCGTGTGGCATATGTTATGGAAGGGGTTATGAGCCGGCTTGGGCTGTCCGGCAAGGCGTTTATCCCAATGCTTTTGGGCTTTGGCTGTACGGTTCCCGCGCTTATGGCTTCCCGTGCGCTTGAGAGCAAGCGCGACCGCTATAAGGTAATGCTTGTGACGCCGTTTATGAGCTGCAACGCCCGCCTGACGATTTATATATTGTTTTCGGAAATGTTTTTTGGGAAACATGCTATGCTTGCGGCGTATTCCATGTATTTGATCGGCATAGCGGTAGCGATTGCCGTATCCTTGGCGCTGCATCTGCTGGATAAAAAGGCGACGCCCAATTATCTTCTGATTGAACTGCCTGAGTATAAGATGCCGGATTTGCGGACGGTTGGAATTTATGTATGGGATAAAGTAAAGGATTATCTGGGAAAAGCAGGGACGACGATTTTTCTGGCGACGCTTTTGATATGGGCGCTGTTAAATTTTGGGCCGCAGGGATATGATCCGGATATGTCCGCAGGTTTTGGGGCGATGCTCGGCAAATGGCTGGTTCCTGTTTTTGCCCCGGTGGGACTTGGTTTTTGGCAGATTACGGTCGCGCTGATTGCGGGCATATCGGCAAAGGAAGTCGTTGTGTCAAGCTGCGCGGTGCTGTTTGGGATTGTAAATGCCAATTCGCCGGCCGGGATGAAACATTTTGCCGACGTGCTGGCGCAGATTGGGTTTGGGCCGTTGAACGCGTTTTGCCTGATGGTGTTCTGCCTGCTTTATATCCCGTGTGCGGCTGCGCTGGCGACGGTGCGTAAGGAATCGGGAAGCTGGGCGTTTACAGGAGCGACGGCCTTGTTCCAGCTTGGGGTTGCCTGGGCGGTCACATTTTTGGTTTATCGGATTGGTTTGGCGTTTTAGATGAAAAATATCCTTTTCTCTATTTTAAATATCTGTTATACTAATCCGTAATCCAACATATCCTAACCACAGGCCGTGAAACGGCAAATTTAAATAAGAAAAGGAAATCTTATGCTGCAGACAGAATATTTAAATCAGATATATTGTGAAATGATTGCAAAGGACAAAGCCGCGCATGCAGAAAGCGCGCAAGAAGAAATCAGCTATATCAACGGTTCAACCGCCAAATACCACGGCAGGTGCGTAAGCACGCTGTATGTTCCGAAGTTGTTTACAACGGAAGATATTCGTATTTTTGAAAACTTGGTTCAAACGCTTTACGGTATTTTTGACAAAGTAATAAAGCGTTACAGGGAGGACGCGTCTTACCGGAGGCTGTTTGGGTTTCCGGCGGAATTAGATGAGTTGATTTTGCGTAAACCCCGTTATGAAAGCAATATACCGATCGCAAGGATCGACATTTTCTATAATGAAAAGACAAAGGATTTTAAATTCTGTGAATTTAATACGGACGGTTCAAGCGCCATGAATGAAGACCGGGAATTAAACCATGGATTAAAGCTTACAAGGGCGTATCGGCAGCTGTCCGGAAGATATCGGCTTTGCACCTTTGAACTGTTCGATTCCTGGGCCAAAACGTCGCTTGGGATTTATCGGGAAACGAAAGGGGCGTGCGCTCATCCCCATGTGGCGATTGTGGATTTTATGGAGAGCGCGACGAATAATGAATTTGAAATTTTTGCCGAGAGTTACCGCAGGATGGGCGCTTCCTGTGAAATCTGTGAAATTCGGGATCTCCGTTATGAGAACGGGCGTTTGTATGGGGCGCAGA
Source organism: uncultured Lachnospiraceae bacterium (assembly GCA_910577065.1). Classification (GTDB taxonomy): domain Bacteria; phylum Bacillota; class Clostridia; order Lachnospirales; family Lachnospiraceae; genus Roseburia_B. The sequence goes on along the minus strand of CAJTLD010000002.1, from coordinate 9,978 downwards.
ACCAGCCGATTGATCTGATTTACCGGCGGGCGGTCACGGGAGATATTATGAAGCACATGGACGAAGCGGCGGATTTTATCCGTGCAGTAAAAGACGAAGCCGTGTGCTTGGTTGGGGATTTTGTTACGCAGATTGCGCACAATAAGGTTTTGTACCGGATTTTGCACCATCCGGCGACGCGGGCGTTTCTGACGGAGGAAGAGGACGCTTATGTGAAAGCGCATGTGCCGTATACCGCGCTGATGACGGAGGATTATCTGCCGTATCAGGATATTATTGGGAATAAGGACGGATGGATTTTAAAGCCCTTAGATTCATACGGATCAAAGGGGGTTTTTGCAGGCGTGGAATATGCCTCGGATGCTGAATGGAAAGAAATTGTGGATGCGCACCGCGTCGGGGGATATTTGGCGCAGGAGTTTTGCGTGCCGTATCTTACTAAAAATATTGATTTTTCAAAAGGGGCGGACGCAGAGTTTTTGGAGGTTTCGAACCTGACGGGGCTGTTTGTGTATGACGGGGCGTTTGCGGGGATTTATTCGAGAGTTTCAAGAGGGAAAATGATTTCGACGCAGTACAGTGAGATTGCGCTCCCGTCGGTTCTGGTAGAAGAGAACGATTAATTTTGAGGCGCGGCGGATATCCGCCGCAGAGAGGGAGCTTGTTTTTCGTACGGAAGGAGGAAGTTGTGTTATGAGGGACTTAATGAAGCGCATGAAGATAGACGCGATTGTAAGCGCGGCGGCATGTATTACGTTTGGGGTTGTTTTGATCTTGTGGCCGGTCCGGGTTACTACGATTGCCTGCCAGGCGATTGCGGTTGTGATTGCTTTGCTGGGGGCTGTGCGTGTGATTAGTTATATTATGGAGTCGGAAACGAAACACAGGCTGAATTTGCCGCTGGGTCTGGTGCTTTTTGTGATTGGGATCTGGATTTTTTTGAAGCCGGGCAGTATCCAGAGCATGCTTTTGATTGGAATTGGCGTGGTGTTGTTTGTGCATGGGCTGCAGGCGTTCCGGTATGCGCTTGAAGCGAAACGCGGCGGGTACCTGCGGTGGCGGTCGCTTCTTATTATGGCCCTGATTGGCATGGGGCTTGGAGCAGCGTGTATTGTGGACTGTTTTGGGATAATTTCTATAACGCTTACGCTGGTAGGCGTGGCGCTTTTGTACGACGGGATTTCTCTTCTTTGGGTGATTAGCCGCGTGCAGAAGACGGCCGCTTCTGTAAAGCGCGGGCTGCAGGAGTGGGACGCGATTGAGTCGGAGGCCGTAGAGGAAAGGGACTTGTAGTGTATGAGGCGCATGGAATTTAAAATGGAGCGTATGGGGCTTTTGGAGGTGGGGGATGTCCTTCCGGTGACGGAAGGAAAACTCCCCGGCTCTTATTATTATACTTTGGGGAAGGCTTTTGCCATGTCCGCTAATTATGCGGCGGGCGAACGGTTAAAGTCGGCGGAAGGTAAAGTCGTGGGGATTGAGGAAACGCCGAAGGGATATTTTGTAATGGTGGAGTTTGACGAATCATACGATTAGAGAGGAACATGGAAAATGGGAGCACAGACAGAGAATAAAATGGGAACGATGCCGGTAAATCAGCTGCTGGTTAATATATCACTGCCAATGGTTGTTTCAATGCTGGTGCAGGCGCTTTACAATATTGTGGACAGTATTTTTGTGGCCCAGATTGACGAGTATGCGCTGACGGCTGTTTCGCTGGCATTCCCGATGCAGAACTTTATGATAGCGGTGGCGGCCGGGACCGGCGTGGGCGTAAACGCGCTTTTGTCAAAACGGCTGGGAGAAAAACGGTTTGATGAAGTGGATAAGGCGGCAAATAACTCTGTTTTTCTGGCCGTCTGCAATTATCTGCTGTTTTTGGTGATAGGGCTTTTGTTTTCGGAAACTTATTTTAGGGTGCAGACGGACATACCGGAGATTATTGCGTATGGGAAAATATATCTTTTTATCTGTACGGCGTTTAGTTTTGGGATGTATGGGCAGTTTTGCTCCGAGCGTCTTTTGCAGGCGACCGGGCGTACGGTGTGTACGATGATTACGCAGACGACAGGCGCCGTGATTAACCTGGTGTTTGACCCGATTTTGATTTTTGGGCTGTTCGGGTTTCCGAAAATGGGGATTGCGGGTGCGGCGGCGGCCACGGTCCTTGGGCAGATTGTGGCGATGGTGTTTGGGTTTATTTATAATCAGAAGGTGAACCATGAAATCCGCCTGTCGGTCCGCGGGATGCGGCCGGATCCGGTTACGTTAAGGCATATTTACGGGGAGGCTGTGCCTGCGATACTGATGCAGTCGATCGGTTCGGTTATGACTTTTTTTATGAACCGGATTCTGCTTTCGTTTACCTCGACCGCAGCGGCGGTGTTCGGCGTGTATTTTAAGCTGCAGAGTTTTATTTTTATGCCGATGTTCGGAATGAATAACGGGTTGATTCCGATTGTGGCTTATAATTTCGGCGCAGGGTATAAGGAACGGATTGTCAAGGCTATGAAAAGCAGTATGGTAGTCGGGGTTATCATTATGGCGGCGGGGCTTTTGACGGCGGAAGTGATCCCGGCGCAGCTTTTGCAGTTGTTTAACGCTTCCGGGCAGATGCTGGTTATCGGCGTCCCGGCGCTTCGGATTTTATCCGTAAGCTATGTGTTTGCTGGGATTTCCATAGTGGGAAGCGGCGTGTTCCAGGGGCTTGGAAAAGGGAAGTACAGCCTGCTTTTGTCGGTGATCCGCCAGCTTGTGGTTTTAATCCCAATGGCGTATCTGCTTTCTTTGACCGGGAATCTGACGGCGGTATGGTTCTCGTTTCCGATTGCCGAAATTGTGGCGTTTGTGATGGCTTTGTTTTTCCTGAAACGGATTATGAATAATTTAGACAGTATGATATTGGAACGCAGGTAAGGGGGAATGGATACGGTGCAGGCGAAACAGGATGTGGATCGTTTACTGATTAGTAGTTTTAAAGAACTTGCATTGCACGATCCGATTGAAAAGATTACAATAAAAGAGATTACAGACAAGGCGGGTGTGATAAGGCCCACGTTTTATAACCATTTCCAGGATAAATATGAGCTTTTAGAGCGGATTATACATACGGAACTGCTAGGGCCAATCCGCCCGCTGCTTGAGAACCAGATGATAAACGAGGCTCTTTTGCTGCTGTTTACCAATATTGGGAAGGAACGCGGGTTTTATATGCAGGCAGTGCGTTTGGAAGGGCAGTTTTCATTTGAGATGATTGCCAGGAATTGTGTCAAGCAGGTTCTTTTGGAGATTATGGATCAGAAAAAAACAGATGTAATCCGCAAATTTAAGTGGCTTACGACAGAGCGGATTGCCGAGTATTATGCGCAGTCTATGTGTTCGGTGGTGATTGTATGGATTCAGAGCGGATTTGCAATCACGGCAAAAGAATTGGTGGAAATTTATGACTATATTATGAAATGTTCCATGGAGGAGGTGTTGTTTCCGCAGTAATAAAACAGGGGGATGTAAGGGGAGTCAAGCACAATGGCTGGAAGGTGATGGATTTGACGGAAAAAACAAAACAGGCGGCAAAGAAACAGACAACCCAAAAACAGACGAAGGGAAAACAGACGGCTAAGAAACAGGCAAAGGGAAAACAAACCTCGAAGAAACCGGCAAAGAAAAAGCATACGAAGAAAAAACGGCATGTCTTTGGAAGAAGCGTAAAGATTTCGTTTTTTGTTCTGATGCTTGTTTTGCTTGGGATTACAGGGTTTGTTTTTTTCAGGTACAGCGGAGATATAAACGAGTGGCAGAGAGAAGCGAAACAGAAGGTAAAAGAGAGCAGCGGCAGGGATTTTCGCCCGTCTAATATATCCTATATCTATGATAAGGATGGAAATAAAATTGCAGAACTGTCGGCTTCGGAAAAAAATATTTACCTGCGGTATGAAAAGATTCCGCAGAACGCCATAAACGCGTTTATTGCGGTAGAAGACCGCAACTTTTTCAGCAACCGCGGATACGATTTGAAAGGGATTTTCCGCGTTGCGTTTACTTATCTGAAAAGCGGCGGGGAAGTCATTCACGGCGCAAGTACGATTACGCAGCAGCTTGCGAGGAAGATTTATCTGACGAACGAGGTCTCCATTGAACGCAAAATAAAAGAAATTATGATTGCTACGGAACTGACCCGGAAATATACCAAAAAGCAGATTATGGAATTTTATGTCAATAACTGCTGTTTCGCCAATAATATTTATGGGATCGAGGCGGCGGCGCAGGCATATTTCGGGATTTCCGCCGCAGATTTGACGCTGTCCCAGGCGGCGTATCTTTGCGCTATTCCCAACCGCCCCACATACTACAATCCATATACGCAGCCAGAGCGCGCGTTGGAACGCCGCGATAAAATTCTGCAGGATATGTTTGAATGCGGGTTTATTTCGGACGCGCAGCTGTCAGAAGCGCTTGCCGAAGAAATTACGGTTACGGGCCAGAAAAAAAGCAGTTCGGATCGCGTCAACGGTTACCAGACGACGTACGCGCTGCACTGCGCGGTCAGATATATGATGGGGCAGGAGGGATTTTTGTTCCAATATGATTTTGACAGCAAAGAAGCGTATGAAAATTACCAGAAGGAATACGATACCTGGTATTCCGACGTCCGCGACAGGATTTATACGGGAGGTTATAAAATATATACTTCATTAGACAGCGCGGCTCAAAACGCTCTGCAGTCGGTGATTGACAATGGGTTAAACATGGACGTGTCGATCGGGGCGTCCGGGATGTATGATTTCCAGGGGGCGCTGACGGCGATTGACAATGCGACCGGGAAAGTGATCGCCGTGGTCGGCGGGCGTTCCCAGGAAGGGTTTTTGAATATGTATACGTTAAACCGGGCTTACCAAAGCCCCAGGCAGCCGGGAAGCACGATAAAACCGCTTGTGGTTTATGCGCCGGCTCTGATGCAGGGTTATACGGATAATTCCATGTTAAACAATATTGACGTATCGGCCGCCAAAAAGAGCAAAACAGTCTCAACGATGACCGGAAGCAAATATTCGCTGCGCAGCGCGGTGGAACAGAGTAAAAATGGCTGCGCCTATCAGCTTTTTAACGATATTGGGGCAAGATACGGGCTGTCTTTTATTAAAACGATGCATTTTGATAAGATTGTTCCGGAGGATGAAACGCTGTCGGCGTCTCTGGGAGGCCTGACGCACGGAGCGACGACAGAGCAGATGGCCGGGGCATATGCGGCGCTTGCGAACCATGGTTTTTACCGGGAAACAAGCTGTATTACTTCAATTCTGGATCTGGACGGGGACGAACGGTACACAGAACCTCTGGATACGGAAGTTTATTCGGCGGAAGCTGCCGATAAAATGGTGGATATTTTAAAAGGCGTAATAAGCAGGGGGACGGCGTCTTCTATGCGCTGGGCATCTGCTTCTAAGGTGGAAGCGGCCGGAAAAACAGGTACGACCAACGACAGCAAAGACGGGTGGTTCTGCGGCATGACGCCGTATTTTACCGTGGCCGTATGGGTAGGGTACGACACGCCGAAAACGCTTAGTAATTTGTATGGGGCGACGTATCCGGCTTCTGTCTGGAAAGAATCCATGCAGTATCTGTTAGACGCCTACGGCTATGAAAGCGGATCGTTTCAGAACATGGACGGGGGCAGTGATTCGGACGCGTACGCGGGGGAAGAGTTTCTGCCGGGCCGCGCAGATGACGAGGTGCTTTCGGAGGGCTATACGGTAGCGGATTACCGCAGGGACAGGGAAGTCGGCAAACAGATTCAGGCCGTAATCGGCCAGATGAACGCGCTCGATCCCGGAGCCGGCGATTACCAGAGCAGGAAGGACGCGCTCTACGGTCAGGCTCAGGCATTGATTGGAACGATTTACAGCAGGAAGTATACGCAGGAAATGCAGCAGGCCTTAGATGGTGCAAACCAATAAAGGGGAGGGACGGTTCGGCAGTTTTTTAAAACAATTTTGTTGAACCGTCCCCCGCTCCAATACAAATCAAAACATCTGTATAGCAGCTTCAACAAACCGCAAAGATTGCATATTCCAATATGCAGTCTTTTTTTATATACTGCGTCTTGTAAAAAATAAGAAAAGAGATGAGGTGGGAATATGAATCAATTAGGTAAAAAAGTAGTGGCATTCCGTATACCGATTTTAATCCTGAGCGTTCTGCTGCTAATCCCTGCTGTATGGGGATACCTGCACACCAGGATCAATTACGACATCCTCTCCTATCTTCCCGGGGACATTGAGACGATGCAGGGGCAGGATATTTTGTTAGAAGAGTTTGGCACGGGAGCGTTTTCGCTGTGCGTGGTGTCCGGAATGCAGAACCGGGAAATCAGTACCCTGGAAGGGGAACTGAAAGAAGTTGCCCATGTGAAGGACGTCATCTGGTACGGCTCAATCGCGGATTTGTCCGTCCCGATGGATTTGCTTCCGGGGGATATCAAAGAGACGCTGCAGAATGCGGAGACGGGAAGCTCCCTTTTGATTGTAACGTTTGATACGTCGATGTCGGCGGACGAGACGTTAGACGCGATTTCAGAAATCCGCGGCTTAACGGATCGGAACTGCCTGCTTAGCGGCATGTCGGCGGTTGTGCTGGATATCAAAAAAATCTGCAACAGCGAGGCGCTTGTTTATGTGGCGCTTGCGGCGCTTTTATCCGCGCTGGTGCTGGCGCTGACAATGGATTCTTACCTGATCCCGCTGGTGTTCCTTTTGAGCATCGGGATGGCGATTCTGTATAACCTGGGTACAAACCGGATTGCAGGCGAGATTTCCTTTATCACCCAGGCGCTTGCGGCGGTACTGCAGCTTGCGGTTACGATGGATTATTCCATTTTCCTGTGGCACAGCTACGGGGAGAATCAAAAACAGTATCCGGGGGATAAACAGCGCGCCATGGCGCATGCGATTTCGCAGACGGTGTCCTCTGTCGTGGGCAGTTCGATTACGACGGTCGCGGGGTTCCTTGCCATGTGCTTTATGACGTTTACGCTTGGGAAGGATCTGGGAATTGTCATGGCTAAGGGCGTTGTGTTTGGCGTACTCGGCTGTGTTACGATTCTGCCGTCAATGATACTTGTGATGGATAAATGGCTGGAACGGACAAAGCATAAGCCCTTCATTCCGGACGTCGGAAAAATAGGGGCGTTGATTGTCCGGCATTATCCGGTGTTTCTGGCGCTGTTTGCCCTGCTGATCGGGCCGATGTACTATGCGCAGAATCACAATGAGGTATATTACGATCTGGTCGGCACGCTGCCGGAGCACCTGGAAAGCGTGGAGGCGGGCAATACCCTCGAATCCCGGTTTGATATGGGCGCAACCCATGTGATTTTGGCCGACAGCGGCCTTTCCGAAAAAGAAGCGTACCGGATGGAAAAAGAGTTGCAGCAGGTAAAGGGCGTAAAGCTGGCGCTTGGGTTAGACGCCGTAACGGGGCCGCTTGTACCGGATGAACTGGCGCCGGAGCATATCCGGGAGTTATTAGACAACGGCACGTATCAGATGATTTATGTCATGTCGGAATATAAGACCGGGACGGACGAGGTAAACGCACAGTGCGACGCCATCCGCAAAATTATCAAACACTATGATCCCACGGCAATGCTGATTGGGGAAGCGCCCTGCACGCAGGATTTGATTACGATTACCGACCGGGACTTTAAGGTAGTCAGCGTCGTTTCCATCGTATTGATTTTCTTAATTATCGCGGCGGTGTTAAAATCGGTTTCCCTGCCGGTCATTCTGGTTTTGGTCATTGAATTCGGGATTTTTATCAATATGGGAATCCCGTATTATACAAAAACGGTGCTGCCGTTTATCGCATCAATTGTAATCGGAACCATCCAGCTGGGCGCGACCGTAGATTATGCAATCCTGATGACCAATAAATATAAACGGGAACGCAGCCGCGGCGCAGACAAAAAAGAAGCGGTTACGGCGGCGCTCACAAGCTCCCTGCAGTCGGTGTTCGTCAGTGCGCTCAGCTTCTTTGCGGCGACGTTTGGCGTCGGCTTGTATTCCAGTATTGATATGATAAGTTCCCTCTGTACCCTGCTGGCAAGAGGGGCCGTCATCAGTTTGTTTGTGGTGGCGCTGGCGCTGCCGGCAATGTTTATGGTATTCGACGGCGTCATTATCCGCAGCAGCGCGGGTTTTCGCAGTAAGGAGTCCAAAAACAGGCGTCCGAAAAGAATTGCCATGTCAAACGATGTAAAAGCTTAACCATTTGCAATAAAAATCAATCAAAATATATGTTCAGGAGGAAATCATTATGAAATTAGAAAAATTAAAAGCAACCTTTCAAAACAAGTACGCGATCCGCGTCATTGCCGGAGTCCTTATTATAGCCGTTACAGGCGGCGCTTCCACCGCCTGCCGCGTATACGCCGCCAAAAGCGAACCGGGATGCGCTCCTGCCGTTGCGCAGGAAAAAGCGGAAGATCCGGATTTGCAGAACAACGCCAAATCCGGGGAACAGGAACAAAAAGAAGACGGCGGCGATCTCGCCCTGGCGGATTTGATAAAAGAAGAAACCGCTTCCGACGCCCGGCCGGTCGGCAAAGAAGAAACCGTTTATATCATTGCCGATCCGACCGGAAAGCCAGAACAGACCATCGTAAGCGAATGGCTCAAAAATCCGGAGGGCAAAGAACTATTAGAGGACGCGTCGGATTTAACGGAGATCGAAAACGTCAAAGGAACCGAAACATTTGAGCAGACGGGATCGGTATTAAACTGGAACGCAAAAGGCAGCGATATTTATTATCAGGGAAAAACAAACAAGCAGGCGCCGGTTACGGAAAAAATAACGTATTACCTGGACGGCAAAGAAGTGTCCGCCGACGAACTGGCAGGCAAAAGCGGCCGGGTGACCATCCGTTTTGACTATACCAACCATGAGAAAAAAGGCGATATCTACGTGCCGTTTACCGTAGCGTCCGGAATGCTTTTGGACGACAGCTTTACCAACGTAACGGTAACAAACGGCAAGGTCGTCACAAACGGCGATAAAAATATGGTATTCGGCGTCGCCATGCCGGGCTTAAAAGAAAGCCTGCGTGTAAAAGACCGTGATTTTTCCGACGACGTTTCCATACCGGAATATGTAGAGGTAACGGCGGATGTAAAAGAATTTTCCCTGGATATGACAATGACGGTTGTGATGGGCGGTTCTGAGCTTATGGGTGCAAAATCGCTGGATTTATCCGAACTTGACGGGAAAATAGAGGATTTAACCGATGCAGTGGAACAATTAAAAGACGGCTCCGGGGAGCTTTCAGACGGGCTTTTGACATTGGACGGAAAAATGGGAGAATTTTCGGACGGCGTTACTTCCCTGCAGGGCGGAATTGCGGCGTATACGGACGGAGCCAAAACACTGGCGGACGGAATCGGCACGTTAAAGGGGCAGTCCGCGACGCTAATCAGCGGGGTTTCCGATCTGGCGTCCAGCGTGCAGACGCTCAGCCAAGGGGTAAAAACACTGGACGAAGCCTTAAATACGCCGATGGGAAAGAAAGAAAAAGCCGCCGCTTTTGAGACGGCACAGGCAGCGGCGCAGGCGGCTGTAGACGCGCAGTTTGCAGACGACGCAAATCCGCAGGGCTACCGGCAGATTAAGGAGCAGGCAGAAATGCAGTTTGCCGAAACGCTTACTTCGGACGCAAGCCTTGCCGCAGTCAGGCAGCAGGCGGCAGACGCCGCAAACGCGCAGGCCGGGCAGATTGCGGCACAGGCGGCGCAGGCAGCGGCGGCGCAGATGCAGCAGAACGCAGAAATGCAGGCGCAGATGAATGAGCTTCGCGCAGCCGTTACGGCGGCGGGCCAGCTGCAGTATGCCAGTTCGGACGCCGGGCGCGCGGCCATTGCGGAACAGGCGGCGGGCATGGCGGGCCAGCTGGTGGCGGCCGGATTTTCACCGGAGCAGGTGGCGGCGCTG
>CAJTLD010000001.1:33144-59117 GCA_910577065.1 uncultured Lachnospiraceae bacterium | reverse complement strand
CGCGGCGGCATGTATTTATATTGGAGCGGCCGTATTTTTTTGGAGCCATTTTCTGCCGTCTACCGTTTTAAACGGAATAGATGTTTCCGGAAAAACGGCAAAAGAAGCGGAGGCAATGATTACCCGGCAGATCGACGGATATGAGATAAAGATAACCGGGCGGGACGGCCAAAATGAAACGTTAAAGGGCGCCGATATTGGTTTAAAGCCGAAGTTTGGAGACAGTATCGTAAGCCGGATCAGGCAGCAGAACGCGTTTGCATGGCCTGCCGCGCTCTTTACCAGGCATAAGATAGAAGAAGTGACGGTTGTGCATTTTAATGAAGAAGCCTTTCAGGAGACGGCAAACGGGCTTTTTTGTATGCAGAAAGAAAACCAAAAGGAGCCGCGGGACGCTTATTGTTCCGAATACCAGGCAGGCGGTTACCGCGTGATCCCGCAGGAAGAGGGAAGCAAAATCAAAAAGAAAAAATTTATGAAAAAGCTTTCCCGGGCCGTCAGCAGCCTGGAGGAAGAACTGCCGCTGGAAGAGAGCGGGTGCTACGCGGCGCCGGATATTACGGCGGACGACAGCGGTTTAAACCAGCTTGTCGAAACGCTGAATCAATATACCGGCACAACGCTGACGTATACCATAGGCGAGAAGACGCAGATACTTGACGGCAGTACGATCCATACCTGGATGGAGGTGGACGGCATGCAGGCGTCCATCAACGAAGCCGCTGTTGAAGCATACGTATCCGAGCTGGCTTCTTCCTATAATACGGCGTTTCGCAGGCATACGTTAAAAACGTCTTACGGCAAAACGGTTGATATTACAAACGGCGATTACGGATGGAAGGTAGATAAGGAAGGGGAAAAGCAGCAGCTTTTGGAGGATATCAAAGCGGGAAAACCGGTGACCCGCGAAATCGTATATGCCCAGAGGGCAGGCAGCCACGGGGAAAATGACTATGGGGACACATATGTGGAAATTAACCTGACTGCGCAGCGCCTGTTTTTTTATAAGAACGGCTCACTTTTGGTAGAGGCGGATTTCGTATCCGGAAATCTTTCCAAGAATTATGATACGCCGACCGGTATTTACGGCCTGACCTATAAGGAACGGGACGCGACGCTGCGGGGCGAAAATTATGCTTCGGATGTTTCTTACTGGATGCCGTTCTGCAATAACGTAGGGATGCACGACGCTTCCTGGAGGAGCAGTTTTGGGGGCAATATTTATAAAACCAGCGGTTCCCACGGCTGCATCAATCTGCCGCCGTCTGCGGCGCAGAAAATTTTTGAAAATATAGAAAAAGGCGATCCCGTCCTGGTATATACGCTGCCGGGAACGGAAAACCCCGCGGCTGTGGCGCAGGAAGCGGCGCATGTAACCGGGCTTATCAATGCGATTGGGGAAGTGACGCTTGAGAGCGAACCTGCGGTTTTAGCGGCCAGGAACCAGTACAACCTGCTTTCGGACGCAGGAAAGGCAAAGGTTCCGAATTATGATCTTCTGCTGGCCATAGAAGCGCAGCTTGCAGCGTTAAAAGCACAGGCAGCGCCGCCGCCGGGAGCGTAAAGCCAAAACGCGTTTGGAAACAGGAGGAACAATGGAAAATTGGGATGTAAGGACTACTATGCTGCTCGGAAATGAAGCGGCGGATAAACTGAAAAAATCCCGCGTTGCGGTGTTTGGGATTGGCGGCGTGGGCGGATACGTCTGTGAAGCGCTTGCAAGAAGCGGCGTGGGCGCGTTGGATTTGATCGATCACGATAAGATAAGCCCTTCGAATATCAACCGCCAGATTATAGCGACGGTACGCACAGTAGGGCGTTACAAAACAGACGTGATGAAAGAGCGGATTGCCGAAATCAACCCGGATGCAGCCGTGAGGGTTTACCCGCAGTTTTTCCTGCCGGGATGCGAGGGCCAATTTGCGTTTTGCGAATATGATTATATTGTAGACGCCGTAGATACGGTAACGGCAAAAATCGCTCTGGTCTTAGCGGCAAAAAAATGGAATGTTCCGGTGATCAGCAGTATGGGAGCGGGCAATAAACTGGACGGCGGCAGGTTTTGCGTTGCGGATTTGTATGAAACAAGGGTCTGCCCGCTGGCAAGGGTCATGCGGCGCGAATTAAAAAAGAGAGGGGTTACGGCGCTTAAAGTTGTGTATTCCGACGAGGAGCCGCTTTGTCCCGAAAGAGAAGCAGAAACTATGCCAGGCAAAAAGCAGGCGCCGGGGAGCGTGTCCTTTGTGCCTTCTGTGGCAGGGCTTTTGGCGGCGGGCGAGGTTGTCCGGGATTTGATAAATGAAAAGAATATGAAACTTAGAAATATCTCTTGTAAATCGCAGGAAAATTCGTTAAAATAAATCGGTGAAGCCTGTTTTGGCAGGCCAAACGGCATTGAGGGACTCCTGGAATCATACGGATAAAAGGAGTTATGCGAATGAAAAAAAGAGGATTTATCGCAGGGTGTATGTTTTTACTGGCCGTATCAGGCTGCGGACAGGCGAAAGACGCGTATTTTACGGAAGCGTTCGAACAGAGCGCCGAAACGGAAACCGCCTGCGTATACGAAGAAGAGGATACAACAAAAGCCCTGCCGTGTTTTGTTTATATCTGCGGGGCGGTTGCGCAGCCGGGCGTCTATGAGCTTCCCGCAAAAAGCCGTGTGTATGAAGCCGTCCGGATGGCGGGCGGGCTTACGGCGGAAGCCTGCGAAGACAGCGTCAACCAGGCGGAAGAGGTAACGGACGGCCAGATGATAAAAGTCCTTACGGAACAGGAAGCCGCCGAGGCGCAGGAAGTTGAAAAGAATGAAACGCCGGGCGGCAAAGTGAATATCAACAGCGCGGACGCCGCGGAACTTATGACGATTCCCGGGATCGGCGCGTCAAAGGCGGAAAGCATCCTTGCATACCGCAGGGAATCCGGGGGCTTTGCCTCCGTGGAAGAGATTATGAATATAACAGGGATTAAGGAAGGGGTCTATTCCAGAATCAAAGATTACATAACTGTTAATTGAGGTGTTGAAATGGCAAAAAAAGTTCTTGTAGTAGATGATGAAAAGTTAATCGTAAAAGGAATCCGTTTCAGTTTGGAGCAGGACGGTATGGAAGTGACATGCGCGTATGACGGCGAAGAGGCGCTGCGCATGGCTTCGGATCAGGAATACGATCTGATCCTTTTGGATGTGATGCTGCCGAAGATGGACGGGTTTACCGTGTGCCAGCATATCCGTGAGTTTTCAAGCGTGCCGATTGTCATGTTGACGGCAAAGGGAGACGACATGGATAAAATACTGGGATTAGAATACGGTGCGGACGACTACATTACGAAGCCATTCAATATCCTGGAAGTCAAAGCGCGGATCCGGGCAATTATGCGCCGGGTAGCCGCAGGCAAGCCCAAACAGGAAAAACCGTCCGTGCTTGAAAGCGGCGATTTGAAGATGGACTGTGAGAGCAGGCGGCTGTTTGTAAAGGATCGTGAAATCAACCTGACGGCAAAAGAGTTTGATTTGCTTGAACTTCTGGTAACCAATCCCAACAAAGTATACAGCAGGGAACGTCTGTTAAACCTGGTCTGGGGGTATGAATACCCGGGGGACGTGCGTACGGTGGACGTCCACGTCAGGCGGATGCGTGAAAAAATTGAAAGTAATCCGAGCGAACCCAAATACGTCCATACAAAGTGGGGCGTCGGGTATTATTATCAGGCATAACGGTACCTTTGGGGTAACGTTGCCTGCAGTTTATTTAAGAAAGATAAATTAAGGTGCCAAATGTCCAGGAAAAGATTCCGAAATTTCTTTAAATCGTTAAAAATCCGGTTGTTTTTATTATTTCTGATTATCGGTATTGCGCCCCAGGCGGCGCTTCGGATCGGGATGCTAAGTTCCTACGGGAAAAAGGCCGTATCTAACCGGAGTATAGACGTCTTAAGCCAGGCAAAGCTTCTGGCAAACCAGATCCTCTTAAACGGCTATCTGGACGATCCGGGTTCGGAACTTATCAATTCCCAGTTAAAGCAGCTTTCCAATATATATGACGGCCGGATTATGGTGATTGACAGTACGTTTAAGATTATCAAAGATACGTACGCTTTAGACGAAGGCAAGACGATTGTATCGGAAGAGGTGATGCGCAGTTTCCGGGGAGAAGAGATTTCCAAACATGATGCGGAGAACGGCTATATTGAAATGACGATTCCCCTCTTGAAGCCGGAAAGCAAAGAAACCGCAGGCGTGTTGTTAGTCAGCGTTTCTACGGACAGTATCTTAATGAACCGGGATTACCTGGAAAACAGCGCGAGGATTATAGAGCTTTCCAGTATTATGCTGGTGATACTGGCCTCCCTGTTTTTGGCGCGTCTGTTGATCCGTCCCTTTCGCAAAATGGCGTCGGCAATTGTGGAAATTCAAAACGGGTACCAGGATGAACTGAACGTAAACAATTATACTGAGACAGAGGTGATTTCCGTCCGATTTAACCAGCTGTTTGCCAGGATGAAAGTTATTGACGAGTCAAGGGAGGAATTTGTATCCAACGTTTCCCACGAATTAAAGACGCCTCTGGCTTCCATGAAAGTCCTGGCCGATTCTATTATCGGGCAGCAGGACGTTCCGTTAGAACTGTACAAGGAATTTATGTGCGATATTGGAAATGAAATCGACCGGGAAACAAAAATCATCAACGATCTGCTTTCGCTTGTAAAAATGGATCGCCTGGCAGGAGGCTTAAATATTTCCAGCGTAAATATCAATGAACTGCTGGAATTGATTTTAAAGAGGCTGCGCCCAATTGCAAGCAAACAGCATATTGAACTGGTGCTGGAAAGTTTCCGTCCGGTCAGCGCGGAAGTAGACGAGGTCAAGCTTACGCTTGCGCTTTCAAATCTGGTGGAAAACGGAATCAAATACAACAAACCGGACGGCTGGGTGCATGTTTCTTTAAATGCGGATCACCAATATTTTTATGTAAAAGTAGAGGACAGTGGGATTGGCATTCCGGAAGAAGAATTAGAGCATATTTTTGAACGGTTTTACCGGGTGGATAAATCCCATTCCAGGGAAATTGGCGGTACGGGCTTAGGGCTTGCTATTGCAAGGAATGCGATACTGATGCACCGCGGCGCGGTCAAAGTATTCAGTACGGAAGGCGAAGGGACGATATTTAACGTCCGTATACCGCTGATTTATATTGCGCCATAGGAGGGAAACGAAATGAGAGCAGGGCGTTTTGGCTTCTTGCTGCTGTTTGCCTTAGCGGTGTGTGCCGCGGGGTGCGGCGCGGGGACAGAGGAAGAAAGCGGGTATCAGGTATATTACCTGAATAAGGAGGGTACCAGGATCGTTCCCAGATCCTATGAACCGCAGTCTGATCCAAAAAAAACAGGGCAGATGATAGAAGAACTGATGGGAAAGCTCCTTTCCGATCCCGATGACGTAGAGTACCAAAAGCCTGTTCCCGGAGAGGTAAAGGTGATAGATTATACGCTGGAAGAGACGCTGCTTACGTTATATTTCAGCCCGGAATACAGCGGGATAGACCGGTATATGGAGCCGCTTGCCAGAGCTGCGGTTGTACGTACCCTAACGCAGATTGACGGGGTGGAATGCCTTTCCTTTTTTGTGGGCGACGCGCCGCTTTCCGACAACAAAGGAAATCCGGTCGGCGTAATGGCAAACGACAGCTTTGTAGAAAATCCGGGCCAGCAGATCAATTCTATACAGTCCGCGGCTTTGGCGCTTTATTTTGCCAATCAGGAAGGAAACCGCCTGGTTGTGGAAACCCGGGAAGTCCACTACAGCAGCAATATTTCTTTGGAAAAACTGGTGATGGAGCAGTTGCTGCAAGGCCCGCGGAGCGAGAAGGCCCAGTCTGCGATTCCGGCAGGTACAAAGCTGATGAACGTCTCCGTGTCGGACGGCGTATGCTTCGTCAGCCTGGATATGGGCTTTATGAACCAGAACTATGGGATTGAAGAGCCGGTTGTTATATATTCGATTGTCAATTCCCTTTCGGAAATTGCCTCGATTAATAAAGTGCAGATTTCTGTAAACGGGGATACAAGCGGTATTTACCGGGATAATTTTGCACTGGATGAATTGTATGAACGAAATCTGGATTATGTTGCAGAATAAATATAAGGAGGGGACAAAACCGTTTGTTCAAACGAAAATTATGTTCCCTGTCAGCAGGATTTGTGCTTGGGATAGCCGCGGCAGAATACGGCTGGGAGCTGTTTTGGCGGCTCGCCGCGCTTTACGGGGCTGCCTGGGCATACTCCGTTTGGCGCTGTTTGGGCGGTGCGGGAAAAAAGCCTGCCGCAGCCAGGATATTCTGGCTGTCAGCAATGGCGGCCGCGGTGTTTTTGGGAAGCGGCCGCGGATATTTTGACCGGGCGGTTACAAAAGCATACGAAGAACGCTTAAAGGATAATGCGGCGTGTCTGCTGCAGGGAATAATTTATAAGAAAGAAACAAAAAAAGAAACATATCTGTATTATCTGAAACGATGCGGGGTGCAGCTTGGAAAAGAGCGGTATTCCTGTCGTAACGTCTTAGTCAGTTTGGAAGAACCGAATTATTCTATCGGTGAAATTCTCTTATTAAAAGGAAATATCAAGCTTTTTTTGGGGCCTTTCAATGAAGGCAATTATGATGAAAAAGCATACTATAAGAGCCTGAAAACGGATTTTAAAGTTCTGGGGGAACGTGTGGTCTCTGTGCATGGAAAACGGGACGCGTTTCGGGAATGGCTTTTTTTGGCCAGGGAGAAGCTTTTGGAAAGCTATCAAAAGGCCGTGCCAAAAGCGGATGCGGGAGTGCTTGCCGCGATGGTTTTGGGGGATAAAAGCGGAATGGATGATGGGCGTAAAAGGTTGTACCAGGCGGCTGGAATCAGCCATTTTTACAGCATTTCCGGCCTGCATATTTCACTGATTGGCATGGTGTTTTACCGGTTTTTAAGAAAACGCGGCCTGTCTTTTTTTTGTGCGGGCGGGATGGCGGCGGCCGTAATACTGGCTTATGGAAACTTGATTGGGTTTGGTGTTTCCGCTGTCCGCGCGATCGGCATGTTTTTGCTTTTGATGTATGCGGGGTACCGGGGCAGAAGCTATGACAGGCCGACTGCGCTTGCGTTTATGGCCGCCGTGATGGCGGGGGAAAATCCCGGTCTTTTATGCCATGCGGGTTATCTGCTTTCGTTTGGGGCGGTTGCAGGCGTTATTATGGCGCAGGGAATATCGGAAGGCAATGGGGAGGAAGGGGTAATTTTTAAAATCCGTGAAACCTTTGCGGTCAGTATTTGGATCCAGGTTTTAACCGTTCCCGTTTTGTGCCAATACTTTTATGAAATATCCCTGTATTCCGTATTTGTGAATCTGATCATACTGCCTTGTATGGGCGCGCTGCTCGGACTTGGGATATTGGGCGGCGTTTTGGGCTGTTTCGTCCCGTTTTCGGGGAAACTGCTGCTATACCCGTGCCATTTGGCGCTGCTTATGTTTGACGCCGTCTGCAGTACGGCTTTAAAACTGCCGTCTGCGGCTCTGGTTACCGGGAAGATGCCGCATATAAGGATTGTGCTCTGGTATGGTACGGCGCTTACTGTTTTTGCGCTTCGAAAATATGTGCGGAGAAAGCGTCTTGTGACATGTATGGCGGGCATGGCGTTTGCTTTGCTTTTGCTGGCGCAAAAGCCGGCCGGATTTGAATTGGATTTTCTGGATGTGGGGCAGGGGGACGGTATTTATCTTTCGGCCGGAGACGGCACGGCGGCATTTATCGACGGCGGGAGCACGGACGTAAAAAATGTGGGAACGTACCGGATTCTTCCTTTTTTAAAGAGCCGGGGTATACGCGGGATCGATTACTGGTTTGTCAGCCACTGTGACGCAGATCATATCAGCGGGCTGTACGAGGTTATGGAGTCCGGTTATCCTATCCGACGCCTTGTGGCGGCGGAATATATGCCAAAAGACGAAGCATGGCAGAAGCTTGCCTTGGCTGCGAAAGAAAAGAACATCCCGATTTTATTTATGAAGCCGGGGGACGCCATAAGAGGGCGTGCCGGCTGGCGGATTCGCTGCCTTTCACCCGGAAATAAAGACGGCGCGCCGGATCGGAATGAAAATTCCCTTGCTCTTATATTTGAGCGCGCGGGCTTAAGCGCGTTTTTTGCCGGAGATATTGGCCGGGATACGGAGCGTAAGCTGTCGGCGGCGCCGGGCTTTTCACCCGTGGATATCTACAAAGCGTCTCATCACGGTTCGGACGCTTCAAACGGCAGCGAGCTGCTTTTGGCTCAAAAGCCTGGAATTGCCGTGGTCTCATGCGCCCGTTTTAATTCCTACGGGCATCCTGGGAAAGCGGCTATGGGGAGGTTAAAGGAAGCGGGCGCAGAGGTATTTGAAACAGGAAAACAGGGACAGATAAAAATTACCGGAATCCGTCTTGAAGACGTATCCTTTCCTGTGTTAAAATACAAATATGAAGACGATTGATGAAGATATTAAAAACGGGACATTCCGGCAGTGCTACTTGCTCTATGGAGAAGAAACCTATCTGAAAAACCAGTACCGTGACAAGCTTATGCGCGCCGCGGCCGCGCAAGGGGACACGATGAACGTTTCTTCCTTTGAAGGAAAAGACGTATCGCCGGCCGGGCTGGTTGATTTGGCGGAAACGCTTCCTTTTTTTGCGGAAAGGCGCGTGATCTTGGTGCAGGACAGCGGCTTTTTTAAAAATTCCAACGACAAAATTACAGATTACCTTTCGGATATCAGTCCAAGTACCTGTCTGATTTTTGTGGAATCAGAAGTGGATAAACGCACAAAGGCGTTTAAAGCGGCAAAGAAAGCGGGCGCGGCGGCTGAATTTGGGATTCAGAAGGAAGCCCTGATCACGCGCTGGATATTAGGGCGCCTTGCAAAAGAACACAAAAAAATTACCAGGGACACCATGCAGTTTTTTATTGCAAGGACCGGCTTTGATATGGGCAACATCGATAAGGAGTTAGAAAAGCTTTTATGTTATACGCTGGGGAACGATGTCATTGAAACGGCGGATGTTGCGGCAGTCGTTACCGCCCGGCTTGAAAACAGGATTTTTGAAATGGTGGATGCGATTGCCGGGCACAGGCAGGCAAAAGCTTTGGAACTGTATTCGGATCTGCTGGCGTTAAAAGAAGCCCCTATGCGTATTTTATATCTGCTGATCCGGCAGTTCCGTATCCTGGCGGAGACAAAAGAGCTGGCTGCAAAGGGATGCGGCGCATCCGAAATTGCGCAGAAAATCAAAGTTCCCGAATTTGCAGCCCGCAAAAATATGGCGCAGGCAAAGGGGTTTTTGGGGCAGGGCCTGCTTTTGGCGTTAAAAGACGGAGCCGAGCTGGAAGAAGCCGTAAAAACCGGGCGGATCAACGATAAGATTGCGGTGGAGATTCTGATTGTAAAATACAGTGAAGGAATGTCGCATTAACGATCTATTTGTAATATTTGGTTAAAATGCATAAAGAAAAAAGAAAAAACAGGGCAAATTTTACAAGAACATGTCTTAATTGGAAAATTTTATAAAAAAAATTCGTCATATGCTATAATTTTTCTTGTCAAAAGGAAAGCAGTATGCTATAATTCGTTTTGTAAAAAAGCCCGGTATATGCCGGGCTACATAAAAAGGAGGATATTAAAAATGAAAAAGAAACTTGTAGCAGTGCTTCTTTGCGCTGCAATGTCAGCATCTATGTTCGCAGGCTGCGGCAATGGCAACAATGACGCCCCGGCAGATAACAACAATGCGGAGGCAGACGCAAATAATAACGCAGGTACTGAAGCAGATGCGGATGCAGATGCAGATGCGGATGCGCCGGAGGATGATGCTGCATCAGCAGATTTAAGTGATGCAAATGTAGGCGTTTTCTATTATACGTACTCTGATACGTATATTTCATCCGTTCGTACCGCATTGGATGCAAAACTGGATTCACTTGGCATCACCTATCAGGACTATGATGCAAACAGCAACCAGACTACACAGAACGAGCAGATTGATACTGCTATCCAGACAGGCGCAAACCTGTTAATCGTAAACATCGTAACCTCCGGTGCAGTAGACGCTTCCCAGCAGATCGTGGACAAGGCGTCCGCAGCAGGCATCCCGGTTATTTTCTTCAACCGTGCGGTTGAGGGCGACGATCAGGAAGGCCAGGTTCTTGGCAGCTATGACAAATGCGCATTCGTAGGAACAGACGCTCCGGAAGCGGGCCATATGCAGGGTGAGATGATTGGTAATTACCTGATGGAAAACTTTGATGAAGTCGATTTAAATGGCGACGGAAAGATTCAGTACGCTATGATGATGGGCCAGTTGGGTAACGTAGAAGCTATTTATCGTACGCAGTATGGCGTAGAGGATGCCAACGCCGTATTAGTAAATGGCGGCAAACCGGAATTAGAGTATTTTGACGCCGGCAATTCCGACAAATTCCAGGTAGACCAGGATGGAAACTGGAGCGCTACTGCAGCAAATACTTTCATGACAACCAACCTTTCCCAGTACAACGAAGACAATAACAACATGATCGAGCTTGTTATCTGCAACAACGACGGTATGGCAGAAGGCGTTATTTCCGCATTGAACGACAAGGGCTATAACCTTGGCGACGGAACTTCAAAGACGATTCCGGTATTCGGCGTTGACGCAACAGACGCTGCAAAACAGCTTATTGCTGACGGCAAGATGATTGGTACCATTAAGCAGGACGCAGAAGGTATGGCGGAATGCATCGCATTTTTGACACAGAATTCTGCATCCGGCAAGGAATTAATGGA
The DNA here is from genome assembly GCA_910577065.1 of uncultured Lachnospiraceae bacterium. GTDB lineage: Bacteria > Bacillota > Clostridia > Lachnospirales > Lachnospiraceae > Roseburia_B. The sequence goes on along the minus strand of CAJTLD010000001.1, from coordinate 48,290 downwards.
TGGAACAGATTCTTACAATATCTCTGAGAATGTTGCAAACAAGATTTATATCCCGTATGCGCCATACACAGGAGAATAAGATTTTGTAAGTCTCAGATGAAATGAATGAAAAAAGAAAGATGGCCGTCCGAGGGTGGCGGCCTCTTTTTTTGAAATTTAAGGAAGCAAAATAGCGATTGGAGGGTAGGTTATATGGCACAAGATGTTTTGCTGCAGATGACGGATATATGTAAGGAATTTCCAGGTGTAAAAGCATTGGACCATGTTTCCCTGACGGTAAGGAGAGGAACCGTACACGCACTGATGGGTGAAAACGGTGCAGGTAAATCTACTCTGATGAAATGTCTGTTCGGTATGTATGCAAAGAACAGCGGGCAGATATTTTTAGAGGGGAAGGAAGTGAATTTCAGCAATTCAAAAGAAGCGCTGGAAAACGGTGTGGCTATGGTGCACCAGGAACTAAACCAGGCATTGAAACGGAATGTCATGGACAATCTTTGGTTGGGACGTTACCCAAAAGTGGGCGGCGTCATGATAAACGAGAAAAAGATGTATGACGATACCATGGCAGTATTTGAAGAACTTGGAATTGATGTGGATCCAAGGAGAGTTATGAGCACCATGCCTGTCTCTCAGAGGCAAATGGTGGAAATTGCAAAAGCAGTTTCATTTAAATCGAAAATAATTGTGTTTGATGAACCGACTTCTTCCCTGACAGAAGAGGAAGTGGAACATTTATTCAAGATTATAAATATGCTGCGCGACCGTGGCTGCGGAATCATTTATATTTCGCATAAAATGGCAGAGATTCTACGGATTTCCGATGATGTTACGGTAATGCGCGACGGACAGTACGTAGCGACAAAGCCCGCAAAAGATCTGACGATGGATGAAATCATCCGTTTGATGGTTGGACGTGAACTGAGCAACCAGTTCCCGCCCAAAACGAATAAGCCGGGTGAAGTAGTATTGGAGGTGGAAGGCCTTACAGCCCAGTATTCTATGCTGAAGGATGTTTCCTTTAAAGTACGCAGCGGTGAAATTCTTGGCCTTGCCGGTTTGGACGGAAGCGGCCGTACGGAAACATTAGAAAATATTTTCGGGGTTGCCACCAGGCATGCGGGCGTCATCAAGCTGCATGGCAGAGAAGTCAGAAACCGCAATGCAAGGGAGTCTATCAAAAACGGGTTTGCCCTTTTGACGGAGGAACGGCGTGCAACCGGTATTTTTGGTATTTTGCATATCCGTGAAAATACGGTTATCTCCAGCTTAAAGAAGCATTTGAAATATCACTTGTTTTTAAGCGAAAAAACGATGAAAGAGGATACGCAGTGGTCTATTGACGCGATGCGTACCAAGACGCCGACACAGGAGACGAAGATCCGGTCGCTTTCCGGCGGGAACCAGCAGAAGGTTATTCTTGGAAGGTGGCTTTTAACGGAACCGGAAGTACTGCTTCTCGACGAGCCGACCCGCGGTATCGACGTCGGTGCAAAGTACGAGATTTACCAGTTGATTCTGGATTTGGCAAATAAAGGAAAAGTAGTAATTGTAGTATCTTCCGAGATGCCTGAATTACTTGGTATCTGCGACCGTATCCTGGTTATGTCGGGCGGACGCCTTGCCGGCGAAGTAGACGCCCAGAACACGACGCAGGAAGAGATTATGACTTATGCTGCAAAATACGTATAAAAGGAGGCTGTAAAAATGAAGTTTGTTGACAATATAAAAAATCGCCGTGCAGCTTATCAGGAGTTGGACGCAAAAGATAAGAAAACATTCTGGCAGGAAGCGTTATTAAACAATGCTCTGTATATTTTGCTTGTGATTGCAGTTATTTACACGTCCATACAGAACCCCAGGTTCTTTACCGTGGGTTCTTTGATGAATATTGTTTCGCTGTGGGCGGCGAATATCCCGATTGCCGTTGGTATCGCCGGATGTATCGTACTGACGGGTACTGACCTTTCCGCAGGGCGCGTGGTTGGTCTGACGGCTTGTATTTCCGCATCCCTGCTGCAGTCTATGGATTATGCGACAAGGATGTATCCGGACTGGCCGGTATTTCCGATTCCGGTTGTTATTCTGATTATCCTTCTGGTAGGCGCAATCGTAGGCCTGGTAAACGGTTTCTTCGTTGCAAAGTTCAGCCTGCATCCGTTCATTGTAACCCTGGCGACTCAGCTTATTGTATACGGCGCCGTGTCCATGTACGTTATGATAAACGGCAACAACGGACAGCCGCTTTCCGGCCTGGACGATTCCTTTAAGAAATTTGTAACCGGAAGCTTTGTGGGCATCGCCGGAACACCGATCCCGAACTATGTATGGTATGCGGTTATTATCGTAATTCTGATGTGGTTCATCTGGAATAAGACGACCTTCGGTAAAAATATGTTTGCGGTCGGCTCCAATCCGGAAGCTGCAAACGTATCCGGTGTAAACGTTATGAAGACGACGATTCTCGTACATACTCTTGCAGGCGCTATGTATGGTCTTACCGGATTTATCGAGGCGGCGCGTATCGGCTCGAACGGTATGAATACCGGTGTAAACTACGAGTGTGACGCGATTGCAGCCTGCGTTATCGGCGGCGTATCTTTCGTAGGCGGTACCGGTAAGATCAGCGGCGTTGTAATCGGCGTATTCCTGTTACGTATTATCTTCGTAGCGCTGCAGTTCTTAGCAATCAACATGAACTGGCAGTATGTAATCAAAGGTATTATTATTCTTGTTGCATGCTCCATTGACATGAGGAAATATCTGGTTCGTAAATAAAATAAATGCATTTGGGATACCATGGATTCCATTTGGGATTCATGGTTATTCCATTTTGTAGAAGAGGATTTTTATGAATGATAGAATGAGATCAAGAGGCCGTAGCGCAATTTACACTATGGCTGGAATGTATTTTATATATACGGCGTATCAGCTTTTTAAAGAAAGGGCTACGAATACAGGATTCGATTATATATTGTTTCTTGTGATTGCAGCCGCTTTTTTGCTGCTTGGCATCGGTTTTATCTGGTTTGGGCTTTATAAGATGAATAAAATAAGAAAAGAAGACAGTAAGGCATTGGAAAAAAAGGACTTGTAATATGCAGACATAAGGAGTCGGTAAATTGAAGATATCAGATATATTGCAGAAAGATGAGGTCAGCCTGTCCTGCGAACTGTTTCCGCCCAAATCCGGCAGCCAGTTGGAAAATGTCAGGGAGGTTGTAAAAGAGATGGCGCGCCTAAAGCCGTCCTATATGAGTATTACTTACGGGGCGGCAGGCGGGACAAGCGAATATACGGTGGATATTGCGGATGAAATTCAAAACGTAAACCGTATTCCGGCGCTCGCCCACCTGACTTGTGTCTCGTCAACCCGCAAAAAGGTACACTCTGTAATCGAACAGTTAAAAGAAGCAAATATTGAGAATATTCTTGCGCTCCGCGGGGATATTCCTTCCAGAGCCGATTTTCCGGTTCCCGGTCAGTACCGGTATGCGTATGAATTAATTGAGGATATCAAAAGAAGCGGAGACTTTTGTATCGGAGGAGCCTGTTATCCGGAAGGTCACCCGGAAGCAGGTTCTGTCGGTGAAGATTTGGCGTATCTGAAAGAAAAGGTGGATGCGGGCTGCGATTTTCTGACGACGCAGATGTTTTTTGACAACGGCATATATTACAACTTCATGTACAGGCTGCTGAAGAAAAACATTTCGGTTCCGGTTGTTCCCGGGATTATGCCGGTTACAAACAGCATTCAGATGAAAAAAATCATTTCGCTTTCCGGTACAATGCTTCCGATGCGTTTTCGGGCGATTGTGGAACGGTTTGCAGATGAACCCGCCGCCATGCGCCAGGCGGGGATTGCCTATGCTACGGAACAGATTATTGATCTGGTTGCAAACGGCGTCAGCCATGTGCATATTTATACAATGAATAAGCCGGATGTGGCGGGAGCTATTTTTGCAAACCTTTCGGAGATTTATCAGCACAGATAAACGCAGAATCCGAAGGTTAGGCAGATGTAAATAAGCGGTATCTTTTTGGGATATGGTTTATAGAACTGAATAAATAGGAGGTAGTATTATGAAAAACACATGTATCAGAAAATGGATTTCGGTATTTCTGGCTTCGGCTATGACGGTAACCTGCTTTCAAGTTCCGTCCGTACCGGCATCTGCAGAAACAACGGAACAAGCGGCTGTCTTGGAGGATGGACGTGAAGTAAATTTCAATACGGGCTGGAAATTTCTGTTTCTGGAAGGAGACGCATGGGAAGATGGGATGCAGGAAAAGGATTTTAACGATTCTTCTTGGGAAGAAACGCTGCTTCCGCATGACTTTAACATTTCACGGGAACAGTCGAATGAGTATGAGGCTGAATCCGGATTTTATCCGGGCGGCATGGGCTGGTACCGTAAACATGTAGTATTTCCGGCGAGTTACGCGTCAAAATCGCTGGTTTTGAATTTTGACGGCGTTTATAACCACGCGTATGTCTATGTAAACGGAACAAAGATAGGCGAGAACCATTATGGATATAATGATTTTGCCTTTGATATTTCGGAATATGTAACCTGTGACGGCAAAACGGAAAACGTAATAGCGGTAAAGGCAGAGTGTGCATTTCCGTCAAGCCGCTGGTATTCCGGCGGCGGTATTTACCGCGATGTTAAACTGACAGTAACAGACGCCGTACATGTTGGCAGGAACGGAACCTATGTAACGACGCCTGATTTAGAAGAGCAGCAGAATGGAGAGGTGGCCGTTTGTGTGGCAACCGACGTACAAAATGACGGCGGCGCTTCCGCAAATGCAACGGTACGCACAACCGTGCTGGATGCAAACGGGAAGGCAGTGTCTTCGCCGGTCAGCAGTGATGTGGCCGTGGATTCAGGCGCCAGTGAACGCGTGGAACAGGAAGCCTTTGTAAATAAGCCCGCACTTTGGGACTGCGATGAGCCGAACCTGTACTATGTTCAGACAGAGATCCTGACAGGCAATACAGTAAAAGATACTTATATGACTACATTCGGGTTCCGCTATATCAATTATGATGCAAATACAGGTTTTAGCTTAAACGGCCAGAATATGAAATTAAAAGGCGTTTGTATGCACCATGATCAGGGCGCGCTCGGCGCCGCGGCATACCGCGACGCTATTTACCGTCAGGTCCGCATGTTAAAAGAGATGGGATGCAATGCTATCCGTACCGCCCACAATACGCCTGCAGACGCACTGTTAGACGCCTGCAATGAACTGGGAATGATGGTTATGGATGAAACCTATGACGGATGGGCATTTGGGAAAAATGAAAATACCCAGGATTTCAATACGCATTTCAATCAGACGATTGGAAGCGAAAATGAAATTATGGGCGCGCAGCCGTCTGATACCTGGTATAAGTTTGTACTGGAATCCAACATTCACCGCGATAAAAACGATCCTTCCGTTGTTATGTGGGATATCGGCAACGAGTTGAATTTCGGCGTTACGGATTCCAGCAGATATGTAGAGTATACCAGAAATATGATTGACTATATTAAGGCAATTGACGATACCAAGCCGATTACATGCGGCGATAATAATCCAGGTGGAAATGTCAGTTCGAACCCTACCGATTTTCGTAATAAGGTTACGGCGGAACTTGTTAAAGCAGATGGCGTAGCGGGCATGAACTATTCTATGGGGCAAATCGCCAATGTACACAGTGCGCATCCGGATTGGAAAATCGTCGCTACCGAGACGGCGTCTCCAAGCAACAGCCGCGGTATTTATGATACTATGAGCCATTACGGCAGAAACGGGGATTATCAGTGTACCGCGTACGATACGGATTGGGTAAGCTGGGGAAATTCCGCAAGGGAGTCCTGGTACTATACGATTAAAGACGATTTTGTATCCGGAGAATTTATCTGGACCGGATTTGACTATATCGGCGAACCTACCCCATGGAATGGAACTACAGCGGGCAGTGCGAGCGGAGACAGGAAGCCGGTGCCGAACTCCTCATATTTCGGTGTAATTGATACGGCGGGGTTCCCGAAGGATTCCTTCTATTATTACACAAGCCAGTGGAGAGAGGATGACACAACGCTGCATGTCGTTCCCCAGAGTTGGAATGAAGAGGATTTGACAGTGAACGGAGGCAAGGTTCCGGTATATATTTATTCCAATGCGGCCAAGGTTGAGCTGTACCTGAATGATCAACTGATTGGTACATCGACCAGAAATGTGAACACAACAGGCGCCGGATATGAGTGGGCGACTTATTCTAACAAATCTGAAAACGCCAGCTTGTGCACGGCAGTAAATGAAAGCCCCGCATGGAAGGCAATGGCGGCTCAGTTTAAAGTACAGTATGAGGCAGGGACGCTTCGGGCGGTTGCTTATAACAGCGCCGGAACAGTAATAGAAAATACCCTTGGCTTAGACAGCGTAACGACCAACAGCGACAAGGGTACCTCTTTGAGGATTGCGGCAGAGGAAGAAGAGATCCAGGCAGACGGAACCAGCCTCAGCTATATTTCGGTAGATGTAGTGGATAAAGACGGGCGTTTTGTCAGCGCTGCAAGAAACCATATCCGTTTTACCCTGACAGGAAACGGAACGATTGTAGGCGTGGATAACGGAAATCCGTCTACGGTTGACAAATTCCAGCAGAAATCTGTCCTGACCAGCGCAAAGACGGCGAATATTGACGCATTCAGCGGAAAGGCCCTGGTAATTGTACGCAGCACAAACGGAGCGGGCGGGTTTAAAATAAATGCCGTGTCACCAGGGCTTGAGAGTGCAGGCGTATTTGTGAACACTACTGGCAGCAATTCGGAAGCTTTTGTAATGGATTATGACATAACAGAGGAATACACCGTTACCATGGGCGAAGAACCGCAGCTTCAGACTGAAGTGAATGGTACGATGAGCGATGGCAGCGCTGTAAAAGGAACTATCACATGGGCAAATCTGGACGGGCAGCTCTGGAATACGCCGGGAGATCATGAACTGGAAGGCGTACTTAAGATAGGCAAAGAAGAAATTGCAGTTTCCGCTTACCTGCATGTAAAACCGATTATCGTAGGCATCAAGAATTATTCACGCGCAGTAATGGCGGGCGTTGTTCCAAACCTGCCTGAAACGGCGGCAGGTTTTCTTCCGGACGGCACGCTTTACGGCGCATACCCCGTTGCCTGGGAGGATCTTAAAGCGGAAGATTTGCAGAGTGTCGGTTCCATTGTTACGGTAAAAGGTACGGCTGCTGTTGAGGACGGAGTAACCATGCCGGTTAAAGCTACGATCCGTGTCGCTGAGACGGTAACGGCAGAGTCAAGGAATGTAGCTCCGGAATGCGCCACTTTGACAGAAAGCTGCGGCCAGCCTGCAGATAACCTGCAATCTATTATAAACGGCGTAAAAGATGTATTAAATAAAGGAGACGAGCGCTGGACGAACTGGAATGACCATCTGCTCAATTCGTCCCCAACCATTACGTTTACCTGGGACGAGGCGCAGGAGATTGCAGAATTAAAAGCATGGTTCTTTGGTGATACAAATGTTACTGCACCTGAGTCGGTAACGATTTCGGTTTCAGAAGACGGCGTGGACTTTAAAGAGGTTGATTTTACACATAGCGATTATGTGGTAAACCAGGAGAATAAGCTGACTTTAAGCGAACCGCAGAGGGTGAAGACGCTGCGTTTTACCATGAGGCAGCAGGGCACGGGCTATGTGGGCTTAACAGAACTTGAAATCTGGAGCACGACATCCGGCTATGTAACAAATCATACGGCAGTTTTGGATACGCTGACTGTGGACGGCGGCAGTGTCAGTGGATTTGTTTCCGGTGAATTTAGCGAAGATGTATATAAACTCGGAGCCTATACGACTGCGATTGAGGCGGCGGCAAGAGACAACGCGTCCGTGAATATTTTGCCGGTAGATGATTCGGATATGGTAAAGATAATTGTTACATCAGAGGATCGGGAAGTAACAAATGTTTACAGGCTTTTGTTCTCGTTTGTTCCTCCAACAGAAGAGCAGGTAGCGGATTTAAACGCGGCTGTTACGGAAGCCGTAACAAAAAAGGAAGCGGAATATACGCCGGAATCTTATACGGCTTTTGCAAAAGCGCTGCAGGAAGCACAGAAGGTTATGGCAGATCCCGCAGCTTCAAGGCAGCAGGTGAAAAATGCGTTGAAAAATCTGCAGGAAGCGCTGAAGAATTTAAAACCGGCGTCAAACCCGCCTGTTGTAAACCCGCCTGTTGTGAATCCACCGGTTGAAAATCCGCCAGTGGAAACGCCTGTTGTGAATTTCCCGAAAACCGGTTCAAGCCATACGATTGGCAAAGGAAAGAGCAAAGCCAAATATAAAGTGCTGACCTCTTCTGCAAAAGGCGGTACAGTGACGTTTGTAAAGCCGCAGAAAACAAATAATACAAAGTTTACGGTTCCGGCGTCCGTAAAGATCGGCGCACTTACTTACAAAGTGACTAAAATTGAGAAAAATGCGTTTAAAAACAACAAGAAACTAACAAGCGTAACCATTGGCAAAAATGTAACGTCTATTGGGGCAAACGCATTTTGGGGAGCGCAGAAACTGAATCAGATTACAATTCAGACAAAATCCCTGAAAACCGTCGGTAAAAACGCATTGAAAGGCATTTCTTCGAAATGCAAGATTAAAGTACCGAAGAATAAATTAAAAAATTATCAGAGGTTATTGAAAGGCAAAGGACAAAAATCCGGTGTGAAAATAACCAAATAATCTACAAAACAGGAAAAAGAGGGTTCTGCCCTCTTTTTCTTTCTGAAAAATTGAAGCAAATGGGTTGACCAGAGCGGGATTTTTGGTATAATAGGAAAGAATAAGGGCCAGTAAAGGTTTCGACAGGGATTATGAAGCTGGAGAAGCGAGCCGTATGGAATGCGTCAAATGCCAAACTTAAAATTAAACGCTAACGATAATTTAGCATACGCTGCCTAGTTGCAGCAGTCTGCCCTAAGGCACCTGTACCTTAGGAGCCAGGCTTCATGTGATGCAGGAAACGACACATATTAAGCTTTGCGTATGTGGGCGTAAGATGAAGCTACTAAAGCAGGAATTGTGTTTATTCAAGTCTTGTGGAGGGAATGCCAAATAATAAACTACGCTCGTAGAAGGACAGGGGATTGGTTTTTGGACACGGGTTCGATTCCCGTCTGGTCCAGTCTTAGCTGCCTGCAGGCAGCGGGGCGCTTTATAGCGCCCAATACATATACTTGTTTTGAGGCTTGCCGGTGGGGCAGGCTTTTTTTTACAAGTGCAAATGATCCGAAAGAAAGCGGCAGGGATGATATGATTACGAGTACATCAAATCCTCAGATTAAAAATCTGATTTTATTGGGAAAAAAGGCGAAAGCAAGGTATGAACAGGGCGTATTTATAGTGGAAGGCAAGAAGATGGTCAGAGAAGCCCCGCGGGAATGGATTCAGAATATATACGTATCTGAGTCGTATCTGACCAGAAAAGAACATCAGGACGGGCTTTTGGGCATGGAATATGAACTGCTTTCGGATCATGTGTTAAAGGCTGCAGCGGGGACGCAGACGCCGCAGGGGATACTGGCCGTTGTCCGCATCCCGCAGTGGGATTTTTTCCGTGTTTTCCAGGCGGATCCTGTTTGCTGCCTTTTGTTAGAAGGAATACAGGATCCGGGTAATTTGGGCACGATGCTGCGCACTGCGGAAGCGGCTGGGATAACTGCCGTTATTGCAAGCCCTGAAACGGCGGATTTGTACAATCCGAAAACGATACGCGCTACGATGGGGAGTATCTACCGTATGCCGTATTTTGCTCCGGATGATTTTTACGGAGCCCTTTCTGATTTAAAGCGCAGAGGGATCCGTATTTATGCCGCCCATTTAAAAGGAAGCGTCTCATATGACGCGCCGGACTACAGAGGAGCCTGCGCGTTTATGATTGGAAACGAAGGAAAAGGCTTAACCGGGACAGCCGTAGGCTTGGCGGACGCAGCCGTTAAAATTCCCATGCAGGGAAAAGCCGAGTCTTTAAACGCCGCTGTAACGGCGTCCGTTTTAATGTATGAGTCAAGCCGTCAGAGGAGGGGATGAAGCGATGTTTCGTATGTGGGCAAAAGAATGGAAAGACAACCATATGTTAAGGGATATGACGGTGGAAAACGGCTCCGGCGATACAAGGACGCATAAGATATTCGGGGCGCTTGAAGAGATCTGTTATGCCTTTGATTTGGAAAAGCCTATCTGGCTTGACAACAATATCACAGAGTTTAAGCGCCATGCCAAAACCCGGTTTTCCCAAGACAGCTTTATAGAAAAAATCGAATTTGACTTCCTGGAAATTCAGGTAATTGAAGAAGATTAAAAAAATTAAGTTTTTGTGAAATGTGGCATATATTAACAAAAGCCCGGGAAAGTATGCTATAATTAGCAGGAGATAAGGCAATTACAGGGTATGGAGGTTTTGTATATGTTGCAGCATACACAAGGCGGCTTTGGGGAAGATGTGGACAGCTGGAAGACACTGATGTTTATTTATAACAGCGCCTTAAAAGAAGTAAATACCAAACTGGAAATTTTAAATGACGAATTTAAGCATGTTCATCAGTACAATCCGATTGAATATATTAAGTCCAGGATCAAGTCGCCGGAAAGCATAGTAAAGAAGCTGAAACGGCATGGATATGAAAGTAGCATCGGCAACATGATGGAGCATGTGAACGATATCGCGGGCATCCGTATTGTATGCTCTTTTACATCCGATATTTACCGGATGGCGGAAATGATTGGCAAGCAAAATGATTTGACGATTGTATCGGTCAAGGATTATATTAAGCATCCAAAGAAAAGCGGCTATAAAAGTTATCATATGCTGGTAACGATTCCGATATTTATGTCCGACCGCGTGGCGGATACCAAGGTGGAAATCCAGATCCGAACGATGGCGATGGATTTTTGGGCAAGCCTGGAGCATAAGATTTATTATAAATTTGAGGGGAACGCACCCGATTACATCAGCAGGGATTTAAGGGAGTGTTCCGGCATTGTGTCTATGCTGGATGCGAAAATGCTCAGTTTAAACGAAGCTATCCTCAAGGCCAAAAAAGAACAGGAAGCAAAATAACAATACGGATAAAAGGAACCCGGCAGTTACCGTCTGGAACTGCCGGGTTCTTTTTTTATGCTTCGTCTGCAAAATTGTCGTCGGTTTTTTCGGTGCCGTTTTTCCATGCGTCAAATTTCTTGACAACGGCGTCGTAAGTTCTCTGGGAGATATCCGGAAGCTTACTGCCCCAGCTCTTTGTTGCCTGCTGGAATCCTTTTTTGAAAGCGGCTAAAAGCTCGTCTGCTTTTTCCGGATTGCTTCCGCTTAAGGCTTTTGCAAAGTCTAAAATACGATCGGACGTCTGTTCTACTCCCCAATAGCCGTCGTCTGCGATATCGGCCTGAGCTTGGGCTTTAACGTCGGCAGAAACGGTGAAATTGCCGCCTGCCAGAAAACGCCACATACTGTCGGCATTGCCGATTGCAGTACCCTGCTTTTTCATCATCTGTTCTACAATACCGCGCAGCTGTGAAACCCTGGAGTCGGAATCCGCTTTTAATTTGCTGATCAGTGCGGAATTTTTCCTGACGTAATCCGTGTTGACAGTAGAAGAACTCTTTTCGTATACAACGCCGCTTTCTTTGGCTTTGTTGTCAGCCGCTTCTTTTACCGTTTCTTTTTCAGAAGCTTTTGCAGCGGCAGAAGCGTTTGGTGTGGAAGCATAAGAAGCATGATTAATTGCATTTACACTCATAATACGTACCCTCCTTGGCATAATAAATGATATCCATATTCCTGTCTTCAATAATCATATCGGCAGGCGCTAAGAAAAAGTAAAGTACAATTGATCTTTTTTTTATTTAATGATAGAATCCTTATGTATACAAAATACATTCTATACAGCACAGCTCATGGAGGAGGACGTTGGATGGAAGAGATAAAGGTAAAAGCGTTGGCTAAAGTGAATCTGGGCCTGGATGTACTTCGGAAAAGGGAAGACGGATACCATGAAGTCAGAATGGTGATGCAGACGGTTCATTTATACGATCTGCTTGAAATACGAAAAACGGCCGAACCCGGGATAGCGATAAAGACGAATCTGGATTTTTTGCCTGTAAACGAGAATAATTTGATTTATAAAGCCGCAAAGCTGCTTTATGACGCGTATGGAATGAAAGAAGGCATTGCGGTGAATCTGCAGAAGCATATCCCTGTCGCCGCAGGGATGGCGGGCGGAAGTACCGATGCGGCTGCCATGTTATACGGTATGAATAAATTGTTCTGTTTGAAGTTAAAGCAGGCAAAGCTGATGGAACTTGGCGTAAAAATCGGGGCGGACGTGCCTTATTGCCTGATGCGGGGAACTGCGCTTGCAGAAGGCATAGGCGAGAAGCTAAGGAGCCTGCCTCCTATGCCCAAATGCCCGGTGCTGATTGCGAAACCAGGCATCAGCGTTTCAACCAAATATGTTTATGAAAATCTGGAATTGAACGGGCATACTGTCCATCCGGATATCAACGCGCAGATTCTGGCAATCCGCAGAAAGGATTTAAAAGCTGTGGCGGGACATATGGGGAATCTTCTGGAAACCGTAACCGTTTCAAAATATCCGGTGATAAACGAGATCAAGCGATGCATGACGGAGTGCGGCGCGCTTGGCGCGATGATGAGCGGGAGCGGGCCTACGGTATTTGGCCTGTTTGAAGACGGCCAGACAGCAAAACGGGCCTGTGAAACGCTGCGTGATTCACAACTGGCAAAACAGATTTACCTAACGAGCATTTATAACAATCGAAGGTAGCAGTATGGAGAAACTATGGAGAATTTAGAATTAAACGCAAACGCATATCTTCCGCTGCGTGACGTGGTGTTCAGTACGCTGCGTGAAGCCATTTTAAGAGGCGATTTAAAGCCGGGGGAGCGGCTGATGGAATTGCAGCTTGCGGCAAAATTAGGTGTCAGCCGTACCCCGATCCGGGAGGCAATCCGTATGCTTCAGCAGGAAGGGCTTGCGGTTACGATACCGCGCAAAGGGGCCCAGGTAGCGGCAATGACAGAAAAGGACGTGGCGGACGTTCTTTTAATCCGGGAAGCGCTGGAAATTCTGGCTGCACAGATTGCATGCGACAATATCTCGGCCGAATGCTTAGATGCGTTGGAAGAAAATGTAAAAGAATTTGAAAAAGCGCTCAAAACAACGGATATCAAACAGATTGTCCAGACAGATATGGATTTCCACGACATGATTTATAACTCAGCCGGAAATCCCACGCTTGTTGCAATATTAAACAATCTGCGGGAACAGATATACCGCTATCGCGTGGAGTATTTAAAGGACGAATCGAATTACCCGCAACTGGTAGAAGAGCACAGGCAGATTATCGTGGGCTTAGCGCGCAGGGAAAAAGAATATGTGTCGGAGATGATGAAACGGCATTTGGACAACCAGGCGGGGGCGGTGAAGAATATTATCCACAGGCAGGAATAAAACAGAATTGCAAAGCAGATACTAAGGTAGGAACGGTTTAAGCTGTTCCTACTTTTTATTTTGGATGGGAAAATGCGATGGTAAAAGAACTTTCTGTAAATAAAGAAGCTTTTTTAGCCCTTTTGGGAGAGTCTGCCGACATTAAAAAGAAAACTATGCAGCTTGGAATAAACAAAGATATCGGCTGCTTTATTGCGTATATCGAGGTGACAGGCGGCAGCTTTCTGTTCGAAAACTCGGTAGTCGGGAAGCTTTTGAACCAGTTTTGTACGATGTCCGGGGAGGAAATCCATACGTGCCTTGAAAAAAACGCCCTTGGCATTTCGGATATGACGTTGTTTGAAACGGTAGAAGAGGCTGCGGGCGGTATGTTTGCCGGAGACGTCATACTGTTTGTGGACGGCTTTGACAAAGCCATTAAAATTCCGGATAAAGGGTATCCCGCCATGTCTCTGCAGGCGCCCGATTCGGAAAAAGTAATCCGGGGTTCCAAAGAGGGATTTATGGATTCGATCAAAGTAAACAGCGCTTTGATCCGCAAACGGCTCCGTACGCCCAAATTAAAGGTGGAAGAAATCAGGGTCGGCACGCGTACCGGCACGAACGTAGATATTGTTTATATGGAGGATCTGGTATACCCGGGACTGCTTGAGGAAGTGAGGAGGCGGTTAAACCGATACGAGATTGACGGCATATTGGACAGCGGAATGATAGAACAGCTGTCGGAAGAAAAATGGTATTCCCCGTTTCCGCAGTTTCAGACGACGCAGCGCCCGGATCGCGCGGCAATGTCCATTCTGGAGGGACGGATTGTGGTATTGGTGGATAATTCCCCTACCGGACTGATTCTGCCGACGGATTACAATTCGCTGATTAAGACGAGCGATGATATGTATAACCGCTGGGAGATTGCGTCTTTTGGGAGGATGATACGATATCTGGCCGCATTTTTTGCAATGACGATACCGGGGCTTTATCTGGCGGTTACTAATTTCCATACCCAGGTATTGCCGACTACGCTGCTTTTGTCTTTTGCGGCAGCCAGGCAGGGCGTCCCGTTTCCGGCTGTGGTGGAAGTCGTGATTATGGAAATTGCATTTGAACTGCTGCGTGAAGCGGGAGTCCGCCTGCCGGGGGCAATGGGAAGCACCATAGGGATTGTGGGAGGCCTGATTATCGGGCAGGCGGCGGTGGAAGCGAATATTGTAAGCCCGATTGTGGTAATTGTCGTGGCGTTTACGGCGCTTTGTTCCTTTGCTATTCCCAACGAAGAGTTCGCCACATCGTTTCGCCTGCTGAAATTTCTGTTTATCTTTTTATGCTCCTGGCTTGGATTTTATGGGTTTTTGTATGCGCTGCTTCTGGTGTTGATACATCTGTCCCATTTGAGGAGTTTTGGGATACCGTACCTGATGCCGTTTGTAGGCGCAGATTTAAACCAATACGACGACGAGCGGGATTCTTTGATCCGGCAGCCCCTGTTTTTGATGCGGCGGCGGCCTATCTATGCAAAAAGAAACCAAAGAGTACGCTTAAGAAGGAAGGATCATGATGTTTTCAGTCAATAATAAAATTTCGAAGCGGCAGATGTTCCGCTTG
>CAJTLD010000001.1:30927-33125 GCA_910577065.1 uncultured Lachnospiraceae bacterium | reverse complement strand
TATTGGGACGCTGCTTTTGCCGCCCGCAGTGGCCTCTGTTTCCGCAAAAAACGGAATGTTTGCGCTTGCGGCAGGGATTGGGGCAGGGCTTTTCTATTGCGTTTTGATCGGATGGGTTGTGGGTCTTGTGGATGATGGAGAAAGCTATCCGGCCTTTCTGAGGAGGTGCTTTGGAAAAATTCTGGGGACGGCGGCCATTTTAGGCTACGCGCTTTATTTTTTGTGCCTGGGCGGTTATGTGGCGTATATTTTTGGGCATTTGGTCGTGACGGAACTTTTAAAGGAACAGTCCTTTTACTGGATTGCGGCGGGAATTTTAGGACTTGCCGTTTATGCGGTTGTACAGGGAATTGAGGGACGCGCCAGGGTGTATGAAATTTTATTCTGGTTTTTGATGGCGCCGCTTTTTCTGATGCTGTTTTTTGCGGCAAGGGACGTGGAGTGGGCAAGGCTGTTTCCCTGGTATGAGAATGGCGGACAAGGTTTTGCGCGGGGAGCCTATTTTAGCTTTGAAGTCTTTTCCCTGGCTGGGATTGCGCTTTTTTTGGCGCCGTTTGCAAAAAAAAGAAAGTCGATCCGAGGAGCCTGTATGGGCGCTGTTTTGTTCAGCGGTTTGCTGCTTTTGGCTATGTACGGCATTTTGCAGGGCCTGTTTGGGACGGTTTCTATGCAGGCGATGGAATACCCGGCGGTGACGCTGATGAGCATGATTCAGATCCCGGGCGGTTTTTTACAGCGACAAGACGCTTTGATGGTGGCAATTTGGTTTTTTACGGTTTTTGCCCTTTTAAGCAGCAGCCTGTTTTACGCTGCCGAAAGCCTAAAGGAATTTACGAAAGGGAAGCTGGAAAAATGGTGGCTGTTGGCGGCATGCGTCGTAATGTTTGCGTTTTGCGTATGCAGTTACCGCTCCCGTGCGTTTACGGATTGGCTGCACCAGCTATTTTTATACGCTGCAACGCCGTTTGCCGTACTGGTTCCCATTTTGGCGGCGTTTTGTGTAAAAGCGCGCGGCAAAAGCAAAAAAGCGGTTTTGTGCGCCGTCTTGTTTTTGGGGACTGTGTTTTTGTCCGGGTGCAGCACGATGGAACTGGAAAACCGGAGATTTCCGCTGGCTATGGGAGTAGACAAAGAGGAGGATTCCTGCCGTATCAGTTATAAATTCCAGGACCTTTCGAAGATTGCGGACGAAAATGCAAAGGGCGGGAATGCGACCGATTTTTTTATCGAAGACAAGGACTTTTTTAATGGGATATCCAAATACGCAAATGATACAAACAAAGTTTTGGATTACAACCATATGAAAGCGTTGGTCCTTTCGGAAGAGTTTGTAGAGGATGCAAACGCCCTTTCTGATTTTTTGGATATATGCGGCAAACAAAGTTTGATTGCGAGGAATACTCTGTTATTTTTTGCCGAGGATGCGGCAAAAATCCTGTCTTTGGATCAGAACCTGGATACGGCAATCGGCAGTTATCTGGAAGAAATGATTGAAACAAGGGACGATTATAAGCTAAAGGACGCCGTGACCCTGGGCGATTTGTACAACGATATGGCCAACAAGGAGCAGCTTTTGCTGGTTCCGGTGCTCTCCGATGCGGGCGGTATGCCTGTGATTAAAAACTATTATGCGCTCTGGGGCGGAATCCCGAAAGGGAAAATCGGCATCAATGAAGCGGTATTGTCATATTTAAGCCAGGGAAAGCTAAAAAAGCTGATGTTTTCTTTAGAGGACGGTACGGCGGTTACGGTAAACCGGATCAAAGCCAGGGGCGGCTTTTCGAGGGGAGACGAAATTTTCTATCATGATAAAATCCATCTGGAAGCCGTTGTGGAAAAAGATATGGAAACGGGAAGCGGGGAAGGGGAACGAATACGCCGGGAAATCGGAGATTGGGTACTGACGCAGTTAAAGGACAGCGCAAAGTCGCTTTTGGACGTACAGGAAATCGATATTACCAACAGCTTTTACAAGCTTGGCATGTACAGCCGAACGAAATATGAACAGTATCACGGAAATCCCGACGCGTATTTAAAAGATCTGCGGTACGGTTTTGAAATCGAAGTCGTTTTGTTAAATGAACGGGGATAAAAAAATTGGTATAAAATTCCAGAAACCGGACATTCTTATAGTAGTTCAAAATGAAGAAGGGATGGAACAGGAATATGAAAAAAATAATTCGGACAGCCGTATACGG
>CAJTLD010000001.1:18326-30882 GCA_910577065.1 uncultured Lachnospiraceae bacterium | reverse complement strand
CCGCAGCCATAAACTGCAGGAGGGGATTGCCGGGCGTATACTGCGTTTCCATGTAATAGCCAACAGCGATACGAAAGACGACCAGGAATTAAAGAAAAAAGTACGGGATCAGATTGGGGCATATCTTGGGACAGAACTAAGCGGCGTGGATGGGTTAAAAGAATGTGAACAGGAAGTAAAGAAACGTCTGCCCAAGATTGAGGAATGTGCAAGAGAGGCCATTCTGGCCGAAGGATATGATTATCCGGTAAAAGCCATGGTCAAAGACTGCGGATTTCCGGAAAAAACGTATGGAGGTTATACGTTTCCGGGCGGGACTTACCGCGCTCTAAACGTCGTAATCGGGGAGGGCGCCGGTGAAAACTGGTGGTGCGTGATGTACCCGAACTTGTGTTTTGCGAACAGCGTGTACGAGGTTGTGGACGAAGACGCAAAGAAGGAATTAAAAGCAGTGCTGACAGAAGAAGAGTACGCGGAGATTGTGGCGGAAGGAAAAATCAAAGTGGGCTTTAAATATCTGAAATTTTGGTAAGCTTCCATAAATAGGACAATTGCATTTCTCTCCTAAATCATCTATAATTAAAGTAAGACAAATCAAACAGGAGAGATTACATATGACAAAAGACGTATTGGTAACAATCAGAGGTATGCAGTTTACGCAGCAGCAAGAGGGGGATTCCGAACCGGTTGAGGTAATTACGGCAGGCGATTATTACAAAAAGAACGATAAGCATTATGTAATTTACGACGAAGTGATAGAAGGCTTTGACGGTACGACGAAGAATATTATCAAGCTGCAGGACGGTTGTGTGGACATTATCAAACGGGGGGTTGCAAACGTACATATGACTTTCGAAAAAAACCGGAAAAATGTGACCTGTTATGATACCCCGTTTGGCAACCTGATGCTTGGGATTCATGCAAAGGATATCCGGATCCGGGAGAGGGAAAACGATATTTCGGTTCATGTGGATTATTCCTTGGAACTGAATTACGAGCATCTGGCAAACTGCAATATCCGGATGGCGATCCGGTCAAAAGACAGCGCAGATTTTCATATTTGTTCGTAAAAAAGAATCCTGCAATGCAGGATTCTATTTGTCTAGTTTGGCTTTGGCTTCCTGATACTTCTGCCGCAGTTTGGCGCGGAAGCCTTTTTTGGCGGGAGCCGCAGGGGTAATGGAGCCGTGCAGCCCTTTTACAGAGGTAATATAAAGCCCGCTGACAATGGCGCGAACTTCTTTTTTGACCGGAATAGAATCAAAGATTTCGGCGTCGCAGATAAAAGTCATAATTTTGGGGCCTGCTTTTGCTTTCACAACAGGGATTTTGGATCCGCGCATCAGCCTGGGCGTTTGAGCCAGTATGGCCGGCGGAAGGCCTGCGTCTTTCATTTTCATTTTTTTCTTGTCAATGATAAGCATGGAAACGGATTGGGCAGAGGCTTTGATCTGCGCCTGCTGTTCTTCCTGTTTCTTTTGCATTTTTTTTCCTATAAAATATAGAACGACAAGGCCAATGATTAAAATTGCCAGAATAACCAGTAATACAATGGTAATGGGTGACACGATTGCTCTCCTCCTTTGTTGTCTGTATCAATCCAAGCTATATTGTATCATTGATTGAAAGAAAAAGCAATAAAACCTTTTCATTTCCGGGGAAATGTGGTATCTTAGTATTATTGTTCAAATATTTACGAATATGAGAGGTATAAAATGAAGAGAAAAACAGTAGTATTTTTATGTGTGTGCATGGCAGCGGCAGCGGCGGCAGGCTGCGGGAACAAAGACGGCAACGGCTCTGCGGATACGGAAGCCGTATTGTCCGAAAGTACGGAAGCGGCGCAGGCGGGCGCAGAAGTTTCTTATAATGTGGATGATTTTGTCACATTAGGGGATTATATGAATATAGAAATCAGCCTCAAAGAAGCGGATTATCAGGTGACGGACGAAAAGGTAAACGAATATGTGGATCAGATGATTTACTATTATAAGCCGTATGTACCGGATGAAACCAAAACCGTTGTAGAAAAAGGCGACGTTGTAGATGTAAATTATGTCGGCAAAAAAGACGGGGAGGCTTTTGAAGGCGGTTCGGCTGAAAACCAGTTGATTGACACAGCCACAAATTCCAATCCGACGATGGGCAGCGGCGGTTTTATCGAAGGGTTTTCCGACGGGCTTATCGGAGCCAAAGTCGGGGAAACGGTCGATTGGGACGTAACGTTTCCGGAGGACTACACTTCGGAAGAGTTAAAAGGGCAAAAAGCGACGTTTACCTTTACCATAAACGCCATCCAGAAAAAAGTAACGGCGGCAGATATGGACGACGCGTTTGTCAAAGAAAATTTTTCCGCGGAAAGCGTGGATGCGTTTTATTCCGATATCCGTTCCTATCTGGAGCAGGAAACCGAAGCAAAACGCGAATCCGATATCCGCGCTGAAATTATCAACGTACTGTCTGAACGGTGCACGGTGGACGGCATGCCCGAAGGGCTTTTGGAGTCAAGGCTGAAAACTTATGTGCAGAGTTTTGAAAAGCAGTACTGTACGGATGGGACAAGCCTGGAGGAATTTCTGCAGTCCAACTATAATATGACGCAGGAAGATTTTGAGAACCAGAGCAGAAGTTCTATCGAGACAAGTTTGAAACAGGAACTTATTTTTGAAGCGATTGCCAAAAAAGAAAAGCTTACGTTTGATAACGAAGGCTTTGACGAATATGTAAACAACATTATGAAAAACGGCGGTTTTGCAACGGCCGAGGACGTTTATTCAAACTATGGTTCCGACACTGCGGCCGGAGAAGCGTATATGCAGCAGATTTATGTGGACAATAAGGCATGCGATCTGGTTGTGGAAAACGCGACGATCAATTACGACAAAGCTGAGGAACCGGAGGATACGCAAGAGCTCGAAAGCACGGAAAAATAATACGGGATGGGAGGAGAAAAGGATATGGAACTGATCAATATCAGGGATTTATACCGCAGCAAAGAAGATTATTTTGACAAAACGGTTACCATCGGGGGATGGGTCAGAAGTATCCGCAGTTCGAAGAATTTTGGATTTATTGTGGTGAACGACGGAACCTTTTTTGAACCGCTGCAGGTGGTATACCATGATGCGCTGCCCAATTTTGCGGCAGTGGAAAAGTTAAACGTAGGGGCGGCGATTATTGTTACCGGAACGCTTACCGCGACGCCGCAGGCAAAGCAGCCGTTTGAAATACAGGCGGAGGAAGTGGTAATCGAGGGGGAGAGCGCGCCGGATTACCCGTTGCAGAAGAAGCGCCATACTTTTGAATACCTGCGTACCATTTCCCATCTGCGTCCAAGAACCAATACGTTTGAAGCGGTTTTCCGGGTGCGTTCCCTGATTGCTTATGCGATCCATAAATTTTTCCAGGAACGGGATTTTGTATATGTGCATACGCCGATTATTACCGGAAGCGACTGTGAGGGCGCCGGGGAGATGTTCCGCGTGACGACGCTTGATCCGGCGAACCTGCCTGTGACAGAAACGGGAGAAGCGGATTTTTCCAAAGATTTTTTCGGCAAATCCACAAACCTTACGGTAAGCGGCCAGCTCAACGGCGAGACTTATGCGATGGCATTTAAAAATATCTACACGTTCGGGCCGACCTTCCGGGCGGAAAATTCCAATACCGCCCGCCATGCGGCTGAATTTTGGATGATAGAGCCGGAAATTGCGTTTGCAGACTTAAACGACGATATGATCCTTGCGGAGAGCATGTTGAAATACATTATACGCTATGTGCTCTCACATGCCCCGGAAGAAATGCAGTTTTTCAATAATTTTGTAGACAAGGGGCTGATTGACCGCTTGAACCATGTGGCAAATTCCGAATTTGCCCGCGTCACTTATACGGAAGCAGTGGAACTATTAGAGAAAAACAACGATAAATTCGAATATAAAGTTTCCTGGGGAGCCGATCTGCAGACGGAGCATGAGCGTTACCTAACGGAAGAAGTGTTTAAACGTCCCGTTTTTGTAACGGATTATCCAAAGGAGATCAAAGCGTTTTATATGAAATTAAACGACGACGGCAAGACGGTTGCGGCAGTGGACTGCCTGGTGCCCCAAATTGGGGAAATAATCGGCGGGAGCCAGAGGGAAGACGATTACGGAAAGCTTCTGGAACGAATCAAAGAACAGGGACTGAACGAGGAAGATTACGGATTTTATCTGGATCTGCGTAAATACGGCTCTGCAAGGCATGCGGGGTTTGGGCTTGGTTTTGAGCGCTGCGTAATGTATCTGACCGGGATGAGCAATATCCGCGATGTTTTGCCGTTCCCAAGAACGGTGGGCAACTGCGAATTATAAGAGAATGCCGGGCAGAAAAATGATACGGCGGTGATTTCAAAAAAAAGGGATAACTTCCCCTCCAAAATCATATAGTGATTTTGGAGGGGGAATTTTTTATGCAGAAAACGGAAAAAGAAAAAGAACGGACGCTGGCAGTGGATTTTGTCAAAATCTTGTTTGTGATGTATCTTATCACGATGCTTTTGCTGCTGCTTTTGGCCCTGGTGTTGTTTCAGTTTGAACCAGGGGAAATGGTAAGCAAAGTCTGGTTGATTGCCGTATATGTCATCAGCGGGTTTTTGGGAGGTTTCCTGATCGGAAAAAGGGCAAAAAGCAAAAAGTTTCTTTGGGGCTGTTTGATAGGAGCCCTCTATTTTATACTGCTGTTTGCCGTATCACTGCTGCTTTACAAAGGACTTTCCGGCGATATTACGCATCTGGTTACCACGCTGGTACTGTGCACGGCTTCTGCGACCGTGGGCGGTATGGTCAGCTGAGGAACGGGCCGGAAATAAAAGAAAAGAATACCCGTCCGGAATAAAACTTATGTCCGGACGGGTAATTTTTTGCGTTATTCGATATGATCGGAAGCTTCATCATAAAAGCGGCAGCGGCCGTTTTCTTTGACCTGGTAGAGCGCGGCGTCTGCTTTTTTGTAGAGATCATCCGTAAAACCTACTTCGGAATATGCGCCTCCCACGCTTAAAGACAGAGCGGGGAGATCATCAGACGGGTTCTGCAGGGTGCGGTTGATGGCGTTGATTTTAGAAAGCACCAGATCTTTTGGGTTTGCCGTCAGATCGGTTAAAATAACGGCAAATTCATCTCCGCCGATTCTGGCCGGGAAGTCGGTGGAACGAAAACTGTCTTCCAGAAGATGCGCTACTTTCTGCAGGGCGCGGTCGCCCATTTCATGCCCATAACCGTCGTTTACCTGTTTGAATTTGTCCACGTCAACAATCAGAAAGGCAAGCGGGCTTTGTTTGGCCGCAAAAAGCTGCCTTAAATGTTCAAATGCGCCCCGGTTAATAAGCCCAGTCAGCGGATCGTGTTCCGCCTGGTGCCGCAGGGAAAGCTCATTGGCGGCGTTTAGTTCGAAAATATTATTGTAAGTCAGAGCCAGATATTTAAATTCGTATGAACCGACAAATTCCAGCCGCTTGTCTTCTTTGATATTTTTGACATAAACCTGTAACGGGTTTATAATCAGCCGGATGATCAGGAAAAAAATAATCAGGTTTTCTACAAACAGGATGCTAATTAAAACCTGCTGGCGCACCAGGGATCGCTTCAATACCAGGGAACTTTCGGTCTGGTTTTGCTGGGTGTGTTCAATTACGCTGTCTACAAAGTAATCGATATCGTCCATAATGTCGGCTTTGGCGGCCTGATAGTCCGGGCCAAAAACCAGATCGCGGGCTTTTTCGGTCATCTCTTCCGCAGACAGATTTTGATCTGCCGTTTGAAGCGCCATGTTCTGAATATTTTCGTGCAGAGCCGCCGTATCCTGCTTCTGCGCGGTGGAAATCAGCTTCATAGCATAAATTTCGTGTTCCATCAGTTGGTTGGAATTTTCAAGCGCTGATGAAAGATAGGCGTATACGCTGCCGTCCGTGTGGTACTCTTTGAGTTTTTCCAACGCGGTATCCCTGCGCCGTGTGGTATAGGCTTCCGTAAAATAGTTGTCCAGATGCTTCGTGTCAAAGGTCATCGTATAAAGCCGTACCTGTTCTGTTAGGTAGTTGGAGCCGTTTGCCACAAGGGAGATGATTTCTTCACAGGCAATGTGCTGGTTGGTGGTGGACACCATATTGTCGTATCTGCGCATGGACTGAATCGTAGTGCAGATCAGGAGTATGTACAGAATACAGGAAACAGACAGCATAATCAGGTTCAAAGAGCGGATTTTAATACCTTTAATGGTTTTTTTGCGTATTTCTTCCATGGAAGGGCCTCCGTTTTTAAATCTTTTTTCATTTTTTGTTATGATTGATTATAACACGAAAGCGGAAAAGCCGCTAGTAATTTTTGCGCCACAGGCGTATACGGAACCGCAGCATATCGTATATTCCCCAGATAATATCGTGCGGATGGCCAAACGCTCCTTTTCTAAGGTTTTCTACACGGCATGTTACAGGAATATTTTTTACCGAAAGCCCTAAGAGTTTTGCGCGGAAAATTAATTCCGGCCATACAAAAATGGGACTCCTCGCAAGTGGCAGGATATCCTTTATAATATTTTTTCTGTAAATTTGTACAAAGTTTAATACCGGCGTTCCTTTTGTAAGCTTTGGAAATAAGAGTTTCAGAAGCAGCTTATTGACGTCGGAAGTGATGCCCCTCCATTTGGTCGTTTTATAGCCTGTCCGTTCCATCACTAAAACGTCCGCGTCATGATGAAGCAGAAGCTTTACCATATCGTCGGCGGATAAAGGCAAATCGCATGCGTTAAACACAATATAGTCGTAACGCGCAGCCAGCAGCCCTCTCAAAACGGAAGTCCCGAAATTCAGGTTGGCATAGTTGGGAAGCACGGTAACGAATGGGTGTCCATCCGCAAATGCGAGCATTTTTTCTAAAGTGCGGTCTTTGGAGGCGTCGTCCACAAGAATGAGTTCAAACTGCTCAAATGCATGGGAAAGCGCCTGATAGGATAACTGCATGCTCTGTTCGATATTTTTTTCTTCGTTGTATCCTGCTAATACGAGGGACACGCTTTTTTCTGACTTCATGCCATACTCCTTACTCTGGTTTTATTTTGGAATAGCCTGCAGGGACGGGTATGCTTCGCCGCAGCATGGGCAGGTGTTTTGGCTGTCTAATTTATGGCCGCACTTACAGACCCAGCCGATTTGCCTGGCTGGATTGCCTGCGACAAGCGCGTGGGCAGGCACGTCTTTTGTCACCACGCTTCCGGAACCTATCATTGCGTATGCCCCGATCGTAGTCCCGCAGACAATGGTTGCGTTTGCGCCGATTGACGCTCCTTTTTTTACATGGGTTTCCGTAATTTTCCAGTCTGCGTTAAATGCCCTCGGGAACAGATCGTTTGTAAATGTCATAGACGGCCCTAAAAACACATCGTCTTCTACGGTTACGCCGTGGTATACATTTACGTTGTTCTGGACTTTTACGCGGCTGCCGAGCACAGCTTTTGTGTCGATATAAACATTTTTGCTGATAATGCAGTCTTTGCCGATTTTACAATCTTCCCGTACCTGCGCTAAATTCCAGATTTTTGTGCCGTCTCCGATGGCGGCATGTTCCGATACTTCGGCTGTCGGGTGAATAAAGATTGACATAATATTGTTCCTCCTGTGAAAAAAATCTGATACGCTTTGCGCTTAATAAAAAATACCGCGGCTTTGCAGCGCTCCTACTGCAAAAGCGAAAAACAGCATGATGAAACATGCGATACAGGAATATATTTTTTCCGCTGTCTTTGAAACAGAAATTGGATCGGTGACAGCCATTTTTCCAAGAATAGCGGTAATTGTCAGAAAAAGGACGTCCGGAGCGAAAAAAACACGGTTGCCGCTGACAAAGATAGACGGGGCAAAGCTCATCATCATTCCGTCTGCAAATCCCGAAACATATAAAAAGCCAACGGCATATTTTTGAAATGTCTCCTGTAAAACATAAATAAGCAGCAAAAATAAAAGTATAAAAATAAACGTGGCAGTCAGAAAAGCCAACAGAGAAGTTTCTTCCATATTAAAACGGTAAAGCCGCTCTGAAAAGTCATAAATAAATTGGCCTTTTTTTAAATTTCCCAGCGGATTTTTTGATTTTACAACCAGAATCGGAATCAAAGCAAAGAAAAAATAGAGCAGCGGAAGCATGGAAATGCCGCGGAATAATTTGCTTTGGATCCGTTTGAAAACTAAAATGGCCGTAAATAAGGATATCAGCAAAAACAGAAAAGCCAGTTCGTTCACTAAGTGTTTGTAATAATGCATGGCTCCCTGGTATATTTTGTCAAAAAAGCTGAGCATTTCAAAGTCCGGAAAATAGACGCTTTGTTCGCCGATAGAACGATAGGTATTAAATGGAAGCAATACAATCGGCATGCATTCTAAAATAAGCCCGATTCCATAAAAAAGCATGCCTTTTGTAATTTTTTTACGGTTCAGGAAACAAAACGCCAGATAGGTGATTCCTGCGAAACAGACGACTACCATGGGCTGTTCCACATCACATACGTAAATGCCTAAAATAAATCCGGTAAGCAGTTCTGTTTTTTTGACGGGCAGCCCGGCCATATCTTTCATAAAAACCATGCTGATATACAGGCTGCCGCAAATCCCCCACAGGTAATTAAAAGATCCTGTAGCCCAGAATACGCCGGACGAGAGTACGTTAAACGGCAGCAAAAAAAACAGAAGGCATATACTGAAGTTCAGAATTAAGTTGTCTTTTTGGGAAGAACCTGGGGTTATTATTGCGGCATAATAAGAAATACCGGCAATTAAAAAAACTATAACGGCGATATTGAGAACTTTCCACAGTATTAAGGGAAAGGACATAATAAAAGCGCCGAAAAAGTTGATTACGACACGGTTATTGGCATAAAGCTGCGTCAGATTGCCGGTATTGATTGCGCTGGACATAAAATCGTCGTCGGAACCGGGAACCAACTGAATCCTGTAATGGATCAGGATTAAACAAACAGTTAGCAAAATCAACGGAAGAGTCTCTTTGAGCCTGTTTTTTGGGATTGCGGGAATCATTTTAATGCACCTCCAGATATTCGTCCGTCAGGTAATATCGTTTATTCACGGCATCGGTTATCAAAAAACCGATGCGATAGCGGCCTTTTTCCAAAGAACTGGCCAGACAGCTGCCTTCTAGGCCGCTGTTGTCGTAATTATTGCCGTTATTCCACCGTGTTGTGATATCTTCCCGCTTTTGCAGGACAGTGTTTAATTTATAGGTCCGGGCGCCGTCTGAAAGAATAAAATTTCTGTTGATGCTTAATATGGTATCCGGCGTTTCCAAAAGCCATCCCTGCAGCAGGATCATCCCGTCCAAAATATCAGCGTGTTCAATTCCATATTCTGTAACATGGGTGAGTTCTGCCGCAGTTTCTAACGGCATTTTTTGGGGGGTTATATTTTCATGTAGAAATAATGCGAGGAATAAGCAGGGCAATAGCACAGATACTGCCAAAAAAATGATTCCTGTTTTCGTTTGTTTTTTCATAATATTTTTATTTTTTGAGGTTCATAATGACAATGCCTACAAGAATAACTGCCATACCTATCATCTGCGTACGCGATACCTGTTCCTTTAGCAGAATGACGCTGAATACCACAATGGCGATGTAAATTAAAGCGGCTGAAACCGGATATACATAGCTTAAATTGAATCGGCTCATAACAAGCATATTCAGCAAAAAGCTGCATATATACAGTAAAATACCGGCAAATAACAGCATTGGGAGTTTCATTTCCATACAAGCCGTACTGAAAGTAAGTTTTACGCCGTCATTTAAGCCCATTTTTAATAAAGTAAGGCCCAAGGCAGAACAGCCTACATAAATTATCATCAGTAATATGGATGCGACCATTTTTTTCTCCTTTTAAACAACGGTTCTTTGCGGAAGCGGTTATTCGATTTTAATAAATCAGTTCCCGGATCTGGTCAAGAACCTGCAAGTCAAGGCTTGCAGACGCGCCGCTGTTCATACCGCCTTTGCCTGTCCTAATGCTTTCTGCAAAATAGGAAAGTTCATGCCGCAAAGGCTCGATGTTTGGTACAAATACGCGTTCAATCACGTTTTCCTGTTTGTAAATAGGACTGTATCCTGTATCAAGGCGGTAATGCGTCCTTCTTGAAATCATTATGGATTTGTGAAGCAGGTCGCAGTCTACATATGCCCCTTTGCAGTGGATTTTTATTTTCCGGATCTTATCTTCCGTGGTCCTGCTTGAAATAATGGAAGCCTGTACGTCATTGCCGAATTTAAAAATTGCCTGCACATAATCTACATTTTTTTCGTTATAGGAAGTACGCCCTATCGCGTATAAATCTTTGATCTGTTCGCCGGATAGTATGGCGTTTAATAAGATATCAACGTCATGGATCATCAAATCATAGATAACGTCCGTATCGCTGATTCTCATGTCCATCGGAGAGCAGCGTTCAATGGTAACGGCAATAATTTCCTCGTCGTTTAGGATCTTTTCCAGTTCCTGTACCACCGGGTTAAAGCGTTCTACATGCCCGACCATTAAAATTTTTCCAAGCGTACGATATCTTTCGCATACAATATCAGCGTCTTCGTGATTGAGGGACAGCGGTTTTTCCATTAACAGATGAAGATTGTGATCCGCAGCCAAAAGGGCTAGATCCTTATGGAGAAAAGACGGCGCTGCGACTACGCAAGCTTCTACGTCCGACATCAGTTCTTCGGCCGAATCAAATATCCTGCCCGTATATCCGGTTTTTAATACGTGTTCTTTGTCGGAGTCGAAGACACCCCGAAATTCGAAATCTTCTTTCATTTCCGTAAGCAGCCTGACATGGTTTTTTCCCATGTTCCCTACGCCGATGACGCCAATTTTAATTTTGCTCATGTCTGATACCTTCCTTATATATTAATTTATCTGGATGATTCGAAAAATTCCCGGATACCGGCTGTAACATACTTTAATTCTTCTTCGGTAAGTTCCGGGAAGATGGGCAGGCAAACCGTCTGTTTGGTAAGCGTTTCCGCTACGGGCAGATCGCCTTCTTTGTACCCAAGATATTCAAACGCCTTCTGTAAGTGCAGCGGAACCGGATAAAACGCGGCGCTTCCGATTCCTTTAGAAGCCAGGAAATTTCCCATTTCATCCTTCATTTTGCACCGGAACGCATACTGGTGCCATACGGGCTTCCGTTCGGTTTTGACTTTTGGGGTAATAACGCCGTCGCAGGATCCCAGTTCTGCTTCGTAAAATGCAGCGATGTTGGTCCGTCTCTGGTTAAATTCATCCAGGTAATCCAGCTTAATATCAAGCACCCTGGCCTGAATCGCGTCCATCCTGGAATTGTGTGCAATTAAATAATTATAGTATTTGTAGGGGTTGTATAATCCGTCCGCAGAAGCGGTATCCGCTAAGTCGTCTTGGATGCCGTGCAGGATATATCTTGCCTTTGCGCCGTTTTGCGCCATACCGTGTTCTTTCAATGCGCGGCATATTACGGCTGCGTCGTCATCATTTGTGGTAATCATTCCGGCGTCGCCAAACGCGCCTAAATTTTTGGTGGGGAAAAACGAAAAACAGCCCGCGCTGCCGAGGGCGCCTGCTTTTGTTCCTTTGTATTCCGCTCCAACGGCCTGGCACGCATCTTCGATTACGATCAGGTTGTGTTTTTTCGCTATCTCATGAATTGGATCCATATCGGCCGTCTGGCCGAAAATATGCACCGGTAAGATGGCTTTTGTTTTTTCGGTTATTTTTTCTTCTATTTTATTTGGGTCAATATTATAAGTCTCTTCTTCTACATCTACAAATACCGGAACGGCCCCTGTCATAGCAATGGTTTCTGCAGTTGCAAAAAAGGTAAATGGGGTAGTAATGACTTCGTCCCCTTCCTTAATGCCGAGGGCTTTGAGGGCGATTACCAACGCGTCCGTCCCGCTGTTTACGGAAATAGCATGTTTTACGCCGATGTAAGAGGCGAATTTTTGTTCAAAGTCGGCAACTGCTTTTCCTCCGATATACATGCCGCTTTTCATTTGCTCGCAAACCGCCTGTTCTACTTTTTCCTGAATTTTCTCGTACTGCCGTGCTAAATCTAAAATTTTGACCTCCATAATTATCCTTCTTTCCTGAGTCAATACCATGTTACTTTGCTGCATTTTTTGGTTTTTCCATATTATGTCCTGTTGGCAGATTTTTTAAAACGTGCTTTTGTGTAAAAATATTCTGTATGGGAAAAATCCTGATAAAATATTTTGTATATAAAAAGAATATCTGCCACCGTTACCAAATTAAGGTATCACATATTTTCCTAAAAATCAACAATATTTGGAATGAATGATCGGTTTTGCACTTCTGCGGCAAAAGGACCGGATTCCTGGCGATTTTGCTATATTGGCTGCGAACTGCGCAGTTGCAGGTGGAACTGTTACCTAAAATACGCCCATTTCTTAGTTATTGCTTGCGAAAAAGGGCGTAATTTGCTATACTGCATTATATATAAATTCTTATTATATAATATAAAGATTAAAGACA
>CAJTLD010000001.1:9264-18306 GCA_910577065.1 uncultured Lachnospiraceae bacterium | reverse complement strand
ATATTAAAATATGCACGTGCAAGGAGAAGGGTATGGCAAATAAGATAAAAGACATGATAAAAAAGGTGGAAACATGGTTTGTGGGGCATTTTGTCCCTGTGAAGAAAAATAAAATTGTGTTTACGCAGTTTGGGGGATGCGGATACGGCTGCAATCCCAAAGCGATTTGCGACGAGTTTTTACGCAGGGGAGACAATTATGATCTGGTTTGGCTTTTGAACCGAAAAACTTCGGATGAAGAGGCGCATGTGCCAAAAGGGGTGCGGATTTCAAGGAAGAACCAGTCGCTGATAGAACTGATGACGGCAAAAGTCTGGATTAATAATATTCATTTCAGCGATCTGCTGAGATTCGGCGTCTTTAAGAGAAAGGGAACGATTTATTTGAATACGTTCCATGGGGGTATTACGCTAAAGAAGGAAGGAAAAGACAAACATAATTATAATCCAAACAGAGTACTGCCGGAAAAAGATCGGATGTATTTAAAAGACGCGGAATACGTAGACTATATTACAAGCGGCTGTGAAATGGAAGATCATGTGCTCAAAGAGTTTTTTTGGGGGAAGGGCGAAATCCTGCGCTTCGGGGATGCAAGAACAGACGTATTAGTAAACGGATCGCCGGAAATCAGACGGGAAGTCCGCAGCTTTTTTGATGTGCCGGAAGGGACAAGTCTGGTGATTTATGCGCCGACGTTTCGTCCGGATATGTCGTTGAAATGGTATGACTGGGATTATGGAAAAGCGCTTGATACCTTAGAAGAACAGACGGGGCGTCCGTGGAGGATGTTGATCCGCCTGCATCCGAGGATTGCGAAAAAATCCCGGGAATTAGTACCGGATTCACCGCGTTTTATAGATGCGAGCAGGTATCATGATATGCAGGATCTGGCGGTTGCGGCCGATTTGATGATTTCGGATTACTCTTCTGTTATTACGGATTTTATGCTGACGAAGAAACCGGCCTATATGTATGTGCCGGATTTGGATCAATATCTGCAAACAAGGGGCATGTATTTTGAAATGGATGAACTGCCGTTTCCTTATGCGAGGACAGGCGACGAACTGATTCGCTGCATCAGAGAATTTGATCCGGATTTGTACCAAAAGAAGTCGGAACAGTTTATGGCGCGCCTGGGGTATATTGCCGACGGCGGGGCTTCCAGGCGTATCGTGGATTTTCTGATTGAGAAAATGAAAGAATAGGGGAATACGGGATGAAAATTGGGATATTGTCTATTAATGCGCATACAAAGGTGCTGAATTTTGCTTCTCCGCTCCATACGTATGCATTCTGGAAGTTTCTGAAGGATCACGGGATTGAAAGCACGATTATTGATTATAAACCCGTCTATTACGGCAATTATGATGTAAAGCATCCGCTGTTTTACCATGTGGATCATGCGGGAAAGGATTTTAAAGAATGGAAGAAAGTTCTGAGAAAATGGAAAAACCTGTTTTATGAACGGGAAATCCGATATGAGCGGTTTGAGGAATTTATCCGGAAATATTATAAAAAAACGGATCTCTGTTATACGGCGGAACGAATGGATTCACAGGATCCCGGGTTCGACTGCTATATCTGCGCATCAGACGTCATCTGGAAAGACAATGCCGACTATGGGTTTGACAGAGGCTTTTTTCTGGCGTGCAGGCAGTTGGAAGGGAAGAAGAAAATTGCTTACGCGGCAAGCCGCGGTCCGCGGCCGTATTCCGCAGAACGGGCAAAGGAATTTTTTGACTATATCAGCGATATAGATTATCTGTCCGTACGGGAAAAGAGCCTGAAAGACTATATCGAGCAGCATTCCAAACTTCCGGTCAGGCATGTGCTGGATCCGGTTTTTTTTCATGAAAAAGAATTTTATTATAAAATGGCAGAGCCGCCCAAGCAAAAAGGATATGTCCTGATTTATATTGTTATGGAGCGTTCGAGGGCTTTGGTAAAAACGGCGGTTGGCTTTGCTGCGCATCACAACCTGGAGGTAATTGAACTTAGCGAGGATTTAAAGGATGCGGATATTCCAAAAGGGACGCATCATGAGGTGATATACGGAATCGGCGTGGAAGAATGGCTGGGTTATATGCAAAACGCCGCCTATATCTTTACCAATTCGTTTCATGCGTGCTGTTTTTCGGTTATTTTTGGCAAACAGTTTTTTGCAGGCGCACGTTCCGGAGACAAAATTGATTCCGTACTCGAACTGTTCGGGCTATCCGGGCGCCGGGTTTTAAGGGATTCCCCGGGGGAGGCAATCGGCTTAGATGATATTGATTTTGAAGAAGTAGATGCAAAAAGAAGACGTTATGTGCAGGAATCGTCGGATTTTATCTTAAATGCTATCCATAGCTTAGAAAAGGGCGAGCACCAAAATCACAGGGATTTGGTCAGCGAAGAAATCTATCTGGCCGAGGATTTGCCGGAAGAGCCATTGGTTGCTGCAGAGAAAAAACATCGCCTGAGATGGCTCAAACAAAAAGTAAGGGATTTTCTGGAAGTGCATGATTAAAATAGCAGAAGGGAAAGAAGAAAGTTAATTAAATTTTAATTTTGAGGAGGTACACTGTTCTTTTATACCAATATAAGGTAGAATAATAGCACTGTTAAAATATGGAGGACATGAAAAGTGCGGTTGATAGACAGATATTACGGAATATGCGTATGGATTTTATCCGGTATCTGCGCGGCGGCTGCAGTTTCCCTTATGTTCATCAGCGGTACCTTCCGTTTAGACCGTTTTTATGATGTCGGGGCTGTATACGATACGCAGAAAAGTGATTTGACGTTAAACGGGAATGATACGATGTATTATGACCAGGCAAAACAGGTATGGGTTGTGACGGCCGAAACGGCGGTCAAGGGAATCGGTGCGGAGGAGCGTGGGTGGAAGTATATTTATATGCCGCTGTCGAACGTCAGCACGGGAAGCTTTGACGCGCTGCTGACCTTTTACGATGCTTCTTACGCGCAGGTTTATGAGCTGGAAACGGTATTGTCGGAAGGGGACAATCTCATTAAGGTGCCAAAGGGCATAAGATATGAGGCGTTTCATATTACGATTACGGATCAGGTTGGTCTGTCGTTTTCCATCGATCAGGTGCAGCTTCGGACGAAAAAACCGGTTTCTTCGAAGCATTCTTTTCCGAAGTATTTTCTGTGTGCATTTGCGGGATATCTTTTTATTACGGGCATTTTGCTTGCCGTTTTTGGGAGATATCTGAAAAAAATCCCGTGGTATGCTCCGGTATACGGTTTACAGTCGCTTTTTTTATACGCCGGCGGATATGGCGAATGGCTTTGCGGCAGGATTCCGGCAAAGAAGAGGGCGCTTATCCGGCGCGGATTGTTTGCGTTTGTGTTCCTTTTGATGCAGGTCTCTTTTATTCTGGGTATCTACAATAAAAAATTCAAATTTCATTGCCTGGCGCTGGTGTGTGTACTTGCGCTTCTTTTTGCTGCCCTGCTTTGCTGGGAACGTCCGTTAAAACGGCTCAACTGGAGGAATAAGCTGGTGGCGTCCTGGATGGGGCTTTGGGCGCTCAGTATGGTTTCCGATTTGATTGTGGCAAAACGGTATTCCCTTATGGGGTACGCTATGGTGTTCGGTATGGGCTTTCTGTTTTTTATGTGGGGAAATATGCGGTGCAGAAAAGACCTGCTGACGGATTTTATCCGGGGGATTATCTGGAGCTTTTGGCCGAACCTTTTATTCTGCTGGCTGTTCCGCCCGTACCTGCCGGGATACCGTTATATGGGCGCTACTTACAGCCCGGGTATTTTCGGCCTGTATCTGCTGTTTGCGGGGCTGGCGTTTCTGGCGGAACTTAAGTTTGACCGCCGGGATACGGAAGCGCTGCGCGGGGATTTGTGGCGTATTTTAGCGCTTGGGATCTGCGCGGATCTGATGTGGAAGACGCAGAGCATTTCGAGTATGCTGCCGATGGCGGCGGCGGTGGTACTGTTTTCCCTGAAACTCTGGATTTGCCGCAGGCAGGTCAGGCTTTTGGGGCTTGCGCTGTATCTTCTGGTGTTTTGCGCCGGATTTGCGGCGGACAGCAATGCGGTATACCATATCCCGCGCCTGTTGAATACGGAAGTAAAGTTTGAAAAGGATTTTTATCTGGATACGATTACGGATCACCCGTTTACGATGCCTGTGCAGGCGGCGGAGGAGGGCAACGAAAACCGCCTGCTCTATAAGCTTACGCACAGCACGTCGCTGGAGTCTTTGACTACCGGCAGGACGGTTTACTGGAAGGCGTACCTGCGGGAATTAAACCTGTGGGGGCATAAGCACATGGCGCATTTTTTGGGGGCGAACCGTATGCCGCACAACGGGTATCTTGCCATGATGTACCGCTACGGTATTTTTGCGGCGGTTCCGTATATTCTGATGGTTTTGTTTAATCTCTGGTTTGCGTTCCGGTATTTCCGCCGGCATTTGTTCGGGGACGAGTATGCTTTTTTCGTGCTGGCGGACATGCTCTGCTGTTTTTTGCTGCTTTTTGTGGAAAATCTGGAACTGCCGTTCGGATGGGTCTGCTGGTACGGGATGTATGTGGTAATGGGAATTTATTTTGACGATGAAAAAGCGCGGGAAACGGATTGACGCGTATACTTTTCGGAATAGGAGGAGAAACTGGGAAGGGAAAGATCCGGATTGATCCTTTGTGCCTGAAATGATACAATACAAATAAGATCGAACCTCTATAAATTCTTACAACGGAGAGAAACATTCCATGAAACAACTATTTGAAGATAAAAAACTGTGGATCCGGCGTGTGTTTTTGATGTGCTATGATTTCTGCGCCGTGTTTATTGCAAGCATGCTGGCGCTTTCTGCGCGGTTTGATTTTCATTTTGACGAAGTTCCGCTGGATTTTCTGGAAAACGCGTGGAAGTCGCTTCCTGCGGCCGCGGTTACCACGCTGCTTGTGTTCTGGATTTTCAGACTGTACAGCAGCCTTTGGAGTTATGCCGGGGCAGTGGAAATGATGTACCTGGTATCCGCCTGTATTGTGGAAACCTTTTTAAATATGCTGATGATTCTGTTTTCCCATCCCGAAACGGGGTATCCCGTGCCGCGCAGCTATTATGCGTTTTTCGGGATATTCCTGTTCGGGCTGATTTTGGTCTGCCGTTACAGCTACCGGGTGTTCCGGGCGGTGAAAAACCTGGTGCGGGACGCAGAATATACGCGAAACGTGCTGATTGTGGGCGCCGGGGACGCCGGGAATGCGCTGATTAAGGAGATTAAGAACAGCCGTTTCCTCAAAAAAAAGGTGGTCGGCGTGATTGACGACAATATGGAAAAGGTGGGCAGCTATATCCACGGGGTCAAGATTGTCGGCAGCCGCGGGGATATTATCGAACAGTGCCTGGAGCGCCATGTGCATGAAATTATTGTGGCAATGCCGTCGGCGTCGCCGCAGCAGATGAAGCAGATTTTAGATATCTGCAAGCAGACCGGATGCGAATTAAAGCGCCTGCCCGGCATGTATCAGCTGGTGAACGGGGACGTCAGCATCAGCAGCTTAAAGGAAGTGGACGTCAACGACCTTTTGGGACGGGAGCCGGTCCAGGTGGATCTGGATTCCATTATGGGGTATGTGTCGGATAAGGTGGTGATGGTGACCGGGGGCGGCGGCTCGATCGGGAGCGAGCTGTGCCGCCAGATTGCGGGGCACAGGCCCAAAATGCTGGTTCTGGTGGATATTTACGAAAATTCCACATATGATGTACAAAACGAACTGAAGGTGAAGTTTCCGGATTTAAAGATGGTTGTTTTGATTGCATCGGTGCGCAACAGCAACCGGATGAATTATATTTTTGAAACGTACCATCCGGATATTATTTACCATGCGGCGGCGCATAAGCATGTCCCGCTGATGGAGGACAGCCCGAATGAGGCGATTAAGAACAATGTGCTCGGCACGCTAAAGCTGGTGCGGGCGGCTGATTTTTACCGGGTGAAGCGGTTTGTGATGATTTCCACGGATAAGGCGGTAAACCCGACGAATATTATGGGGGCGTCGAAGCGGATTTGCGAAATGATTATCCAGACGTACAACAACCGTTCCGAAACGGAGTATGTGGCGGTGCGGTTCGGCAATGTGCTTGGGAGCAACGGGAGCGTAATCCCGCTGTTTAAGAAGCAGATTGAGCGCGGCGGGCCGGTGACGGTTACGCATCCGGATATTATCCGTTATTTTATGACGATTCCGGAGGCGGTTTCTCTGGTGCTGCAGGCGGGCGCGTATGCAAAGGGCGGCGAGATTTTTATCCTGGAAATGGGCGAGCCGGTTAAGATTGTGGATTTGGCGAAGAACCTGATTTTGCTTTCGGGGCATAAGCCGGGGGAGGATATCCAGATTGTCTTTACGGGACTTCGCCCGGGCGAAAAGCTGTTTGAAGAGATGCTGATGGATGAAGAAGGGCTGCAGGAAACGGCGAACCGGAGAATCCATATCGGCAAGCCGATTGAGTTTGACGAGGAGCGTTTTCTGGAGCAGCTTAAGGAACTGGGCGAGTATGTGATAACGGAACCGGCGGATATCAGGGAATGGGTGAAGCGGATTGTGCCGACGTATCATCCGGAGGAAGCGCCGTCGGGGCTGTGCTGACGCGGCAGGAAAGGGGGATGGGCTGTGAGCAGGCTGTCGTTTCAAACGTTTTGCATTGAATTTTACAGCCATCATATTAAGCAGAGCAGCGATAAGGTGTTCCGGCTGTTTGAACGGGAAGGGGTTTTGGATTTGCTGGAACGGGAATATGAGGATCTGCACGGTATGGGGATGGAATACATGATGCAGTTTTTGGATGAATATTTGGGGGAGCGGGTGGAAAAATGCTGCATTGCGGGTAGTGGAATTGATAATGCAGGTGAGGGCATGGAGCATTATTTGATACGCGCAACGATTATACCGGGTATTGTGGAACGGATACAGGAATATTACCATATGACGGAACGGGAGGCGCTGCGGGCGTTTTACCATTCTGCGACGGGGGCTTCGTTAGCGGATGATGAAACGGGGCTGTACGGGCAGTCGGAGTTGTTTTTGTTTGGGTTATTTTTGGAAGAGGAGCGTAATTTATGGGAAAAGTAAGAAGGGCAGTGCAGTGCAGTCGGAAAAGTAAAAGGAAGCATTGCCTTACGGCGAAGCAGAAGAGGTATCTGAAATTAAAGCGGGGGCTGGATTTTGGAATGAGCCTGGGAGCCTGCGTGGTATTGTCCCCGGCGCTTTTGGCCTTAAGCGCGGCAATTAAACTGGACAGCAGGGGCCCGGTGTTGTTTAAACAGAAGCGCGTGGGAATCCATAAGTCTTATTTTTCGATTTATAAGTTTCGGACGATGCGGATTGATACGCCGAAGGACACGCCGACGCATCTGCTGGCCGACCCGGATCAGTATATTACGAAAATGGGACATTTTCTGCGCAGGTCTTCGCTGGACGAACTGCCGCAGCTGTTTAATATTTTAAAAGGGGATATGAGCTTTGTAGGGCCGCGTCCTGCGCTTTGGAACCAGGACGATTTGGTGGCGGAACGCGAAAAGTACGGAGCAAACGATGTGCCGCCGGGCCTGACCGGGTGGGCGCAGATTAACGGACGGGATGAACTGGAGATTCCGGTGAAGGCGAAACTGGACGGACAGTATGTAAAACGGATGGGATTCTGGTTTGACGTCAGGTGTTTTCTGGGCACATTCCATGCTGTGGCGAATGCGGACGGCGTTGTGGAAGGCGGTACCGGGCGCATGAAGCGCATGAAACGGAGAAGAAAGAAATAATCCCTTCGGGGACAGTGAGATAAGGTGGCTTATGAAACGAGTATTGATTACCGGGCAGCACAGTTATATCGGGACTTCTTTTGAACAGTATATCCGCAAATACTGCCCGCGCTGGCAGGTGGATTCGATTAGCGTACATGGGGACGGCTGGAAGCAGTATGATTTTGGCGGTTATGATACGGTGCTGCATGTGGCGGGTAAGGCGCATGCCGATACGGGGCGTGTTTCTGAGGAAGTAAAACGGGAATATTACAGGGTAAACTGCGATCTGGCAAAAGAAGTGGCAGAAGCCGCTAAGGCGGCGGGAGTGCGTCAGTTTATTTACCCGGGAAGTATCATTATTTACGGGGAGAGCGCGCCTTACGGCAGGCAGAAGATGATTACGGCTGATACGAAGCCCGCCCCGGCAAATTTTTACGGGGACAGCAAGTGGCAGGGGGATAAAGGGGTCAGGAAGCTGCAGCGGATCTTGCGGTGCGGGGTTTGGCAACGGATGCGTTTCATGTGGCGGTGCTGCGCCTTCCGATGGTATATGGGGCGGAGAGCAAGGGGAATTATCCGATGCTGTCTAAGCTGGCGAACTGGCTGCCGGTATTTCCGGCGGTGCAAAACAGCAGGAGCATGCTTTATATTGAAAACCTGTGCGAGCTGATCCGGGAAATTGTAGAACGGGGAGAGGGCGGTGTTTTTTTCCCGCAGAATGCGCAGTATGCTTCGACTGCTGAGGTGGTGGAGGCGGTTTCGCACGCGGTTGGAAAAAGGGTTGTTCTGCTTTCGGTTTTGAATCCGTTTGTAAAGCTTTGCTGCAGGATGCCGGGGAAAATCGGGCGTTTGGCGAATAAGGCGTTTGGGAGCTTTACATATGAGAAATCGTTGAGCGAGTACAACGGGAACCGTTACCAAAGGTATGATTTGAAGCAGTCCATCCGCAGGACGGAGCGTGGAGGCGGCAACAGGGGAATGTCCGGCGGGCACACTTTTGTACCTTCCGGTGCGCGCGTGCCGTGCGGCGGCAATCGGCAGAGAAAGGCTTTGGTTACGGCTTCGGTGGCTTCTATGATTGATTTGTTTAATATGGACAATATCCGTATTTTACGGCAGCTGGGGTATGAGGTGCATGTGGCAAGTAATTTTGCGTTTGGCAGCATTACCAGCCAGGAACGGGTGGATGCGTTCCGGGAGGAACTAAAGCAGGCGGGGATTTTAGTGCACCATATTCCGATTCCAAGGAGCATTGGGGATCTAAAGAATAT
>CAJTLD010000001.1:0-9244 GCA_910577065.1 uncultured Lachnospiraceae bacterium | reverse complement strand
TTCTTTCGTACCGTCAGATGAAACGGCTCTGTACGGAACAGAAGTATGATTTGATTCATACACAGTCGCCGATTGGCGGAGTGATTGCGAGGCTTTGCGCCAAAAAGCTGAGGGCGGGCGAAACGAAGGTGCTCTATACCGCGCATGGGTTTCATTTTTATCAGGGCGCGTCCAAGAAGAACTGGCTGCTGTTTTATCCGATTGAGAAATATCTGTCGCGCTTTACGGATGTTTTGATTACGATTAATAAAGAGGACTATAAGCGGGCGAAGCATTTTCATGCGAAGCGGGTCTGCTATGTTCCGGGGATCGGCGTGGATACCGAACGGTTTGCCGGAGCTAAGGAGGGCGCGGACAAGCTGCGGCAGGAGTTTGGATTTGCGCAGGATGATTTTGTGGCGGTCAGCGTCGGGCAGCTTTCCAAAAGGAAGAACCAGGAAACGATGATCCGGGCCATGGCGCATATTCCGGATAGGAAAATCAAGTACCTGGCGGTCGGGCTGGGCGAGTGCGAAGCAGAGGACCGCAAGCTGATACAAAAGCTGGGATTAAAGGGGCAGGCTGTATTGGCAGGCTACCGGGAGGATGTGGACGCGCTGCTGAAAATGGCGGATTGTTTTGTGTTTCCGTCCGTACAGGAAGGGCTTCCGGTATCCCTGATGGAGGCCATGGCGGCGGGCGTGCCCGTTGTGTGCAGCAGGATCCGCGGCAATACGGATTTGGTTACGGACGGCGTGGAAGGGCTTTTGACCGAACCGATGGATGAAAGCGGGTATGCGAAAGCGGTTTTGAAGCTGAAACAGGATTCCAGGCTTAGAGAAACGCTTCGCAAGAATGCGCGGGAAAAGATAAAGCGGTATGATGCAAAGCGGGTGCATGGCAGGATGCTGCGGATTTATCAGGAATGCGCGGGCAGTTCGGGCTTGCGGACGCCGGACGGGAACGGAACAAAAGGGGTGTAGGATGGAAAAGCGGGACGGGGAAGGAAGCAGACAGCCTGTTTGTGGAAAAGTTGAAGGATGCTGTAACTCGGGCGAAGAAAAACAGGGAATGGAGGCATGAGTATATGACATTGCAGATGCGGGATCAGGAAAATCTTGAAATGGGAATGGCAAAAGGGCAGGAAATGATGCTGGAATTGATTCAAAAATTAGCGGAAGACGGACGTCTGGCGGAAATTTCCAAAATAAAGGAAAATAAGGATTACTGTCAGCAGCTGTTCCGGGAATACCATATTTTTGCCCATAAATGATATAGATAGGAGTACAAAAAGGAGATACCAATATGCCAGAAATATCCGTAGTGATGTCCGTATATAATCTTTCGGAGGGACAGATATTAACAAAGTCAATTACTTCTGTCTTAAACCAGGATTTTAAAGATTTGGAACTGTTGATCTGCGACGATGGTTCTACAGACGGTACGTACGAGCTTCTGAAAAAAATCGCGGCGTCCGATTCCCGCATCCGTCTGCTGAAAAATAAAACAAACCGTAAGGCGGGTTATGCCAGAAACCGGTGCATCCGGGCGGCAAAAGGCGAATTTATAGCGATTATGGACGCGGACGATATTTCGGTTCCCAATCGCCTCAGTATGCAGTACGCTTTTTTGAAGAAGCATCCGGATATGGCGTTTGTGGGAAGCCGAGGGGAGTTTTTTGTAAATCAGCCGGGCGACGACGGGGAACGGTACTGGTACGCTGCAAAGCCGAGGCCGGAGGATTTTTTGTTTTCCCTGCCTTATGTGCATGCGTCCATTCTGTTTCGGAAAGAAGCGCTGCAGAAGGTGCGCGGCTACGGCACGTCGAAACGGGTTACGCGGGCGGAAGATTATGATATTCTGCTCAGGCTTTACGAAAATGGCTGTTACGGCGCTAATTTGTCGCAGGTGCTTTATTATATCCGCCGGGACGAAAACCAGTACAAACGCCGCAAATACCGTTACCGGATCAATGAAGCCCGTATCAAATGGCGTTCGTTTTATCATCTGGGATTGTTTCCGAAAGGAATTTTCTTTGCGGTAAAGCCGATGATTGTGGGATTGATTCCGATTCGCCTGCTTTCCCGGATCCAGAAAAAATATTATGCGTTAAAAAAACAGTGATAGGGTCCGGCGGCGACGTGTTCCGGGGATAGTGCCAGCGGCAGAAATGAGGAAACAAATGACAGGAATAATTATTTTAAACTATCAAACGTGGGAAACCAGCTTAAAATGTATGAAAAGCGCCGTCCGATCCATGGAAGGCGGCGCTTATGCCGTCTATCTTGTGGATAACGCGTCCACAGAGCCGATGCCGGATGCGGTGAAGCAGTATATCCATGCGAACGGGGTGCATTTTTTACAAAGCAAAAAAAACGGGGGTTATGCGAGCGGCAACAATATCGGGATTAAAAAGGCTCTGGAGGACGGCTGCGATTACCTTTTAATAAGCAATAATGATATCCTGTTCCGCGAGGGCGCAATACAGTCCATGGCAGCTTATTTAAAGAGCCATCCGGATACCGGGATTGCAGGGCCTAAGGTTGTAGACAGGGCGGGACGCGCGCAGTATAGCTGCTGTTCTATGAGAACCGGGATGAAGGAGATATTCCAGATTTTTACGGCTGCAAAGCTGGTATTTGGCAGGAAGTGGAAACGTTATTACTGCCTGGACCGCAATCCGGATAAGGGAAGGGATGTTTACTATGTATCCGGGTGCTGCTTTATGATGTCTGCTGCATGTGCAGGGCAGATTACGCCGCTAGACGAACATACGGTTTTGTATGACGAGGAGTTGATCATCGGGATCCGCATGGCTCAGCGCGGCTTAAAAACACATTACTGCCCGAAAGCGGTTGTGGAACATCGCCACGGGCATACGACGGATCGGATGAAGCCGTTTATGTTCCGGTGCATCAGTGAGAGCGAGATGTATTACTGCAGCGCGTATCTAAAGGCTCCGCTCTGGCAGATATTTTTACTGTATCAGTACAGGAATTTGCTTTATACAGTCAGAAGTATCCGCAACAAAGAACTGCGGGACTATAAAAAACAATATAAACAGGCAGTAAAAGCGGCGTGGAAGCGCTGCCGCCGTTACCAAACATAATGTTGCTATTTCCTGGCAAGGCTGGTATAATGTCAGGGATATGAAAGAATAGGACAGGAAAGTGATTATCATATGAAACCAAATCAACCGCTTGTATCGGTTCTTGTCAGGACATGCGGCCGTCCGCAGGTTTTAAAGACGGCGCTAAACAGTATCAGAAGCCAGACCTATCCTAATATTCAGGTTGTGATTGTGGAAGATGGGAAAAGTACGGCCAAACGGATGCTTGACGTAGAATATGCGGATTTAAATTATGTCTACGAAGCGACCGGGACAAAGCAGGGGCGTTCTAAGGTGGGAAACCGCGCGATGCAGCTTGCAGAGGGGAAGTATCTGAACTTTCTGGATGACGACGATTATTTTTTGCCCGAGCACATTAGCACGCTTGTAAACGCAGCTATGCGCGGGCCGGAGAGAG
The DNA here is from genome assembly GCA_910577065.1 of uncultured Lachnospiraceae bacterium. Classification (GTDB taxonomy): domain Bacteria; phylum Bacillota; class Clostridia; order Lachnospirales; family Lachnospiraceae; genus Roseburia_B. The sequence continues at coordinate 5,738 of CAJTLD010000001.1, read as the reverse complement.
CCGTTTACAGCGTTGCCAGGGAAGATCAGATTCTGCCGGGCCGCGGCGGCGTGACGGCGCCGAGGGTAAAGCGGAGCGTTATCCGGTTTAGACAGCCGTTTCACAGGCTGTTATTGTATACGATGAATTATATCCCAATTCAGAGTATGCTGTTTGAACGGAGCCTGTTTGCGGAACTGGGCGGATTTGACGAAGCGCTGGATACTTTAGAAGACTGGGATTTGTGGGTGCGCTATTCCACCGCGGCGGATTTTGGGTTTGTAAACAAAGTGACGTCTTGCTACCATACGCCGTATGGCCGCCGGACAAAGCAGAAGCGGGCCGGCAGGCTGAAGGATTATAGGACGCCGCTTATGGCAAAATACGAAGGATACCAGGTAAACATGTCCGTAAGGCAGTTAAACCGGGAAATGGAATATGTGCTCCGGGAATACAAAGACCGCGGGCTGCTGCGTTATCTCAGAATATTTTTCCGGGTGGTTTTTCTGGGGGAAAGGTAGGCGAAAAGAGATGGAAGAAAAGGTATTTGTAACAAAATCCTCCATGCCTCCGTTTGAAGAATATATGGAAGAAATCAAAGATATGTGGGATACCCATATTCTGACCAATATGGGGCCAAAGCACAGGGAACTGGAAAAAAAGCTGGAAGAATACTTAAATGTAAACCAGGTATCTTTGATGGTAAACGGGCATATGGCGCTTGAATTGGCGATCCAGGCAATGAATTTAACGGGCGAAGTTATTACGACGCCGTTTACGTTTTCCTCTACGACGCATGCAATCGTGAGAAATGGGCTTACGCCGGTGTTCTGTGATATCGATCCGGATACTTTTACACTAGACGCGGATAAAATCGAACCGCTGATTACGGATCGGACGTCAGCTATTGTTCCGGTCCATGTATATGGAAATATCTGCGACATAAATAAAATCAGGCGGATTGCGGAAAAATACGGATTGAAGGTTATTTATGACGCGGCCCATGCGTTTGGCGAAGAATACGGCGGAATGGGCGTGGGGAATTTCGGCGACGCTTCCGTATTCAGTTTTCATGCAACAAAGGTTTTTCATACGATTGAAGGCGGCGCAGTCTGTTTTGGGGATCCGGAATATGGGATGGACTTATACCGCCTGAAAAATTTTGGTATCCGCGGGCCGGAAACCGTGGATTATGTAGGTGCAAATGCCAAAATGAACGAGTTTCAGGCAGCAATGGGGCTTTGCAACCTGCGCTATGTAGATCAGGAAATTGCCAGAAGAAAATGCGTATTTGCACAATATGCGGAACGTTTAAATAAGCTGCCAGGGGTTGAGATTATGAAACTGCAGGAAAATGTAAAACACAATTATGCATATTTTCCTGTTTTTTTTGATGAAAAAATTTACGGCCATACCCGCAATGAAGTATATGACGCGCTTGCGGCGGAACAGATTTTTGCCAGAAAATATTTTTATCCTCTGACAAGTACGTATGACTGTTACCACGATCAGTTTGACGCAAACCAGACGCCCGTTGCTTTGCGCATATCCAAACGGATTTTGACCCTGCCGATTTATGCCGGTTTAAAACCGGATACGGTTGATAAAATATGCGGTGTGATTGAGAGCATGAAAGGGGAATAGGTTGGATTATATCATTATTTTTTCGGGTTACAATCAACGGGCCGTCACCGCGTTTTTGCGTACGCTTTCTGCAAATCAGATTGAAAACTATTTGATTTTGGCATCATCCCCGCAGGATAGTATTTTTAAGACCCAATACGCTTCCCATGTGTATGCGGCCAGGACGAACCATCAGTTAGACCTTGCGGAGATTACGGCGATTATCCGCAGGGCCCAGGAAGAAAAAGGGTTCCGGCAGTTTTTGGTTGCGCCGAGTACGGAAGCGCTAAACCGTTTTCTGCTCCGTTATGAGGAGACGTTTACAAGGCTTGGCTATCGGTCTTCCCTTCCGTCGCAGGCATTGTATGAGCAGATTTCGGATAAGTCCCGTTTTTGTGCGCTGTGTGCAGGGCGCGGCATCCGGATTCCGCAGGAAATAAAATTTCCGGAGCGGTATGAACGGGCGTTTGTGGCCAAGCCGGTTTCCTATTCTGATGCGGACGGAGCCGTATACAGCCCGGTACTGATTTGTTCCGAATCGGATTACCAGGCGTTTGTCCGGGAATATGCCCAGGCGGCGTTTTATTACCAGCGCTATGTAAAAGGGCAGAGCGTTTATTTATTGTATTATTTTCCCAGAAGGGATCAAACGGGAAATCATATCTTAACATTTTCCCAGGAAAATCTGATGCAGCAGCCGGGCGGGAAATCCATTCTGGCGGCAAGGCCGGGGACGTTCCACCTGCATCCTGCCGCGCAGCAGTTTAAAGAACTGTTTTTGTCGGTAGGTTATGTGGGATTTGTGATGGTGGAAGTAAGGCTCTCTTTGGGGCAGTATTATATGATAGAGGCAAATCCCAGATTTTGGGGGCCGTCCCAGTTATTTGTAGACGCGGGATATAATTTTTTCGAAGAATATCTCTGGGATTATGGATTTTTGGAACGGCAGGAAAGAAACCGGGCTTTTCATCCGGATGCGAAGTATTTTTGGCATGGCGGGACAAAACCGTCCTCCGACGGAAGGCAGCCTGCGTTTTATTCCGGATTTGAGAAGACGTATCTTAAGGATTTTCTGGAATATGCGCAGTGGGATATTTATAGAAGAGAAGATACGGAGCGGTTGTTTTTCGAGTACGAATAATTTATGAGGATAAATGTATGGACAGTAAAATCAGAAAGTTAGTGGAATTATACGGGCAGGCGAGCAAACATTCCAATTACCAGATCCTGCCGGAAGAACTGGCGCGTTTTATACCGCAGGAGCAGCTTTGCGTCAAATCCCGTTATGAAAAGGAACGCATGGATTATATTCGTGCAAAGCTGGATCTGAACGGCGTTTCGTTTTTTGATATTGGGTGCAACTGCGGGTATTTTTCGTTTGAACTGATAAAAGCAGGGGCAAAACAAGGCGATTTATACGAAGGCAACAGCGTCCATGCGGAGTTTGTAGAGACGGCGGCCAAAGCGCTTGGCATGGAGGAGAAGCTTAACGTACACAACGAATACTTTGCCTTTGCAGAAAATACGGGGCCCGTCTATGATGTCGGACTGCTGCTAAACGTGCTGCATCATGTAGGGGACGATTACGGAAACGTAAAAAATACCAGGGATGCAAAGGATCATATTTTAAAAGAACTGGCCCAGACGGCTTCTTATACGGACAGGCTTATATTCCAGCTTGGTTTTAACTGGATGGGGGATCGCGGCAGATGCCTGTTTGAAACCGGTACAAAGGAAGAGATGATAAACTGGCTTAAGGAAGGAACCAGAAATCATTGGATCGTAAAAGAAACAGGTATTGCGGTGCGCCGGGAAGAAGGAATTGTGTACGAAGACTTAAATTCCGGCAACATCAGGCGTATGGATGAACTGGGCGAATTTTTAAACAGGCCTATTTTTATATTGGAGCGTAAATCTGACGCTGCGTCCGGCGAAGAAAGGGTAAACAGATGAGTGAAAATGCGATTTCCATCCGGAATTTAACCAAAACCTATCGGCTGTATGACAGCAATAAAAAGCGTATTTTAGAGGGGCTGTTTCCGTTTGCCAGGCAGCGGCACCAGGATTTCCATGCGCTTTCGGACGTATCGTTTGACGTTGGGAAAGGGGAGATTGTCGGTATTATCGGCAAAAACGGCAGCGGGAAATCGACGCTGCTTAAAATTATTACCGGGGTTCTGACGCCCACTTCAGGAGAGATAAACATTCATGGCCGGATATCCGCGCTTCTGGAACTTGGGACAGGTTTTAACCCGGAATATTCCGGCATGGAAAATATTTATCTGTCCGGTACGCTAAACGGCATTCCACGGGAGGAAATGGAAAAGCGTGTGCCGGATATCCTGGATTTTGCAGATATCGGCGAATTTATCAGCCAGCCGGTAAAAAATTATTCCAGCGGGATGTTTGTAAGGCTGGCATTTGCGGTGGCGGTCAGCGTGGATCCGGAAATTTTGATCGTAGATGAAGCGCTGTCAGTCGGCGACGCGGCGTTTCAGGCTAAGTGTATGGCCCGGATGACGCGGATTATGAAACAGGGGGCTACGGTATTATTTGTAACGCATGATATGGATATTGTAAAACGGCTGTGCGAACGGTGCATATACCTGGAAAACGGTAAGATTATCCGGCAGGGTCCTGCGGCGGAACTGGCGGATTTGTATCTGCGGCGCGCAAGGGAACATATGAATAAAGAGAATATTTCCCTGCAGAATGAAATCGGAGACCAGAATCCGGACGAAAAAGCGGCGGAAGGCTCTGTGAAAACGTCAGAAGCGGTGATTTGCGCAGATGAAGAATTTGAAAAACGCGTACGGCGTTTTAGGGAGGGCGACGGCAAGGCGGCCGTAATCAGAGTGGATATGACGGATGATGCCGGAATGGAACGCGCAAAATACAAATACAACCAGCAGATCCATCTGCGGATCTACGTCCAGCTTCGCGCTAAGCTAACCCATGTCGGGGTTGGGTATCATATCCGGGACGGCAAAAATACCGAAATCATTGGTTCCGGAATGCAGTTTGAAGGAATAAAGCTTCTGTCAGGGGAGGCGGGAGACATATTCTGCGCGGAATTTACGACGCGGCTTCCGCTGATGGCGGGCCCGTACAACGTGACGCTCGTGGTTTCATCGCCGCTTGTAAAGAATACGACGGTGGTATTTCACGACATGATAGAAAATGCCATAGTATTTGAAGTAGAGGAAAAGGAAAGCGCGAAGTTATGGAATAAAGTATATATTCCGAATACGGTTTCCGTTACAAAGTGCAAAAGTGTGGGGGAAAAATGAAAGTTTCTGTAATTCTTACGTCTTATAACCATGAAGCCTATATTGCGCAGGCAGTTGAGAGTATTTTAAATCAGACCTACCGGGATTTTGAACTGATTATTTATGACGACTGCTCGTCGGACCGCTCCGTAGAGATTCTCTCGTCTTACCATGACGAGCGGATCCGGCTGGTTGCAAGCCCGTTTAACAGAGGAACCGCTTTGGTCAAATATATCGTGGAGCATTTTGTGGACGGGGATTTGGTAGCGGTCGCCCATTCCGATGATTTCTGGGAAGCGGACAAGTTAAAAAAGCAAGTGGCGTATTTAGAAGAACATCCGGAAGTTAGCGCCGTATTTACGCAGGTTCATGTAGTGGACGAAAACGGCATGCCGTATGAAGATGAAAACGGGTTTTATCATCATATTTTTGACCAGGAAAACCGCAGCCGGTTTGACTGGCTGCGCTATTTCTTTTATAAGGGGAACTGCCTTTGCCATCCGAGCGTATTAATACGCAGGGAGGCGTATGCTTCTTATGGAATGTATACGAAAGGGCTGCGGCAGCTTCCGGATTTTTATATGTGGATCCGTCTTTGCCTTCACAGTGAAATTTATATCCTGCCGGAAAAGCTGACGGATTTTCGGGTCCGCAGAACAGAAAAAAACACCAGCGGGTTCCGAAAGGATTCGAGCGTGCGTTCCTCCGTGGAACTAAACCTGATTACGAAGCAGTTTCTGGATTTGAAAAACTGCGGCGATTTTGTCAGGGTTTTTCCGCAGGCCGCGCCGTACGCAAAGGAAGAATGTTTTATACCGGAATACGCGCTGGCGCGCGTCTGCCTTATGGAGGAGGTCCCCCATTATA